>NZ_JBEPAL010000016.1:0-149558 GCF_040298625.1 Streptomyces sp. NPDC001532
TATCAACATATCTGGCGTTGACTTTTGGCACGCTGTTGAGTTCTCAAGGAACGGACGCTTCCTTTGTACTCACCCTCTCGGGCTTTCCTCCGGGCTTTTCCCTTCGGTCTTGCGTTTCCGACTCTATCAGATCTTTCCGATCCGATTTCCTCGGTGCTTTCCAGGTTCTCGCTTCGGCGTTTCCGCTTCCGCGTTTCCCTTTCCGGCGGTTCCGACTCTATCAGATCCTTTCGGGCCTGACTCCCAGTCAGCGGGTGTTGTCTTCGCGGCTGTTGGGCCGTTCCGACGAGTGAGACTTTAGCGGATTCCCGGCTCCCGAGCTAATCGGGGGCCGCGTCCTTTCGAACGTGGATTCCTCATTTCGCGAATACGCACGCCAATGACACGACAGCAGATCGACTGCTCGTCGAGAGTGGTTTGGTACTTGCGGAATGGCTGTCCGGGGACCGACCGGAGTCGACGCTCACGTCGGACAACCCGGAGAACACTACGGACAGGGGTGGGGTGTGTCAACTTCGGTCCTGGGAGCACCCCCGCGGCGTATCGTGGAGGCCATGACTACGCGTACGTGCACCCAGCTGTGGTGGGCCGCCTGACGGCGGCCGTGCTCACGTATGCACTCAACGGCCGCCGCTTCGGCGGCCGTAGTCGTATCTCCCTCCGGGAGGGGCGGTCGTCGGTGGAGGCGGCGGTCCCGACCAGGAGGTAGAGGGATGAAGCGGGTCTTCAGCGGGGTCAAGCCGACGGGGCATCTGACGCTGGGGAACTACCTGGGGGCCATGCGGCGGTGGGCCGCGGTGGACCAGCACCGGGCGGACGCGCTGTTCTGCGTCGTGGATCTGCACGCGCTGACCGTGGAGCACGATCCGGCGCGGGTGATGCGGCTCAGTCGGCAGGCGGCCACGCTGCTGCTGGCCTCGGGACTGGATTCTGAGCGGTGCACGGTCTTCGTGCAGAGCCATGTCGACGAGCATGCGCGGCTGTCGTATCTGCTGGAGTGCGTGGCGACCGACGGCGAGATGCGGCGGATGATCCAGTACAAGGAGAAGGCCGCTCGGGAGCGGGTCCGGGGCGGGAGTGTGCGGCTGTCGCTGCTCACCTATCCGGTGCTGATGGCGGCGGACATCCTGGCGTACGGGACCGATGAGGTGCCGGTCGGGGACGACCAGACGCAGCACGTCGAGCTGGCCCGGGATCTGGCGGTGCGGTTCAACCAGCGGTACGGGCACACCTTCGTGGTGCCGCGGGCCACGTCGCCGGAGGTGGCGGCGCGGGTCATGAACCTCCAGGAGCCGACGTCGAAGATGGGCAAGAGCGACGACGTGGGGCCGGGGATCGTCTATCTGCTGGACGAGCCGGACACGGTGCGGCGGAAGGTCATGCGGGCCGTCACCGACAGCGGGCAGGAGGTCGTGTACGACCGGGAGCAGCGGCCGGGAGTGGCGAATCTGCTGGAGATCCTCGCCGCGTGTACGGGTGGGAACCCGGAGGCGCTGAGCGGTGTATATGAGTCGTACGGCGCCTTGAAGAAGGACACCGCCGAGGCCGCGGTCGAGGCTCTGAGGCCCGTACAGGAGAGGCACAAGGAGCTGTGTGCGGATCCCGGCTATGTGGAGGGGGTGCTGCGGGATGGTGCGGAACGGGCTCGGGCGATGGCCCGGCCGACCGTGGATGCCGCTTATCGCGCGATCGGACTGCTGCCGGCGGCCGCTGATACGGAGACGGGAGCGGGGGCGGGAGCGGCGCTGAACGCGGCGCGGTAGGCGCGTGGGCTGGTGGCGAGGCGCGAGGCGAAGTGCTGGCGCATCGTGACCTCGCTGCCGAAGCCGGCGCGGCGGGCGACCTCGGGCATGGGGAGGTCGGTGCGTTCGAGGAGTTTCTGCGCGGCGGCCAGGCGCTGGTCGAGGAGCCAGCGCAGCGGGGTCGTGCCGGTCTCCGCGGTGAAGTGGCGGGCGAAGGTGCGCGCGGACATGCCGGCGTGGGCGGCCAGGTCGGCGACCGTGAGCGGTTCGTGGAGGTGGCGCAGGGCGTGCTCGCGGACGGCGGCGAGGGTGTCGGCGTCGCGGTCCGCTCGGGGGGTGGGGTGCTCGATGAACTGTGCCTGGGTGCCGGTGCGGAAGGGGGCCGTGACCATGGAGCGGGCGATGGTGGCGGCGGCTTCGGCGCCATGGGTGCGGCGGACGAGGTGGAGGCAGAGGTCGATGCCGGCGGCTGTGCCGGCGGCGGTCCAGAGGTTGTCGTCCTCGATGAACAGGGCGTCGGGGACGACGGAGACAGTGGGGTGTCGGCTGCGGAAGAGGTCGACGAGGTTCCAGTGGGTGATGGCGCGGCGGCCGTCGAGGAGGCGGGCCTGGGCGAGGGTGAAGGCGCCGCCGCATAGGGCGGCGATGGTGGTGCCGCGGGCGTGGGCGCGGCGCAGGGCGTCGAGGACGGGGGCGGGTGCGGGGGTGAGGTGGTCGTCGAGGCCCGGGATCAGGATGAGGTCGGCGCGGCTGAGCCAGGCGAGGGTGCGGTCGGGGGTGAGGGCGAGTCCGCCGCGCATGGGGATGGGGGTGGTGTCGGTGGCGACGCGGCGGAGGTCGAAGGCGGGGGCGCCGCGGTCCGTGCGGTCGGTGCCCCAGACCTCCGTGATGACGGAGACGTCGAAGGCGCGGATGCCGGGGAAGGCGACGAGGGCCACGCGGTGCATGGCCGGCAGTAAACCATCGATCGATGACTTCCGTACCTCTGGGGCGGCCGGTCGTGGGGCGGGATGCTCGAAGGCATGGAGATCGCGAAGAACGCAGCGCTGGTGGTCGTCGATGTGCAGAAGGGCTTCGAGGAGTCCGGGTTCTGGGGGCCGCGGAACAATCCGGGAGCCGACGAGAACATCGCCTCGCTCATCGACACCTGGCAGCGGACGGATCGGCCGGTCGTCTTCGTGCGGCATGACTCGGTGAAGCCCGGGTCGCCGTTGCGGACGGGATACGCGGGCAACGACTTCAAGGAGTACGTGGAGGAGCGGCGTGGGAAGGGGGCCGGAGGTGAGCTGCTGGTCACGAAGACCGTGAACTCGGCCTTCCTCGGGACGCCGGATCTGGACGCCTGGCTGAAGACGGCGGGGATCCCGCAGGTCGTGGTGGTCGGGATCCAGACCAACATGTGTGTGGAGACGACCGCGCGGATGGGCGGGAACCTGGGGTACGACGTGGTGGTGGCGTACGACGCGACGTACACCTTCGACCTGGCCGGGCCGTTCGGCTGGTGGCGGAGTGCGGACGAGGTGGGGCAGGCGTCGGCGGTGTCGCTGCACGGGGGCGGGTTCGCGCGGGTGGTGCACACCAAGGAGGTCGTGGACGCGGCGAGGTGACCGCCCCCGGCGGCCGGCGGGTCAGCTGTTGCCGGAGGCCAGTTCGCGGCTGCGGTCGCGGGCGGCTTCGAGGGCGGCGATGAGGGCGGCTCGGACGCCGTGGTTCTCCAGCTCGCGGATGGCGTTGATGGTGGTGCCCGCAGGAGAGGTGACGTTCTCGCGGAGCTTGACCGGGTGCTCGCCGCTGTCGCGGAGCATGGTCGCGGCGCCGATCGCGGACTGGACGATCAGGTCGTGGGCCTTGTCGCGGGGCAGGCCGAGGAGGATGCCGGCGTCGGTCATGGCCTCGACCAGGTAGAAGAAGTAGGCCGGGCCGGAGCCGGAGAGGGCGGTGCAGGCGTCCTGCTGGGACTCGGGGACCCGGAGCGTCTTGCCGACGGCGCCGAAGATCTCCTCGGTGTGGGCGAGGTGGTCGGCGGTGGCGTGGCTGCCGGCGGAGATGACGGACATGGCCTCGTCGACGAGGGCGGGGGTGTTCGTCATGACACGGACGACCGGGGTGCCGGCGGCGAGGCGCTCCTCGAAGAAGGAGGTGGGGATGCCCGCGGCGCCGCTGATGACCAGGCGGTCGGCGGGGACGTGCGGGGCGAGTTCGTCGAGGAGGGTGCCCATGTCCTGCGGTTTGACCGTGAGGATCAGGGTGTCGGCGGTCTTGGCCGCTTCCGGGTTGGTGACCGGGGTGACTCCGTAGCGGGCGCGGAGTTCTTCGGCTCGTTCCGGGCGGCGGGCGGTGACCAGGAGGTCGGCCGGGGTCCAGCCGCCGCGGATCATTCCGCTGAGCAGGGCTTCGCCGATCTTGCCGGTGCCGAGGACTGCGACTTTCTGGGTCATGACTGCGGTGCCCTCCGGGGTGTGCGTCGTCCGGGCTCATCCTCGCACCCGGGGTGTGGGAAGGCGGCGCGTGTCCGGTGGGCGGACGGTGGTGGAGGGCCGGGGTGGTCAGGTCGTACGGCGTCGGAGGGTCGCGGCGCCGAGGGTGAGGACGAGGAGGGCGCAGCCGGCGACGACCAGTGCGTCGCGGACGAAGGCGGCGGTCATGTCGGTGTGCTTGAGGACCTCGTTCATGCCGTCGACGGCGTACGACATGGGCAGGACGTCGGAGATGGCTTCCAGGATCGGGTGCATGTCGTCCCTCGGGGTGAAGAGGCCGCAGAGCAGGAGCTGGGGGAAGATCACCGCCGGCATGAACTGGACGGCCTGGAACTCGGAGGCGGCGAAGGCCGAGACGAAGAGGCCGAGGGCGGTGCCGAGCAGCGCGTCGAGGAGGGCGACGAGCAGGAGCAACCAGGGCGAGCCGGTGACGTCGAGGCCGAGGGCCCACAGGGCCAGGGCGGTGGCGAGGGCCGACTGGATGATCGCGAGGGTGCCGAAGGCGAGGGCGTAGCCGGCGATGAGGTCGCCTTTGCCGAGGGGCATGGCGAGGAGGCGTTCGAGGGTGCCCGAGGTGCGTTCGCGCAGGGTGGCGATCGAGGTCACCAGGAACATCGTGATCAGCGGGAAGATCCCGAGCAGTGAGGCGCCGATGTTGTCGAAGGTGCGAGGGCTGCCGTCGAAGACGTAGCGCAGCAGGAGCAGCATCAGGCATGGGATGAGGATCATCATCGCGATCGTGCGCGGGTCGTGGGTGAGTTGGCGCAGGACGCGGGCCGCGGTGGCGGTGGTGCGGGAGGCGTTGAGGGCGCGGGTGGGGGCGGGCCGGAGGGCGGGGGTGGTGGTGCTCATCGGGTGTTCTCCTTCGCGCGGCCGGCCGCGGCGGCCTCGTCGACCAGGTGGAGGAAGGCCGCTTCGACGGTGTCGGCGCCGGTGCGGGTGCGCAGGGCGTCGGGGGTGTCGTCGGCGAGGATCCGGCCGTCGCGCATGAGCAGCAGGCGGTGACAGCGCTCGGCCTCGTCCATGACGTGGGAGGAGATGAGGAGGGTGGCACCGCGGGAGGCGGCGATGTCGTGGAAGAGGTTCCACAGGTCGCGGCGCAGTACGGGGTCGAGGCCGACGGTCGGTTCGTCGAGGACGAGGAGTTCGGGGGTGCCGAGCAGGGCGACGGCGAGGGAGACGCGGCTGCGCTGGCCGCCGGAGAGGTTGCCGGCGAGGGCGTCGGCGTGGCTGGTGAGGTCGACGTCGGCGATGGCCCGGGTGACGTGGTGGTCGCGTTCGGCGGCGGCGGCGCGGCCCGGGGCGAGGACGGCGGCGAAGTAGTCGAGGTTCTGGCGGACGGTGAGGTCGTCGTAGACGGAGGGAGCCTGGGTGACGTAGCCGATGCGGGTGCGCAGGGTGGGGTGGCCGGCGGGGTGCCCGAGGACGTCGAGGGTGCCGGTGACCTTGGCCTGGGTGCCGACGATCGAGCGGATGAGGGTCGACTTGCCGCAGCCGGAGGGGCCGAGGAGGCCGGTGATCTGGCCGCGGGGGACGGTGAAGTCGAGGCCTCGCAGGACGGTGCGGGTGCCGCGGACGACGGTGAGGCCGTCGGCGTGGACGGCGGGTGTGGTGCCTGTGTCGGGGGGTGGTGCGGTGGGGTCGTCGGGCAACCCGGAAGGATTATTCATCACGTGATGAATAATCCTTCGCGGCCATGGGACGCGTCAAGGGAGGGACGGTGGTCGGGTGCGGGCGTGCGGGCCGGGCGAGAGGTGCGGTGGGGGTCAGGGGGTGGTGGGGGTCAGGGGGTGGTGGCGACCAGCAGTTCCACGTCGTAGACCTCTACGACGGTCCCGTCCGGGAAGTGGCGCAGCAGGTGCTCGCGCTCCTCGGCGAGGAAGGCGGCGCTGCGTTCCTCGCCGTGCACCAGCAGGATGGAGTGGCTGCCGAGGTTGGCGAGGTGGGTGTCGACCGGGACGCGGCGGCTCCAGCGGACGACCCGGCGGGCGCAGTCCGGGGAGAGACCGGCGGCGGCCGCATCGACCGCGGCGGTGAAGCCGGGCAGGGCGGTGCTGCGGGGGCCGCGGGTGCCCCAGGCGACGACCACTCCGTCGCCGTAGTGCCCTCGGATGCGTTCGGTCTGTTCGGCGATCCAGGGGATGTCGTGGGCGTCCCGGTTCCACCAGAGGGCGAGCGCGCCGCCCGGCCGCAGCACGCGGAAGGCCTCCGGCAGGGCGCGTGCGGGGTAGGTCCAGTGCCAGGACTGGGCGTAGGTGACGAAGTCCGCGCTGGAGTCGGCGAGCGGGAGACGGTTGCCGTCGCCCCGGACGAGCGGGATGTCCGGGTGGGCGCGGCGGAACTCGGCGGCCATGCCCTCGCCGGGCTCGACGGCGACGACCTCGGCGCCGCGCTCGCGCAGGAGCGCGGTCGCGATGCCGGTACCGGCGCCGATGTCCGCGACGCGGGCGCCGGCGAAGGGGCGGCCGGCGATCTCCTCGGCGGCGTCGAGGAGGGCGGGTGGATAGGAGGGGCGGTTCGCGGCGTACTGGGCCGCGACGGCGTTGAAGGAATGTGCCCGGTCGGTGTGGGACGGCGGAGTCGGCATACCTCCATCGTGGCCACGGGGGTGAGGGGGAGTGAGCGGTTTCCGGGAGAGCCGATGGGGCGGGGCAGGCGCGGGGGGCAGACGCGGGGTCGATCAGACGCGGGGTCGATCAGAGGCGGGGCGAGTCAGACACGGGGCCGGTCAAGCGCGGGGCCGGTCAAGCAGGACCGGTCGGGCGCGGAGCCGATCCAGCACAGGCCGGTCATCAGCGGGTCCGCTCAAGCGCGGCGGTGCTTCTTCGACGGGTTGCCGGTGCGGCGGGCGGAGCGCTTCTGGTACTGGGCGCGGGCGGTCTCGTACTCCTCGCGGTGCAGCTTCTCGCCGGGCGCCTCGGTGAAGGAGCGGAAGAAGTAGGCGAGCAGGGAGCCGACGAAGCCGATGGCCAGCAGACCGCGCAGGGAGGCCTGGCGTTCGGGGTCCGGGCGCTTGCCGAAGCTGTCCCAGGTGTGCCGGAAGGCCATCGCGCTGCACACCGTGAACATCACCGCGACCAGCAGCGACACCAGGTTGCCGGTGTTCGCGATGGCCAGGCCCTCGTAGGCGAAGCGCAGCACCAGGCAGGAGACGACGGCGGCGGCGAGGGAACCGGCGGAGACGGCGGCCCGGCGGAGGGCGTAGCCGCGGTCGTGGTGCAGCCATGTCGTGCCGAAGAAGCGGATCGGTTCGGGGCGCGGGCCCGCGGCGGATTGCGGGTTCGCCTCGGAGCGCGGGTTTGCCCCGGAGGGCGGGTTCGCCTCGGGCGGGGAGCCCGCGGGGAGGGTGGTCGGGGTGCCGGTTTCGTCGCTCACGCGTCGATTATGGCTTCTCCCCGGCCGACGCCCCTGGGCGCGGGCTCCCGGTGTCGTCAGAGGCAGCGCGAGGCGACGTACCCGTCGCTGCCCGTGTTCACGTACGCGTCGGAGACGTACTCGCCGTTGCTGATGTTGTCCCAGATATTGGAGGTGCCATAGGGGCCGGTGATGGTCTCGCCGGGCCGCTGGCAGTAGATCGGGACGCGCGAGCCCTCGGGCAGGACACGGACGATGCTGTAGTTGGTGCCGGGACCGCTGCGGACGTTCAGACGGACGTCCGGGGCGACGGCGTAGTAGCGCAGGGCCATCGTCGTGACGGCTTCCGCCGCCGTCTCGGTCAGGACGCCCTCGGCCCCGTCGACGCCCGCGACGTCCTCTATCTCTCCCACATGCTCCACAGCCATGGAAAACCTCCCCCGTTGACCCATGGCTCAGGACGGCCATGGGGTCGCGTTCATTCCCTGGAATCGCGCTTCGAAACATATGTACGCAACTCGCACACGGAGGCTAGCAAGCCGCCTCTGTCCCGTACGAGTCATCGACTAGGCTCCGTGCGTCGCGCGCGCGGACGAGAGCACGGGGGTGGTCCATGGCGCCACAGCGCAACACCGGAGCGGGCGCGGAAGCGGAACTTCCGGAGTACGCCGGCCACTACCACCTGGAGTCCTGTCTGGGCTCCGGCGGCATGGGCGTCGTACACCTGGCTCGCAGCCCTTCCGGGATGAAGCTCGCGGTGAAGATCGTCCACGCGGAGTTCGCCAAGGACCCCGAGTTCAGAGGGCGGTTCCGGCAGGAGGTGGCGGCGGCGCGGCGGGTCAGCGGTGCCTTCACCGCGCCGGTCGTCGACGCCGACCCGGAGGCCGAACGGCCCTGGATGGCCACCTTGTTCATCCCCGGCCCCACCCTGTCCGAGCAGGTGAAGCGGAACGGGCCGATGCCTGCGGCCCAGTTGCGTCGGCTGATGGCCGGGCTGGCGGAGGCGCTGCGCGACATCCACCGGGTGGGCGTGGTGCACCGGGATCTCAAGCCGAGCAATGTGCTGCTCGCCGAGGACGGGCCGAAGGTCATCGACTTCGGCATCTCCCGGCCCAAGGACAGCGAACTGCGCACGGAGACCGGCAAGTTGATCGGTACGCCGCCGTTCATGGCGCCGGAGCAGTTCCGGCGGCCCCGCGAGGTGGGGTCCGCCGCGGACATCTTCGCCCTGGGGTCGGTCATGGTGCACGCGGCGACGGGACGCGGGCCGTTCGACTCCGACAGTCCCTATGTCGTCGCCTACCAGGTGGTCCATGACGAGCCCGACCTGACCGGCGTACCGGAGCAACTCGCCCCGCTGGTGCGGCGGTGCCTGGCGAAGGAGCCGGAGGAGCGGCCCACGCCGGACGAGTTGATGCGGGAGCTGCGGTCGGTCGCGGCGTCGTACGACACGCAGGCGTTCATACCGGCTCAGCGGGTGGCCGAGGAGACGGCCGGCCGGGGTGCGGAGGGCTCGGCGGCGGAGGGCTCGGCGGCGGACGGCTCGGCGGCGGCTTCGGCCGCGAAGGCCGGGGCGGAGGGGCGTCTCAGGCGCGCGGGCCGTTCGGCGGAAGCGGATGCCGAAGCGGAAACGGGAGCGGAAGCAGAGACCGGAGCGCAAGCCGGAGCCGCAGGGGCTGGGCCTGAGGCCCGGGCCGGGGCCGGGGTGCCGTGTGGGCCGCGGCTCGTCGGGTGGTTCCGGCGGCGGCGGATCGTGCTCGCCGGGCTCGCCGCCGCGCTGCTCGTGGGCGGTGCGCTCGTCTCGGTGCGGCTGGCCGGCGGGCCGGACGGGGCGCCCGAGGACACCACGCCGCGTACGGCGGCAGCGGGGTTCAGCCCGTGGGAGGCGAAGCCCTCGGCGCGGGGCGGCGCCGTGCCCCAGTGCGCGTACGGCGCGGACCAGCTGCTGTGCACCCGGCCCGGGCAGGTCTTCGCCCTCGACCCGGCCGACGGCACGCGCGCGTGGAGCCGCGACGCCGCCACCGGCGCGACCAGCGGGCCGCCCGTCGTCTCCGGCGGCCTGGTGCACCCCGACCTCGACGGCGGCCGACGGCTCACGGCCCTGGACCCCACCTCCGGAGCGGAGGTCTGGCACCGCGATCTGCCCGAGCACTCCGCGACCCGGTACGCCGGCGGCATGCTGCTGCTCACCGCTGCCGACGGAACGGTCACCGGCATCGACAGCGCGACCGGCGCGACCCAGTGGGAGCGGCGGATACCGGGGCACACCACGCCGTACTTCTCGGCGTTCCCCGGGGACCCCCTGGCCTACGCGACCACTCCGTCCGGCGACGGCTCGGGCACCCGCGTCAGCGCGGTGGATCCGGTGAGCGGCGAGGTGCGATGGACGGCACTGCTGGAGGGCGCGCTGGAGCCGGTCGGCACGACGACCGGCACCGGCTCGGGAGCGACGCCGGGAGCGACGCCGGGAGCGACGCCGGGAGCGACGCCGGGAGCGACGCCGGGAGCGACGCCGGGAGCGACGCCGGGAGCGACGCCGGGTGCGAAGACGGGTGCCAAGGCAGCCGGCTCCGGCTTCGCGGCCGTCTGCTTCACCGCCGTCGACGCCGTCTACGGCGACACGGACGCCGTCGTCCGCTACGACCCGGCGTCCCGCGCGGTGGACCGGGTGGCGTTGCCGGTGCCGCGGCAGGACACCCAGGCCACGGTGCACGGGGACGTCGTGTACGTCCTCGGTGCCGGAGGTTCCCTGGAGGCGTTCGGTCTGCCGGGCGGGCAGCGGCTGTGGCAGCTGGAGACATCGGTGAGCCGGGGCTCGGCGCCGGTCGCCGACGGCCGGCAGGTGTACTTCACCGCCGCCGACGGACGGCTGATCGCCGTGGACGCGAAGAGCGGCCGGCTCGTCGGGCAGACGCCCGCCCGGCTGGGCGCCGACTCCGACAAGGTCGCCGGTCATGTGCCCGCGCCGGTGCTGGCGGGGTCGCGGGTGTACGCCGCCGCGCCGGACGGCACGGTGTTCGGCGTGGACGGGCGGAATCCTGGCGGGTGGTGATGCCGACGGGAACCCGGGGCCAGCAGTGAGGCGGTGACCGCCGTCGGAAACGAGAGAGCGGCCGCCCTCCACCGGGAGGACGGCCGCTCTCTCGTGTTCGACGGTCAGCCGAGCTTGCTGACGTCCCGGATCGCGCCCTTGTCCGCGCTGGTCGCCATCGCGGCGTACGCGCGGAGGGCGGCCGAGACCTTGCGGTCGCGGTTCTTCGGGGCGTACGCGCCGTTCAGGGCCTGCTCGCGGCGGGTCAGTTCGGCGTCGTCGACGAGCAGCTCGATCGAGCGGTTGGGGATGTCGATGCGGATGCGGTCGCCGTCCTCGACGAGCGCGATGGTGCCGCCGGACGCCGCCTCCGGGGAGGCGTGGCCGATGGAGAGGCCCGAGGTGCCGCCGGAGAATCGGCCGTCGGTGATCAGCGCGCAGGTCTTGCCGAGGCCGCGGCCCTTGAGGAAGGACGTCGGGTACAGCATCTCCTGCATGCCCGGGCCGCCCTTGGGGCCCTCGTAGCGGATGACGACGACGTCGCCGTGGGTGATCTGCTTGTTGAGAATCTTCTCGACGGCCTCCTCCTGCGACTCGCAGACGACCGCCGGGCCCTCGAAGGTCCAGATCGACTCGTCGACGCCGGCCGTCTTCACGACGCAGCCGTCGACCGCCAGGTTGCCCTTGAGCACCGCCAGGCCGCCGTCGCGCGAGTAGGCGTGCTCGGAGGAGCGGATGCAGCCGTTCTCGGCGTCGGTGTCCAGCGCCTCCCAGCGCTCGGACTGCGAGAAGGCCTCGGCGGAGCGGACACAGCCGGGGGCCGCGTGCCACAGCTCGACGGCCTCGGGGGACGGGGAGCCGCCGCGCACGTCCCAGGTCTTCAGCCAGTCCGACAGGGACGGGCTGTGGACGGCGTGGACGTCCTCGTTGAGCAGGCCAGCGCGGTGCAGTTCGCCGAGGAGGGCGGGGATGCCGCCGGCGCGGTGCACGTCCTCCATGTAGTACGTGCGGTCCTTGGCGACGTTGGGCGCGACCTTCGCCAGGCACGGGACCCGGCGGGAGACGGCGTCGATCTCCGCCAGGCCGAAGGGCACGCCGGCCTCCTGGGCGGCGGCCAGCAGGTGCAGGATCGTGTTGGTGGAGCCGCCCATCGCGATGTCCAGGGCCATCGCGTTCTCGAAGGCCGCGAAGGTGGCGACGTTGCGCGGCAGGACCGAGTCGTCGTCCTGCTCGTAGTAGCGGCGGGTGATGTCCATCACCGTGCGGGCGGCGGTCTCGTAGAGCGCGCGGCGGGCCGTGTGGGTGGCCAGGGTCGAGCCGTTGCCGGGCAGGGAGAGGCCGATGGCCTCGGTGAGGCAGTTCATCGAGTTGGCGGTGAACATGCCGGAACACGAGCCGCAGGTCGGACAGGCGTTCTCCTCGATACGGAGGATGTCCTCGTCCGAGATCTTGTCGTTCACCGCGTCGGAGATGGCGTCGACCAGGTCGAGCGTGCGGACGGTGCCGTCGACCAGGGTGGCGCGGCCGGACTCCATCGGGCCGCCGGAGACGAAGACCGTGGGGATGTTGAGGCGCAGGGCCGCGTTCAGCATGCCCGGGGTGATCTTGTCGCAGTTGGAGATGCAGATCAGGGCGTCGGCGCAGTGGGCCTCGACCATGTACTCCACGCTGTCGGCGATCAGGTCGCGGGAGGGCAGGCTGTAGAGCATGCCGCCGTGGCCCATCGCGATGCCGTCGTCGACGGCGATCGTGTTGAACTCGCGCGGGATGCCGCCCGCCTCCTTGATCGCCTCGCTGACGATCCGGCCGACCGGCTGGAGGTGGGTGTGGCCGGGCACGAACTCCGTGAAGCTGTTGGCGACCGCGATGATGGGCTTCCGGCCGATGTCCGCACCCGGTACACCGGAGGCGCGCATAAGGGCGCGGGCGCCCGCCATGTTGCGGCCGTGGGTGACTGTGCGGGACCTCAGCTCGGGCATCGTCGCTCGCTCCTTCAAAAGCTCTGCCAGAGAGTTCTGACTGTGTCGAGCGTACGCCGGGGCTGTGACAGCGGGGACGTCCTGTCCGAAATGCGGGACGGGCGTCTCAGGTCAGGGGCCGGTGAGGTGGCTCTGGACCACCGGCGCGACCCGCTCGATGATCACTTCCACATCGGTGGACGCCAGCGGCTCCAGCTTGATCACGTACCGCAGCATGGCCACCCCGACCAGCTGCGCGGCCGCCAGCTCGGCGCGCAGCTCGGCGTCGGGCAGGCCCAGGCGGGCCGCGACCCGGCGCAGCAGCTGGTGCGAGACCAGGCGGCGGAAGACGGCGGCGGCGACCTCGTTGTTGACGGCGGAGCGCAGGACGGCCAGCAGCGGCGTCCGGGTCACCGGGTTCTCCCACACGCCGAACAGGAACCGCGCGAAGCGCTCGCCGACCTCGTCGTCCGGGCCCTCGAAGATCACGTCCGGGGCCCTGAGGGCGGGTGCGAAGACGGTCTCCACGGCCGCCTGGAAGACCTGTTCCTTCGTGCCGAAGTAGTGGTGCACCAGCGCCGGGTCCACGTCGGCGGCCTTGGCGATGCCGCGCACCGACGTCTTCTCGTAGCCCCGCTCGGAGAACTCCTCGCGGGCCGCTCCCAGGATGCGGTCCCGCGTGTCGCCCGAGCCCGGCTCGGTACGACGCGGGCGGCCACGGCGGCGGGCGGTCGCGTCGGTCATCGCCGGGGCACCTGCGCGGAGGAGGCCAGATGCAGCCGGGTGAAGGCCAGCGCCTCGGCCAGGTCGGCCTCGCGCTCGGCGCTGGACATCGCGCGGCGGGTGTTGACCTCGATCACCACGTGGCCGTCGAAGCCGGTCAGGGCCAGCCGCTCCAGCAGCTCCGCGCAGGGCTGGGTGCCGCGGCCGGGCACCAGGTGCTCGTCCTTGTTGGAACCGCCGCCGTCGGCGAGGTGGATGTGGCCGAGGCGGTCGCCCATGCGGTCGATCATCTTCAGGGCGTCGGTGCGGGCGGTGGCGGTGTGGCTGAGATCGATCGTGAAGTGGCGGTAGTCGTCGTTGGTGACGTCCCAGTCCGGGGCGTACGCCAGCATCTCGCGGTCGCGGTAGCGCCAGGGGTACATGTTCTCGACGGCGAACCGCACATCCGTCTCGTTCGCCATCCGCCAGATTCCGTCGACGAAGTCCCGGGCGTACTGGCGCTGCCAGCGGAACGGCGGATGGACGACGACCGTGCTCGCGCCGAGTTTCTCCGCCGCCGCGCGGGCACGCTGGAGCTTGACCCAGGGGTCGGTGGACCAGACGCGCTGGGTGATGAGCAGACAGGGGGCGTGGACGGCCAGGATCGGGACCTGGTGATAGTCACTGAGCCGGCGCAGTGCCTCGATGTCCTGGCTGACGGGGTCGTTCCACACCATGACCTCGACGCCGTCGTAACCGAGGCGCGCGGCGATCTCGAAGGCCGTCGCCGTCGACTCCGGATAGACGGAAGCCGTCGACAGGGCGACCTTCGCATCCGGGATGCGCACCACTGGTTCTGCCACGAGGGACAGGGTACGGGGCGCCGCTGAGCACCGGGGGGCGAGCCGCCACGCGCCCCGCACGAAGGCACGCCAATCGGCCACGGCCGCAGGGACCGCATCGCGCGGGGCCGCACACCACGGCGGAGCACCGCGCCGGGACGACACCGCGCCACCGGAACTCCGCACCGCGCGGGGACCGCACTACGCCGATACCGCACCGCGCAGTGGCCGCACTAGGCCGATACCGCACCCGCGCGGGGACCGCACCACGGCGAGACCACACCACGCGGGGACCGCACCACGCGGGCCGCGCTGCGCAGGGGTCCCACCGCGGAGGCCGCACCGCGCGGAGGCCACACCACGGCGGGACCGCACCGCGCGGTGACCGTGCACCACGCGGGGCCGCACCGCACCACGCGGGGCCGCACCGCACCACGCGGGGCCGCACCGCACCACGCAGGGGCCGCACCACGCGGGGGTCGCACCACGGCGAGACCGCACCACGGCGAGACCGCACCGCGCGGTGACCGCACCGCGCCCCCGGAGCTCCGCGCCGCCCGCCGCTCGCCCCCCTCGCCCAGCGCCCTCACCCGCCCCACACCCTCACCCGCCCCACACCCTCACTCCCCCGGCATGTGGTCCAGTCGGCGCAGGATGATTCCCTCGCGCAGTGCCCAGGGGCATATCTCCAGCGTCTCCACGCCGAACAGGTCCATCGCGCCCTCGGCGACCAGCGCGCCGGCGAGGAGTTGTGCCGCGCGGCCCTCGGAGACGCCGGGGAGTTCGGCGCGTTCGTCGGTGGTCATGGCGGCGAGGCGGGGGACCCAGGACTCCAGGGACTGGCGCTTGAGCTCGCGCTGCACGTACAGGCCCTCGGCGGAGCGGGCGGCACCGCCGATGCGGGCGAGCTGCTTGAAGGTCTTGGAGGTGGCGACGACGTGGTCGGGCGCCCCGAAGCGGCTGAACTCCCCGACCGTACGGGCGATCTCCGCGCGGACGTGCCGTCGCAGGGCCCGGACCTCGTCGGAGGAGGGCGGGTCGCCGGGCAGCCAGCCGGAGGTGAGGCGGCCGGCGCCGAGCGGCAGCGAGGCGGCAGCGTCGGGTTCCTCGTCGATGCCGTAGGCGATCTCCAGGGAGCCGCCGCCGATGTCCAGGACCAGCAGTTTCCCGGCGGACCAGCCGAACCAGCGGCGGGCGGCGAGGAAGGTCAGCCGGGCCTCCTCGGCTCCGGTGAGCACCTGGAGCTCGACCCCGGTCTCGTCCCGTACGCGCGCGAGGACGTCGTCGGCGTTGCTGGCCTCGCGGACCGCGGAGGTGGCGAACGGCAGCAGTTCCTCGACGCCCTTGTCCTCGGCGGCCTGGAGCGCGTCGTGCACGACGGCGATCAGTCTGTCGACCCCGTCGGGGCCTATGGCGCCGTCCTCGTCGAGCAGCTGTGCCAGGCGGAGTTCGACCTTGTGCGAGTGAGCGGGCAGCGGGCGCGCGCCAGGGTGGGCATCCACGACCAGCAGATGCACCGTGTTCGAACCCACGTCGAGGACACCGAGTCTCATGTAGGGCACGCTACTGCCAGTGAGACCCCGGGTTGCCTCCGGTGACGGGCCCGTTACCGTCCCGTCCCCGGCGCCGGTCGACTTACCCTGGTCCCGTGCCAAAGACGAAAAAGGCGAAGGACGAAAAGGCGACCAAGAAGGCCGACAAGGCCAAATCGGTCCAGGGTTCTTCGCGGGCGAAAGCACCGAAGGACGTCCCGGCGACGTCGCCGCAGGCCCTGACGGAGGACGAGAAGGGCCTCGATTTCCCGCGTGCGTGGGTGGAGTTCCCGGATCCGGCGGACGACGAGCAGGTCTTCCGGTGTGATCTGACATGGCTGACCTCTCGCTGGAACTGCATCTTCGGAAGCGGCTGCCAGGGCATCCAGGCGGGCCGCGCGGACGACGGCTGCTGCTCGCTGGGCGCGCACTTCTCCGACGAGGACGACGAGAAGCGGGTTGCCGGTCATGTGGCGAGACTCACGCCGGACATCTGGCAGCACCACGACGTCGGCACCGAGACCGGCTGGGTCTCGGAGGACGACGAGGGCTCCCGGCAGACCCGCCCGTACCAGGGCTCGTGCATCTTCCAGAACCGTCCCGGCTTCGCGGGCGGCGCGGGCTGCTCGCTGCACATCCTGGCGCTCAAGGAGGGCCGCGAGCCGCTGGAGACCAAGCCAGACGTCTGCTGGCAGCTGCCGGTCCGCCGTACCTACGAATGGATCGAGCGGCCCGACGACACCCGGGTGCTCCAGGTGTCGATCGGTGAGTACGACCGCCGGGGCTGGGGTCCCGGCGGCCACGACCTGCACTGGTGGTGCACCTCGGCAACCTCGGCGCACGGCGCGGGCGACCCGGTGTACGTCTCCTACCGGCCCGAGCTGACCGAGCTGATGGGCAAGGCGGGCTACGACCGCCTGGTCGAGCTGTGCGAGCAGCGGCTGGCCTCGCAGCTGCCCCTGGTCGCCCCGCACCCCGCGGACCCGGCCCCCGCTCCGGCGCACCCCGCGGACCCGATCGCCTAGCACGCAGACCCGATCGCCCAGCACGCGGACCCGACCTGCTCGCACGCCGGCGCGATCGGCCGGTACGCGCACGCCGGCGCGATCGGCCGGCACGCGCGCGTGCTCGTCCGGGCCCGCCGCTAGGACGTCGACGGGCTCGGATCGCCGCTGTCGGTGCCGCCGCCCGGCGGTGGTGTCGGGTCGCCGGGGTCGGACGGGGTGGGCTCGCTCGGCGTGGGCTCCGGGTCGGGTGACGGAGGCGGGTCGCTAGGCGCGGGTTCGGTGGGCGCGGAGGTCGTCGGCGTCGGTTCGGGTTCGGACGGGAGCGGCTCGGCGGGCGTGCTGGGCGCCGGGTCCGGGCCGGGGTCCGAGGGCGTGGGGGCGGTGCCGTAGCCGGTGATGGAGACGACGGCGCCGGCGGGTGAGACGGCCACCCGCGCGGTCCAGTGCCCGGACGGCTCGCGCAGATGGTCGACGTACACCTTGATCGTCAGTGATTCGCCGGGCCGCAGCGTGCCGGCGGACTGGCTGAGGTAGAGCCAGGCGGCACCGGTGGAGGCGGACCAGCGCACCGGGGCGGAGCCGGAGGCGGTCAGGGTGATCAGGGTGGTGTCGCCGCTGTTGTCGGCGGCCACCTCCAGCTGGCCCGCGCCCTTGCGGCCGGCGCCGGTGACGCTGATGACCTCCACGGACACGTCGGAGGCGTTGCTCTGGGAGAAGCGGCCGCCGGGCCGGGTGCTGGCGTTGCCCGCGTTCTCGTAGCCGCCGGCCGCCGCGCCGTCGAGGCCGCCCGCGGTGTCGTCGCGGCTGGCGGTGGTCGCGTGACCGCCCTCGCCGTCGTCGGTGACGGGGGCGCCCCGGTAGGCGGACCACAGGGCGATCACGGGTGCGGCGACGACGGTGGCGACGACGGTCGTGGTGACGGCCCGCGCGCGCAGGCGGTCGCGGCGGGCTGCGCGGTCCTTGGGGTCCATGGGGAAGCCGCGCCGGTCGAAACGGGGCGCGGCGGCTCCCCGCGCGCGCGGGTGGTGGGCCATGGCGAGGTGGAGTGCCGCGCGGGGCGCGTCCAGCAGGGGCAGTTCGGCGGGCGTGACGGCGGCGCCGGGCCAGCGGCCGGGGACCGCGCGTTCGGCGCCGCGGCGGCAGCGCGGGCAGTCGTCGACGTGCCGGACCAGTTCGCGGCGCAGGGCGGGGCTGAGGACCAGCTGGTGGTCGCCGGTGAGGCGGGCGACGCTCGGACAGCCGCCGGTCTCCACGACGGCGAGGACCGCGCGGGTGCGTTCGACCTCGCAGGCGGCGGTGGCCAGCAGCTCGCGGGCGGCGGCGAGGTCCATGCCGAGGACGGCGGCGACCTCGTGGGCGGCCAGGTGATGGCGGACGGCCAGCTCCAGGGCCTCGCGCTGCTCCGGGGTGGTGCCGGCCGCCTCCGGCCAGGCGAGCCGGGCGAGTTCGCGCCGGCGCTCCTCCTGGACCTCCTCGGAGACGGGCGGGGCGGGCGGCGTGGACGGCTGGCGGGCGGGGCTGTGGCGGCCCGCCGCGTGGGTGCCCTGACGTTTCTGCTTGGCCTCGGCCAGCTTGCGCAGGCAGGCCCAGCGGGCCAGTGCGTACAGCCAGGCGCGGCGGTCCCCGGCGGCCTCCGGGGCGCGCTGGCCGCGCCGCTCGGCGACGGCCAGCACCTCGCCGAGGGCGGCGGTCGCGGCGTCGTGGTCGCAGAGCACGGAGAGGCAGTAGGTGAACAGCCCGTCGAGGTACGGCTCGTACCGCGCGGGCGGGCGCTGCGCGAGGGTGCGCGCCGCAGCGCGGTCGCGCGCCTCGCGGTGCGCCCGGTGTGCGCCGGTCGTGCGGGTCGAGGTCTGCGGGCTGCTGCTCATCACCCGGTGACCGTAGGGGGCCGAGCACGACCCCTTCCGCCCCCTTGAGCGCTTTTAACCCGTACGGGTGAAACGATCCCTCATAAGGGGACAGGAGCCGTTCGTTCCGTGGCGCGATCACGATGGCGGTGGCCGGTTCACATGGGTGGTGAGCCGGTTTCCCAGAGGCGGCGAGCCGGTCCGTCCGGCATTGTCAGTGCGGCCGGTTACGGTTTCGTCCATGGCTGCCCGTACGAAGACCACCAAGGACCGCCCGTCCTACCGCTGCACGGAATGCGGCTGGCAGACGGCCAAGTGGCTCGGCCGCTGCCCCGAGTGCCAGGCCTGGGGGACGGTCGAGGAGTACGGCGCGCCCGCGGTGCGGACCACCGCTCCGGGCCGGGTCACCAGCTCCGCGGTCCCCATCGGCCAGGTCGACGGCCGCCAGGCCACCGCCCGCTCCACCGGCGTGCCCGAGCTCGACCGCGTGCTCGGCGGCGGTCTGGTGCCCGGCGCGGTCGTGCTGCTCGCGGGCGAGCCCGGCGTCGGCAAGTCGACGCTGCTGCTGGACGTGGCGGCGAAGTCGGCGAGCGAGGAGCACCGGACCCTCTATGTGACGGGTGAGGAGTCGGCGAGCCAGGTGCGGCTGCGCGCCGACCGCATCAACGCCCTCGACGAGCATCTGTACCTCGCGGCCGAGACCGATCTGTCGGCCGTGCTCGGCCACCTGGACGCGGTCAAGCCCTCGCTGCTGATCCTGGACTCCGTGCAGACCGTGGCCTCCCCGGAGATCGACGGCGCGCCCGGCGGCATGGCCCAGGTCCGCGAGGTGGCCGGCGCCCTGATCCGGGCCTCCAAGGAGCGCGGCATGTCCACCCTCCTGGTGGGCCATGTCACCAAGGACGGCGCGATCGCCGGCCCCCGTCTGCTGGAGCACCTGGTGGACGTCGTCCTGCACTTCGAGGGCGACCGGCACGCGCGGCTGCGCCTGGTGCGCGGCGTCAAGAACCGGTACGGCGCCACGGACGAGGTCGGCTGCTTCGAACTGCACGACGAGGGCATCACGGGCCTCACCGACCCGAGCGGACTTTTCCTGACACGTCGTGACGAACCGGTCCCCGGTACCTGTCTGACCGTCACCCTGGAGGGCCGCCGCCCCCTGGTCGCCGAGGTCCAGGCGCTCACCGTCGACTCCCAGATCCCCTCCCCGCGCCGCACCACCTCCGGCCTGGAGACCTCCCGCGTCTCGATGATGCTCGCCGTCCTGGAACAGCGCGGCCGGATCAGCGCCCTGGGCAAGAGGGACATCTACTCCGCGACGGTCGGCGGTGTGAAGCTCTCCGAGCCGGCCGCCGACCTCGCGATCGCGCTCGCCCTGGCCTCGGCCGCCAGCGACACCCCGCTGCCCAAGAACCTTGTCGCGATCGGCGAGGTGGGCCTCGCGGGCGAGGTCAGACGGGTCACGGGCGTCCAGCGCCGGCTCTCCGAGGCGCACCGGCTGGGCTTCACGCACGCGCTGGTCCCGAGCGACCCCGGCAAGATCCCGGCCGGTATGAAGGTGCTGGAAGTGGCGGACGTCGGAGAGGCCCTGAGGGTCCTCCCCCGCTCCCGTCGCCGAGACGCCCCCCGGGAGGCGGAGGACCGCCGGTAGACTTTGCCCTGGTCTCGCCCGTCCGTACGAACCGAGTGCGCGTTGCGGGAGCGCCCCAGAACCTGCGACCGGAGGAGTGCAGTGGCAGCCAACGACCGGGCAGCAGGCCCCGGAAAGTCCGGTGGGAGTTCCGGCACCGATGGCCTGATGCGCGCCTCACTGAGCGCCGTGGCTCCCGGTACGGCCCTGCGCGACGGCCTGGAGCGGGTGCTGCGCGGCAACACCGGCGGCCTCATCGTGCTCGGCTCGGACAAGACCGTCGAGGCCATGTGCACCGGCGGCTTCGTCCTCGACGTCGAGTTCACCGCGACCCGGCTGCGCGAGCTGTGCAAGCTGGACGGCGGCATCGTGCTCTCCTCGGATCTGTCGAAGATCCTGCGGGCGGGCGTGCAGTTCGTGCCCGACGCCACGATCCCGACCGAGGAGACCGGCACCCGGCACCGCACCGCGGACCGCGTCTCCAAGCAGGTCGGCTTCCCGGTGGTCTCCGTCTCCCAGTCGATGCGGCTGATCGCGCTGTACGTCGACGGCCAGCGCCGGGTCCTGGAGGACTCGGCGGCGATCCTCTCCCGCGCCAATCAGGCACTGGCGACCCTGGAGCGGTACAAGCTCCGTCTCGACGAGGTCGCGGGCACCCTGTCGGCGCTGGAGATCGAGGACCTGGTCACGGTCCGGGACGTCTCCGCGGTCGCCCAGCGCCTGGAGATGGTCCGCCGGATCGCGACCGAGATCGCCGAGTACGTGGTGGAGCTCGGCACCGACGGCCGCCTCCTCGCCCTCCAGCTGGACGAGTTGATCGCCGGTGTGGAGCCGGAGCGCGAGCTGGTGGTGCGGGACTACGTGCCGGAGCCGACCGCCAAGCGCTCCCGCACGGTCGACGAGGCGCTGTACGAGCTGGACGCGCTCAGCCACGCCGAGCTGCTGGAACTTCAGACGGTGGCGCGCGCGTTGGGGTACACCGGTTCGCCGGAGGCGCTGGACTCCGCGGTGTCGCCGCGCGGCTTCCGCCTGCTGGCCAAGGTGCCGCGGCTGCCCGGCGCGATCATCGACCGGCTGGTGGAGCACTTCGGCGGGCTGCAGAAGCTGCTCGCCGCGAGCGTCGACGACCTCCAGACCGTGGACGGTGTGGGCGAGGCCCGCGCGCGCAGCGTGCGGGAGGGCCTGTCGCGCCTGGCGGAGAGCTCGATCCTGGAGCGGTACGTCTGACGGACACGCCGACAGAGACGTCGAAGAGGGCCGCACCCCGTGGGGTGCGGCCCTCTTGCGCTGTTCTCCGGCCCGTCCGGCCGGCTCAGTCCGCGTCCAGGACGAACGACGTCTGCACCTTCGCAAAGCCCGCGGCCTTGGCCTCCAGCAGATAGGTGTCCGCCTCGGCCGTACCCGCCGGCGGCGTCGCGCACCGGGCAACGCTCGGCTTGCGGTCCCATTCGACGGTGTACGTGATGCTGCTCCCGGCCGGCACCCGGTAGTGCAGGCTGCCCGCGCCCTTGGGACAGTCCGCTGAGGACCAGTAGGCGTCGTCGCCGTCGGCCTGAGTGATCGTCAGGACGGTGCCGCGCGGGCCGAGATCGACCTTGCAGTCACTGCCGGAGGTGTTCTTCGCGGTGATCCGGAACGCCGGCGTCTGGTCGGGCGAGTAGGAGTTGCGGACACTGCGGACGCTCAAGGTGACGGCGTTCGCGGTGCAGTTGGGGAGATCCGAGCCCGCGGGCAGCGCGTCGCCGGTGCTCACCCCGCCGGCCACGTCGCCGCCGCCGGACCCGCCGTCGGAACCGCCCGCCGTGCCGTCCGCGCCGTCCGAACCGCCGGCGCCGCCGGAGCTCTCGCCGGAGTCGTCGCCCGAACCGGAACCGTCGCCGGAACCGCCGGTCTCCGCCGAGCCGCCGGAGCCCTCGTCGCCCGACTCGTCGCGTCCGCCCGGGTGTTCACTGATCGCGGGCCCGGAACCGGACGGTCCGGGGGTGATCGAGGGCGCGGGGTTCTTGCCGTTGGAACCGTCGGCGCCGTTGGTGCCGCCGCCGTCGCCCGAGATGAGGATCCAGGCGGTCAGCAGCGCCAGCACGGCGACCACGGACAACAGGATGACCCTCCGTCGCCAGTAGATGGAGGAGGGAAGCGGCCCGACCGGATTGCGCAGTGATCCCACGGCGCAAACTGTACGAGAGATCGGCGCGTTCACCGGCCCCACCCGCCGCTCGGGCCACAACTTTTCCGGATCATCATTCCGGAATCAAATGTTCCACCGCTGCTGGTCCTCTTGTATGCCTTCGCAGTCGCGCCGCTTGCACCTCTGGCCATGGGTTGGCCACGCCGTTGCCGCCCCTCCCCCGTCACCCCCGTAGGTCATGGCAGGATCGGAAGGCCATGACTGCGCCCACGAAGCCCCCGCACACCAGCGCCGGCGCCACCGATCTCCCGGCCGGCATCGCCACCGACCTCCCGACCGGCACCTCCGGCACGCCCGGCACTCCCGGCCCCTCAGCCGGCACCGCCGCCGCCGGCGAGGCCCTGCACACCCCTGTCATCGCCTGGTTCGACGAGCACGCGCGCGACCTGCCCTGGCGGCGCCCGGACGCCGGGCCGTGGGGCGTGATGGTCAGCGAGTTCATGCTCCAGCAGACGCCGGTCAACCGTGTCCTGCCCGTCTACGAACAGTGGCTGGCGCGCTGGCCCCGCCCCGCCGACCTGGCCCAGGAGCCGCCCGGCGAGGCCGTCCGCGCCTGGGGCCGGCTCGGCTATCCGCGCCGCGCGCTGCGGCTGCACGGCGCCGCGGTCGCCATAACGGAACGGCACGGCGGCGACGTACCGACGGACCACGCGCAGCTGCTCGCGCTGCCCGGCATCGGCGAGTACACGGCCGCCGCGGTGGCCTCCTTCGCGTACGGCCAGCGGCACCCGGTGCTGGACACCAATGTGCGCCGGGTCTTCGCCCGCGCGGTGACCGGCGTGCGGTACCCGCCGAACGCCACCACCGCCGCGGAGCGCCGGCTGGCCCGCGCGCTGCTGCCCGAGGAGGAACGCACCGCCGCCCGCTGGGCCGCCGCCTCGATGGAGCTGGGCGCGCTGGTGTGCACCGCCAAGAACGAGTCGTGCCACCGCTGCCCGATCGCCGCGAGCTGCGCCTGGCGGCTCGCGGGCAAGCCGGAGCACGAGGGCCCGCCGCGCCGCGGCCAGACGTACGCGGGTACCGACCGGCAGGTGCGCGGCAAGCTCCTCGCCGTGCTCCGCGAGGCGCACGCGCCGGTCCCGCAGGCCGCGCTGGACCAGGTGTGGCACGAGCCGGTGCAGCGCGCCCGGGCACTGGACGGCCTGGTCGCCGACGGTCTGGTCGAGCCGCTGCCGGACGGGATGTACCGGCTGCCGCTGAGCTGACGGACAGCCGTGTCACAGCCGTACGGGCCGGCAGGACCCTGAACGCGCCCACCGAATCGCCCCATACCCACCCGATCCGATCCGCCTCTTTACCCCGCTCCTACTTCCGTTACACAACCGACGGACAGCTGAGCGTTTCCCGCAGGCTGCTTCGGACAGCCCCGTGACAACGCCTCCGTAGCTTCTTTCCCGTGCCCGGCAGGGACGGGGACTGGCACCGGGAAACGGGGAAAGCGGAGGCGGTTGATCATGGCGCAGGGCGAGGTGCTCGAATTCGAGGAGTACGTGCGCACCCGGCAGGACGCGCTGCTGCGCAGCGCCCGGCGGCTGGTGCCGGACCCGGTCGACGCCCAGGACCTGCTCCAGACGGCGCTGGCGCGGACCTACGGCCGCTGGGACGGCATAGCCGACAAGCGGCTGGCGGACGCCTATCTGCGCCGGGTCATGATCAACACGCGGACCGAGTGGTGGCGGGCGCGGAAGCTGGAGGAGGTCCCGACCGAGCAGCTGCCGGACGCCTCCGTCGACGACTCCACCGAGCAGCACGCGGACCGCGCCCTGCTGATGGACGTCATGAAGGTGCTCGCCCCCAAGCAGCGCAGCGTGGTCGTGCTGCGACACTGGGAGCAGATGTCCACGGAGGAGACGGCCGCCGCCCTCGGCATGTCGGCCGGAACGGTCAAGAGCACGCTGCACCGGGCGCTCGCCCGGCTCCGCGAGGAGCTGGAGGCCCGCGATCTGGACGCACGCGCGCTGGAGCGTGAGGAGCGGGAGCGTTGCGCGGCCTGACCGGCGCGAAGTGCCGAGGCGATGACGGCGTCCCGGACGACGCGAGCGAACGAGGCGACCCCCGCGATCGCGGCGGCCCTCACGATCGCAGCGGCCCCCTCGACCCAGGCGGCCTCCATCGTCAGGGCGGCCCGCGCGATCAAAGCGGCCTCCGTCGCCAGAGCCGCCCCCGCGACCAGGGCAGTCCAGGCGCGCGGGCGGTGAGCAGGGCGGTGGTGCTGTTCGCCGCCCTCGCCCTGTCTCTGACGGCCTGCGCGACCGGCGGCACCGGCGCCCGTGACGAAGGGCCGGCGCAGGTCGGCGCGGCCGCGGGCGCCGGCACCGCGCCGTCCGCCCAGCCGTCGCCGTCCGCCACCCCGGGCCGGCTGGACGCCGTCCGGCTGGTGCGCAGCGACCCCCGGGTCTCGGCGCGCGTCAAGCACGAGCTGCGCCCGTGCGTCCCCGGCGAGTACCCGGTCGACGTGTCGTACGGCGACCTGACCGGCGGCGCCGCGACCGATCTCGTGGTCAACGTGCTGACCTGCGGCGACGCGGTCGGCGTCGGGTCGTACGTGTACCACCTGGCGGACGGCCGGTACGAGAATGTCTTCGGTGCCGAGGAGTCACCGGTCTACGCCGAGATCGACCGCGGCGACCTGGTGGTGACCAAGCAGGTGTACGAGAAGGGCGACCCGGTCTCGAACCCCTCCGGCGAGGTCGTGATCACCTACCGCTGGGCCGGGAGCCGCTTCGCCGAGGAGTACCGCACGCACAACGACTACGGCACCGCCGTGGGCAGCGACTTCTCCCCGACACCGGCGAGCGGCTGACGCCCCGGCCCCCGATCCCACCCCGAGAGCAACAGACCAGCACCCACGGAGCATCCGGATGGCAGACCAGACCCACGTCCTGTTCGTCGAGGACGACGACGTCATCCGCGAGGCCACCCAGCTCGCCCTGGAGCGGGACGGCTTCGCGGTCACCGCCATGCCCGACGGGCTGTCGGGACTGGCGGCGTTCCGCGCCGACCGCCCGGACATCGCCCTGCTGGACGTGATGGTTCCCGGTCTCGACGGGGTCAGCCTGTGCCGCCGGATCCGCGACGAGTCGACCGTGCCGGTGATCATGCTGTCCGCGCGGGCCGACGCCATCGATGTCGTCCTGGGCCTGGAGGCGGGCGCCGACGACTATGTGACCAAGCCGTTCGACGGTGCCGTGCTGGTCGCGCGGATCCGCGCGGTGCTGCGCCGGTTCGGGCACGCCGGCGGCGGCGACCGGACCGAGGAGGCCGGCTCCGCGGACGGCGGGGTGCTGACCTTCGGCGATCTGGAGATCGACACCGAGGGCATGGAGGTGCGCCGGGGCGGGCGGCCGGTGGCGCTGACGCCGACCGAGATGCGGCTGCTGCTGGAGTTCTCCGCCGCGCCCGGCACCGTGCTGTCCCGCGACAAACTGCTGGAGCGGGTGTGGGACTACGGCTGGGGCGGCGACACCCGGGTCGTCGACGTCCATGTGCAGCGGCTGCGGCAGAAGATCGGCCAGGACCGGATCGAGACGGTCCGCGGCTTCGGTTACAAACTGAAGGCCTGAGCGGGGGCGGTCGAGGTCATGCGGGGGATCACACGGCTGACCGCCCGGCGCGCGGACGTCCGCGCGCTGTTCGGCGGCCGGCTCGACTCGGGTCTGCGCACCGGCCTGCGCTGGAAGCTGAGCGCGGCGATCGCGCTGGTCGGCGCGCTGGTCGCGGTGACGCTGAGCCTGGTGGTGCACAACGCCGCCCGGGTCTCGATGCTGGACAACGCGCGCGACCTGGCGGACGAGCGCATCCAGATCGCCCAGCGCGACCTCGCCGACGTCCAGATCGCCCAGCACACCTTCGACCTGTCCAACCGGGCCAACTTCGCCAACGTCCGGATCGACGACCCGAACCTGCCGCGTGAGCTGCGGGTGAAGGTCGAGGCGGGGCGCCGGGCGACGTATGTGACCGACAGCCCCGGCGGCACGCCGGACGTCTGGGCAGCCGTACCGCTCGCCGACGGGCATGTGCTGTCGCTGCACACCGGGCTCACCGACCGCAGCACCGACATCCTCAACGACCTCGACCAGGCCCTGCTGATCGGTTCGATCGCGGTGGTGCTCGGCGGCAGCGCGCTCGGGGTGCTGATCGGCGGGCAGCTGTCGGGCCGGCTGCGCAAGGCGGCGGCCGCGGCGGGCCAGGTCGCCAAGGGCGAGCCGGACGTACGGGTGCGGGAGGCCATCGGCGGGGTGGTCCGGGACGAGACCGACGATCTCGCGCGGGCGGTGGACGCGATGGCGGACGCGCTCCAGCAGCGGCTGGAGGCCGAGCGCCGGGTCACCGCGGACATCGCGCACGAGCTGCGCACCCCGGTGACCGGGCTGCTCACCGCCGCCGAGCTGCTGCCGCCGGGCCGCCCGACCGAGCTGGTGCTGGACCGGGCGAAGGCGATGCGCACCCTGGTCGAGGACGTGCTGGAGGTGGCGCGCCTGGACGGGGCGTCGGAGCGGGCGGAGCTGCAGGACATCCTGCTGGGCGAATTCGTGGCCCGGCGGGTGGCGGCGAAGGACCCGGAGACCGTGGTGCGGGTGGTGCACGAGTCGGAGGTCACCACCGATCCGCGCCGCCTGGAGCGGGTGCTGTTCAACCTGCTCGCCAACGCCGCCCGGCACGGCAGGCCGCCCGTCGAGGTGACGGTCGAGGGCCGGGTGATCCGGGTCCGCGACCACGGGCCCGGCTTCCCGGAGGACCTGCTGGCCGAGGGCCCGAGCCGCTTCCGCACCGGCACCATGGACCGTGCCGGGCGCGGCCACGGGCTGGGGCTCACCATCGCCGCCGGTCAGGCGAGGGTGCTGGGCGCTCGCCTGACCTTCCGCAACGTACGGTCGCCGGGCGCGCCGGCGCAGGTCCCGGCCGAGGGCGCGGTCGCCGTGCTGTGGCTGCCGGAGCACGCGCCGACGAACACGGGCAGCTATCCGATGCTGCCGCTCGCGGACATTCCCTGACCGGGGCCGGTACGCCGGCGACCCCGGGCGCGCGAAGCGTCCGGGGTCGTGGCATGGATCAGCCGGTGCGGTGGCCTCAGACCGTCAGGCCCTTGGCGCGCAGGAAGGCGACCGGGTCGACGGCGGTGCCGTAGTTCGGGGTGGTGCGGATCTCGAAGTGCAGGTGC
This sequence comes from Streptomyces sp. NPDC001532, assembly GCF_040298625.1. Classification (NCBI taxonomy): domain Bacteria; kingdom Bacillati; phylum Actinomycetota; class Actinomycetes; order Kitasatosporales; family Streptomycetaceae; genus Streptomyces; species Streptomyces sp. NPDC001532. The sequence continues at coordinate 27,472 of NZ_JBEPAL010000016.1, forward strand.
GGACCGCTGGAGTTGCCGGTGTTGCCGGACGAGGCGATCTGCTGGCCGGTCGCGACGACCTGGCCGATCTTCACGTTGATCTTCGAGAGGTGCGCGTACTGGGAGTACGTGCCGTTGCCGTGCTTGATGACGACGGCGTTGCCGTACGCGGGGCCGTCGCCGGCGCCGTTGCCGCCGGCCTTGACGACGGTGCCGCCGTGGGCGGCGACGACCTTGGTGCCGACCGGCACGGCGAAGTCCTGGCCGCTGTGGGTGGACTGCCAGCGGGCGCCGTTCTGCGCGAAGCTGGCGGTCTTGGTGTAGCCCTTCACCGGGGCGACCCAGGAGGTGGCCTTCTTTGCGGCGGCCGTCTTGGCCGTAGCCGCCTTGGCGCTCGCCGCCTGCTTGGCCTGCGCCGCCGCCTTGGCCTGTGCGGCGGCCTGCGCCTGCACCGCGTTCGCGACACCGGTCGTGGTGGTGGTCGCGGTGGCGGCCGTGGCGGTGGCGGCGGTCGCGACCCCGGCGCCCAGTACGGCGGTCATGCCGACACCGGCGGCCAGGACGGCCACGCGGTTGCGAAGGAGGGCCGTACGGGGGGAACGGGACGTGACACGCGAAGACATTCGTTACCTCGGGAGGTCGGGGGCAGTGAGAACCACCCGCACCGAGGCATCGGTTCCGGATGGCCATCCCTTGGTAACCCGCACCGCCACAAGGGCTCAAACCCCCCTTCTACGGCCCAAGCTAGTACTTGAGCCCGATACTTCCTGACTCTTGACACAGCCCTCATTCGGGACGAACCACCCCATCCACCTGTTTCCAGCCCAAGCTTCCTGGCGCTTTCGTCCCATTTGCCCGAATCGGCCTTTTTACTATTCCGGCTAGTACCGGACAAATCGCCTGTGCGCCATGTCACCGGGGGGCAAGATCCACGGACCCCGGAATGTGACCGGCGCTACGCTGCTGGTCAGACGGGGTGTCGACGGGTTTCGGGGGAGGCCGGGATGGAACCGACGGCCATCGGGGTCAGGCTGGCGACGGCGATTGTGACGCCGCTCATACGAAAGCTCTTCGTTCACGAGGGCCCGGGCGCCGGGCTCGTCGACCGGCCGGTCCGGATCTCCGGCCAGGTGTCGTTCCGCGGCGAGAAGCGGCGGCTCGGCCGGGCGGACGTCCAGCGGCTGGCCGCCGAACTGGTGCGGCAGGCCCTGCGGGCCGGCGAGCGCCCGCTGCCCGAGGACGAGGAGCAGGCCGTCGTGCACGCGCTCGCCGACACCCTGCACGCGCTCGGCGACCTCACCATGACCGACGTCCAGGCCGTGGAGCTGGGCCCCGAGGCCCTGGCCGCACGGCTCCGCACGGCCGCCGGCGACCCCGCCCGCCACCTCTCCCGCGACGCGGAGCTCTTCCTCGACCGGCTGCTCACCACCGCCTGCCTGCACATTCTGCACTTCTTCACCCAGCGCTCCACCTTCGTGGCCCGCACCCTCGTCGAACAGACCCGCCGCCAGAGCGCACTGCTGACCAGAATCGACGAGCTGATCACCCGCACCGCACCGCCGTCCGGCGGCGACGCGGCCTTCGAACAGCGCTACCTCTCCTACGTCGCCACCCGCCACGCCCACCTCACGATCTACGGCATCGACCTGGTCGACTCCCCCGACCGCTGGCCGCTGGACGCCGCCTACCTGAGCCTGACCGCCCTGCACCCGGACGCCGGAGACGACCGCACCGGCGGCCCCGGCGGACCGCCCGCCGCCACCGCCACCTCCCTGCCCGCCGACCGCGCGCTCACCGAGCACGACCGGGTCCTGCTGCGCGGCGTGGCCGGCTCCGGGAAGACCACGCTGGTGCAGTGGCTGGCGGTCACCGCGGCGAGGGGGGAGCGCGGCGACCGGATCCCCTTCGTACTGCCGCTGCGCACCCTGGTCCGCCGCCCCGACGGCCTGCCCGCGCCCGACGCCTTCCTCACCGCCGTACGCGTCCCCTTCCACGCCGGACAGCCCGACGGCTGGGCCGACCGGGTGCTCGGCGACCGGCGCGCGCTGCTCCTCGTCGACGGCATCGACGAGATCCCCGAGCGGGACCGCGAGCGCACCCGGCGCTGGCTGCGGGAGCTGCTGGACGTCTATCCCGGCAACCAGTGGCTGGTCACCTCCCGCCCGTCCGCCGTCCGCGCCGACTGGCTGGCCGCCGACGGCTTCACCGAACTCGCCCTCACCCCCATGAGCGGCGACGACGTGGCCGCCTTCGTCGCCCGCTGGCACGCCGCAGCGCGCGCCGACGCCCGCGATCCCGGCCGCCTCGACGCCTACGAGCGCTCCCTCCTGGACGCCGTCCGCACCACGCCCGACCTCGGCCGCCTCGCCACCAACCCGCTGATGTGCGGTCTGATCTGCGCCCTGCACCGCGACCGGCGCGGCTATCTGCCGCACGGGCGGAAGGAGCTGTACGACGCCGCGCTGTCGATGCTGCTCGCCCGGCGGGACGTCGAACGCGACATGATCACCACGGGCGACCCGTCCGAGGGCGTCCACCTCACCGAGCCGCCCCAGATCCAGCTCCTCCAGCGGCTCGCCTACTGGCTGGTCCGCAACAACCAGTCGGAACTGGACCGCGACCGCGCGCTCCGCGTGATCGCCGACACGCTGCCCGCCCTCCCGGCCGCCGCCGCCCAGGGCGACGCCGAGCGGATCCTCGGCCATCTGCTGCTGCGCAGCGGTCTGCTGCGCGAACCGGCCGCCGGCACCGTGGAGTTCGTCCACCGCACCTTCCAGGACTACCTCGGCGCGAAGGCCGCCGTGGAGGACGGCGACTTCGGGCTGCTGGTGCGCGGCGCGGCGGACGCGCAGTGGGCGGACGTGATCCGCATGGCGGTCGCCCACGCCCGGCCCCGGGAGCGCGCCGCGCTGCTGCGCGACCTGACCGAGGCGGCCGACCGGCTGGAAGGCGCCGCGAGCACCCGCGTACGACTGCTGGCGCTGGCCTCGCTGGAGCACGCCACGGAGCTCGACCCGGAGGTCCGGGCCGAGGTCGAACGGCGGGCCGCCGCGCTGATCCCGCCGCGCACCACCCAGGAGGCCCGCGCGCTGGCGGAGGCCGGACCGCTCGCGTTGGAGCTGCTGCCGGGGCCGGAGGGGCTGAGCGAGGAGGAGGCGCGGGCGGTCGTCGTGACGGCGTCGCTGATCGGGACGGAGCCGGCGATCGCGGTGCTGGCCCGGTTCCGCGACCATCCCGCGCTGGAGGTCCGGGTCCAGCTCACCTGGACTTGGCACCGGTTCCCGGTACGGCGGTACGGGGCGGAGGTCGTGGCCCGGCTCCGCGAGGAGGACCTGTTCTTCGCCGCGCACTCCGCCGAGCACCTGCGCTTCCTGCGCGAGCTGGGCGGGCGCCGGTCGGTCCAGGTGTCGGGGCCCGTCCCCGGTGACGCGCTCGCGGCGGAACTCGTGCCCGAGCGCACCGAGCAACTGGTCGTCCGGGGCAACGACGGACTGCGCGACCTGAGCTGCCTCGCCGGGCTGCACCGGCTGAGCTATCTCGACCTCAGCCGGTGCCCGCAGATCGACGATCTCGCGCCGCTGGCCGGGCTTCCGCTGTCGTGGCTGTCGCTGGGCCTGCTGCCGGGGCTGGAACGGCCCGGAGCGCTGACCGTCCTCGCCGGTTCGCGGACGCTGGACCAGCTCGACCTGGGGGTGCCGCTGATGGCCGGCTCCCTCGACGAGGCGCTGCCGGCCGGTCTGCCACTGCGCTATCTGCGGTTCACGGCGAAGGCGTTGCGGCACACCGGACTGCGCGGCCTGCACCGGTTCCGCTCGCTGCGGCAGTTGAGTCTCGCCTCGCTGGACGAACCGCTCGCCCCCTCGGACTTCGAGGAGATCGCCCGGCTTCCGGAGCTCACGGAGCTGCGGATCAACTGGGCGGCCGTCGGCTGGCAGGGCCCGCCGCTGCCCCGGATCACCGGTCTGCGGCTGAACGCCTTCCAGGGCGTCGAGGACCTCTCCCGGCTCCCGGAGCTGTTCCCCGGCCTGCGCGAGGTGACGGTCGTGCCCGCGCCGGAGGTGTCCGAGATCCCGGCCGAGCTGCTCGCCCGGCTGCCCGTCACGCCCACCGTGGCACGAATCCGCGCGGTCGTGTGATGCAGACCCCTAGCCTCCTACCGCCCGGTAACCCTACGGTTCTGCTCGCGTCACCCTCACCGACGAACATGCACACGACACGTGGCAGCACCGATGTGAGAGGACCCCCCACCCATGACGAGATCCGGGATGCGCCGCACGGCCACCCTTGCCGTCAGCGCGACCGCCCTCGTGGCCTTCGCCGCCCCCGCCGAGGCCGCGACCGCCGAGGCCACGACCACCGCCGGCACCACGACGGTCGCCACCGCGACCGCCACCGCCGCGGCGGCCGTCGACTACGCCACCTGGCAGCGGGACTGCCAGGCCGTGATGGACCGGGCACTGCCCGCCCTCGAACAGCGGATCGCCCAGCCCCGGCCGGGCGAGAAGCAGGCGATCGTCTTCGACATCGACAACACCGCGCTGGAGACCGACTTCGGCTTCAGCTACCCGCAGCCCGCCAACCAGCCCGTCCTCGACGTCGCCGAGTACGCCCAGGAGCACGGCGTCGCCCTGTTCTTCGTGACCGCGCGCCCCGGCCTCCTCCACGCGCCCACCGAGTACAACCTGGAGAGGGCCGGCTACGAGGTCTCCGGGCTCCACCTGCGCGGCTTCCTCGACCTCTTCAAGAACGTCGCCGACTACAAGACGGCCCAGCGCGTCGCCATCGAGTCCAAGGGCTACACGATCATCGCGAACATCGGCAACAGTGCCACCGACCTGTCGGGCGGCCACGCCGAGACGACGTACAAGCTGCCGGACTACGACGGGCAGCTGTCGTAGGAACCGGTCGCGGGCATGCGAAAGGGCCGGTGCCCGTCAGGCACCGGCCCTCTCACACGCCGTGACGCTTACGCGTCCTTGCTCAGGTTCGGCCCGGCACCGCCGGCCGCCTGCTCGATCGGCGGGACGTCGGGCAGCGCCGACTTCTCCTCACCGCGGAAGGTGAAGGTCTGCGTCTCACCCTCGCCCTCGGTGTCCACGACCACGATGTGACCGGGGCGCAGCTCGCCGAAGAGGATCTTCTCCGACAGCGTGTCCTCGATCTCGCGCTGGATGGTGCGGCGCAGCGGACGCGCACCCAGCACCGGGTCGTAGCCCTTCTTGGACAGCAGCTCCTTGGCGGACTGGGAGAGCTCGATGCCCATGTCCCGGTCCTTCAGGCGCTCGTCCACCTTGCCGATCATCAGGTCGACGATCGCGAGGATGTCCTCCTGCGTCAGCTGCGGGAAGACGACCACGTCGTCGACACGGTTGAGGAACTCGGGCCGGAAGTGCTGCTTGAGCTCGTCCGAGACCTTGTTCTTCATGCGCTCGTAGTTGGTCTTCTTGTCGCCCGAGGCCGCGAAGCCCAGGTTGAAGCCCTTGGAGATGTCCCGGGTGCCGAGGTTGGTCGTCATGATGATGACCGTGTTCTTGAAGTCCACGACCCGGCCCTGGGAGTCGGTCAGACGACCGTCCTCCAGGATCTGCAGCAGCGAGTTGAAGATGTCCGGGTGGGCCTTCTCGACCTCGTCGAAGAGGACGACGGAGAACGGCTTGCGGCGGACCTTCTCGGTCAGCTGGCCGCCCTCCTCGTAGCCCACGTAGCCGGGAGGCGAACCGAAGAGCCGCGACACCGTGTGCTTCTCGCTGAACTCCGACATGTCGAGGGAGATCAGCGCGTCCTCGTCACCGAAGAGGAACTCGGCGAGCGCCTTGGACAGCTCGGTCTTACCGACACCGGACGGGCCGGCGAAGATGAACGAGCCACCCGGACGCTTCGGGTCCTTCAGACCCGCACGCGTACGGCGGATCGCCTTCGACAGCGCCTTGACGGCGTCCGTCTGGCCGATGACCCGCTTGTGCAGCTCCTCCTCCATGCGGAGCAGGCGGCTGGACTCCTCCTCGGTCAGCTTGAAGACCGGGATGCCGGTGGCCGTGGCGAGGACCTCGGCGATCAGCTCGCCGTCGACCTCGGCGACGACGTCCATGTCGCCGGCCTTCCACTCCTTCTCCCGCTTGGCCTTGGCGGCGAGGAGCTGCTTCTCCTTGTCGCGCAGGGAGGCGGCCTTCTCGAAGTCCTGCGAGTCGATCGCGGACTCCTTGTCGCGGCGGACGCCGGCGATCTTCTCGTCGAACTCGCGCAGGTCCGGCGGCGCGGTCATCCGGCGGATGCGCATCCGGGAACCGGCCTCGTCGATCAGGTCGATCGCCTTGTCCGGCAGGAAGCGGTCCGAGATGTAGCGGTCGGCCAGGGTGGCGGCCTGGACCAGCGCCTCGTCGGTGATGGAGACGCGGTGGTGCGCCTCGTACCGGTCGCGCAGACCCTTGAGGATCTCGATCGTGTGCGGCAGGGACGGCTCGGCGACCTGGATCGGCTGGAAGCGGCGCTCGAGGGCCGCGTCCTTCTCCAGGTGCTTGCGGTACTCGTCCAGCGTGGTCGCACCGATGGTCTGGAGCTCACCACGGGCCAGCATCGGCTTCAGGATGGAGGCGGCGTCGATGGCGCCCTCGGCGGCACCCGCACCGACCAGCGTGTGCAGCTCGTCGATGAACAGGATGATGTCGCCGCGGGTGCGGATCTCCTTGAGCACCTTCTTCAGGCGCTCCTCGAAGTCACCGCGGTAGCGGGAGCCGGCGACCAGCGCGCCGAGGTCCAGGGTGTAGAGGTGCTTGTCCTTGAGGGTCTCGGGCACCTCGCCCTTGACGATGGCCTGGGCCAGGCCCTCGACGACGGCGGTCTTGCCGACGCCGGGCTCACCGATCAGGACCGGGTTGTTCTTGGTGCGGCGGGACAGCACCTGCATGACCCGCTCGATCTCCTTCTCGCGCCCGATGACCGGGTCGAGCTTGGACTCACGAGCGGCCTGGGTGAGGTTCCGGCCGAACTGGTCGAGGACCAGGGACGTGGAGGGCGTGCCCTCGGCAGGACCACCGGCGGTGGCGGTCTCCTTGCCCTGGTAACCGGAGAGCAGCTGGATCACCTGCTGCCGCACGCGGTTCAGATCAGCGCCCAGCTTGACCAGGACCTGGGCGGCGACGCCCTCGCCCTCGCGGATCAGGCCGAGCAGGATGTGCTCCGTGCCGATGTAGTTGTGGCCCAGCTGAAGGGCCTCGCGGAGCGACAGCTCCAGGACCTTCTTGGCACGGGGGGTGAAGGGGATGTGGCCCGAGGGCGCCTGCTGGCCCTGGCCGATGATCTCCTCCACCTGCTGGCGGACCGCCTCGAGCGAAATCCCGAGGCTCTCAAGGGCCTTGGCGGCGACACCCTCACCCTCGTGGATCAGGCCCAGGAGGATGTGCTCGGTGCCGATGTAGTTGTGGTTGAGCATCCGGGCTTCTTCCTGAGCCAGGACGACAACCCGCCGCGCGCGGTCGGTGAACCTCTCGAACATCGTTAATCGCTCCTCAGAGCGGTCAGGCAGTAAGGGGAACTTCCCCTCCCTGTCCTTCCGCAGCTTAGTCCCGCAAGCGGGGACCGCTCATTCCAACTGCCGACACCGTCCTTGGCCTCCTGACCCCGAACGCCGACATCTGCTCCAACCCGATGGTGCGAGACGATGTTCCCGCAGGCCAGGCAGTTACCCCAGTCGCCACTACGCCGATGGCGAACGTGAGACGTCCTTTCCCGCGCGTCGCCCCCTCCCACTAGGGATGTCTTACCCGCTGCTACGGACAGTCCATGCCGCGCGCACCGTTTCCCTCCGCTACGGGCGAACAACCTTGTGCCTCCCCGCACCCCCACACGCCCCCATTTCCGACACTGTGAGCATTGACGCGACCACCCAGCGTAACCTGGCCGGTCTTTCGTCGGTTGCGCAGGGCATGGCTGGCGCAGACCCCCGATCGCCTCGGTCCGGCACGGTCCCGCTCCCCCGCCGACCGCTCGCCGAGAGCGACCGGCTCCGGGACCGGTACGAGAACGATCTGGGCTGGCCCGTGATGCCCGGCAGGCCGTTGCGGCTGGTGGCGGGCGTGCGCTTCGACGTCCTGGACGTCCCCGCGGCGGCCGGCCTCGCCGCGCTGCGGCACCTCGCCCCGCACTCCCCGGTGGCGGCGCAGGGCGACCGGGTGCGCATCCTGGTGGCCCCGGGCAGCGCGCGGGAGCTTCCCGGACTGCTCGACTGGCTGGAGTGGGGCTCGCTGGAGCTGGACCTCACGGCGCTGGACGACGGCGCGCTGCTGGATGCGCCGGAGCTGGGCGCTCAGTGGGCCCTCGACGGCTCACCGGTTACCGGGCCGTGGGCGGAGGGTGGGTCGCGGAGCGGGCCGCCGGTCGCCGTCGGCCGCGCCGGCTCTGTGCAGGGGGCCGCCGTGTGGGTGCGGCCCCCCGGACCGGGAGGCGAGGTCGAGTCCTCGCTGCCGACGCTGTCGGCCTTGGGGGGCGGTGGGGGCGCCCCCGATCTGGTGCGCGTCGTGGACACGGTGGCGACGCAGTGCCACCGGATCCGGCTGCGGCGTACCTGTGCTCAGCCGTTGGCCTTCTCGTAAGCCTCGCGAATGGACGCCGGAACGCGGCCGCGGTCATTGACCTCGTAACCGTTCTCCTTCGCCCAGGCGCGGATGGCGGCGGTGTCCTGGCTGCCGCCGGAAGCGACCCGCGCCTTTCCGCGCCCGCCCGCGGCACGGCCTCCGGTACGACGGCCACCCTTCACATAGGGGTCGAGAAGGCTGCGAAGCTTGTCCGCATTGGCGGTCGTGAGATCGATCTCGTACGTCTTGCCGTCCAGCGCGAACGTCACCGTCTCGTCCGCCTCGCCGCCGTCGAGGTCGTCGACAAGAAGGACCTGAACCTTCTGTGCCACCGGATTTCCTTTCATCGATAACGTGAGGACCGGGGTCTGCGGCGTCCGCCGTTTCGCCGCCCCTTGTTATATGCAGTACTGCAGTACGTCGGAAAGCAAACCGCTTTTGCTGGAAAAACACAAACCCCTGGGAGAGACCCACAGCCCGTCTCCGGTCCGGAAACATGCGCGTTTCGGACATAGGGAACCCGGGCAGGGTCGCCGGGGCGGAATAGCGATGATCACAGATGCAGAAGCATCCGGCTGTTGCCCAAGGTGTTCGGTTTCACTCGTTCGAGACCCAGGAACTCCGCGACGCCCTCGTCATAGGAACGCAGCAGCTCCGCGTAGACATCCGTGTCCACCGGTGTCTCACCGATCTCCACGAAGCCGTGCCTGCCGAAGAACTCGACTTCGAAGGTGAGGCAGAAAACCCGGCGAACGCCGAGCCAGCGCGCGGTCTGAAGCAACTTCTCCAGCAACTGGTGACCGACGCCGGCCCCCTTGAGGCCGGGCTTCACGGCGAGAGTGCGGACTTCCGCCAGGTCTTCCCACATGACGTGGAGTGCGCCACAGCCGACCACCTCGGCGTTGTCGTCACGTTCCGCGACCCAGAACTCCTGGATGTCCTCGTAAAGCGTCACCGTCGCTTTGTCGAGCAGGATGCTGTGCTGGACGTACGCGTCAAGGAGTCGGCGGACGGCGGGGACATCGCTGGTGCGGGCCCGTCGGACGGTGATGGCTTTAGCGGGGACTTCGGGGTACTCGGCGGAGGGGCGCTCTGCTGACATGTGCGGACGCTATCGCCCGCGCCGCTCCGCTGCCGAGTCGGGGTTCTCCGGGACGGCCGGCGGTTCTTCTCGTCGCCGTTCGGGTTCCGGCGCGGGTGTTTCCGGACCTCCGACGATGCGTACGGCGTCCCGCAGCGCGTAGCGCTGTTCCTCGCTCATCATGCCGAAGAAGGCGACGAGTGCGGCTGCCGGGTTGTCGCTCTGGGACCAGGCGTCGTTCATCAGGGCGGCGGCGTAGGCGGCCCGGGTGGAGACCGCCTCATATCGATAGGCCCGGCCTTCCGCCTCACGGCGGACCCAGCCCTTCTGATGGAGATTGTCCAAAACGGTCATCACCGTGGTGTAGGCGATGGTCCGTTCCTGCTGAAGGTCTTCCAGGACTTCTCGAACGGTCACCGGGCGGTTCCACTTCCACACCCGCGTCATGACCGCGTCTTCGAGTTCTCCCAATGGGCGAGGCACAGTTTGAACAATAGTGGGAGATCTCGGCAATGGCGTGCCGGACGGGCCCTTTCGCTGCAAACGGGAGCAAAAAGGACGCCCGCGTGAGCGGGCGTGGGGGGAGGGCCGGGACGGTGGGGTTCTGGCTCAGGCGTCCGTCGGGGAGGCGGACGCCGAGGACTGGCGGGCGCTCTCCGCGCGCGCGAGCGCGGCGTCGACGGCCGCGTCCTCCTTGGCCTTGTTGGCCCCGCCCTGGGTCTTCACGATCACCCTGATCACGCCGATGAAGAACACGGCCATCACGACGGGGGGCAGAAGCGCGGAGACGTATTCCATGGCTCCAGGGTAATCGCGCGGGAACGGGGACCCGGGGCGGGGTGGTGTCAGCCGACGGCCAGCTGCTGCGGGGGGTTCGCGGGCGGCTGGGGCGGCTTGCGGCGCGGGAAGACCTCGCCCGGGGTGGGGATGGGGCGGCGGACCGGGGGCTGCGGGGCGGACGGCGCGGGGGCCGGCTGGGCGGGCCTCTCCGCGGGCTCCTTCTCGGGCTGCCGGGCGGGCCGCTCGGGACTCTCGGCGACGCCCCGGCCGCCGGGGAGGGCGAGGAGGCGGGTGCGGGAGGCGGGGACGAGGGGCTTGGGCCGCGGCACCGGGGCGGTCCGGCGGGCGAGACGGGCGCGGACGTCCAGCTCGGCGAGGGTCTGGCAGCGGTCGAGCAGGGCGGCCGCGGTGGGGTTGCCGCGCAGGGCGCGGAGGGCGGCGAGGTCGTCGGGGACGGGGTGGTGACCGGCGCTCAGGGCCTCCTCCAGGAGCGTGAGGTAGCCGGCGGCGGTGCCGGGGAGGGCGGCGCGGTAGCGGGCGAGGTCGGCCACGAGGAAGGCCCGCAGGCGGGCGCCCTCGCGCATCGCCTCGTCGAGCGACTCCGCCAGGCCGAGACAGTCCTGGACGTCCTCGGCGGAGGCCTGGCCGGGGTGAAGGGCGAGGGCGAGAGCGCGACGGAGCACACGCAGCTCCTCCACACCGAACGCCATGCCGCCGCGGGATCCGTAGGGCGTGGGCATGCGGCGACGATACGCGCTAATCAGACAAACCCGGCATACCACCTGGGTGTGGCGCACGATGCCACCCGTATGCCCAGAGTGCCGGGGGCGGGGGGGCGGGGGGCGGGGACGGGGGGCGTGACGGGGACGGGGATGGGGGTGGGCTGCCGAGAGGCTGGGGCGCGAGGTGGCCGGGTGCCAGGGGGCGGGGTGCGCGGGGGCGCCGGGATACCGGGCGGGGGCACCGGCTTGCGCGGGAGCACCGGGTACCGGGGGCGGCGGCGCCGGGCGCCGGGAGGCCGGGGCACGGGGGGCGCGGCGCCGGGTGCCGGGGTGAGGGGACATCGGCGCGCCGGGACGCCAGGTACGCGGGAGCGCCGGGACGCCAAGGCGCCGGATGCGGGAGCGGGACGGGGGCGCGGCTGCGCTGGACGCCGGGGCCCGGGGCGCCAGGACGCCAGGTACGCGGGAGCGCCGGGACGCCAAGGCGCCGGATGGCGGGACGGGGGCGCGGCTGCGCTGGACGCCGGGGCCCGGGGCGCCGGGACGCCGGGACGCCAGGTACGCGGGAGCGCCGGTGCACCCAGACACCGAGACACCGGATACCGGGCGCGGGAACGCCGGTACGCCAGGGCGCCAAGGCGCCGGGTGCCGAGACGCCGGGACGCGGCAGCCCCGGGGCACCGGGTGCGCGGGAGCGGAACGGGGGCGCGGCGGCGCCGAGACGCGGGGGGGTGCCAAGACGGCGGGTGCCGGGTGCCGGGGAGCCGGATGCCCGGGACCGCCGAGACGGCGGGTGCCAGGGCGCCACCCGCCGAGACGCGGAGCGCCGGGACGCGGGGTACCGGATGCCGGGGCGCCCGGACACCGGGACACCGGGACACCGGGCGCCGGAGGCGTGGAAGCGCCGGGGCACCGGGGGCGTCAGGGCGCCGGGTGCGCGGGAGTCGGCCGCTCCCCGCGCACACCGTGCCGCTACATGCGGGAGACGTTGCGCTCGTAGACCATGCGCAGGCCGATCAGGGTCAGCCAGGGCTCGTGCTCATCGATGACCGACGACTCGCCCAGCACCATCGGCGCCAGGCCGCCCGTGGCGATGACGGTCACGTCGTCGGGGTCGTCGGCCAGCTCGCGGGCCATGCGGTTGACGACGCCGTCGACCTGGCCGGCGAAGCCGTAGACGATGCCCGCCTGCATCGCCTCGACGGTGTTCTTGCCGATCACGCTCCGCGGCCTGGCCACCTCGATCTTGCGGAGCTGAGCGCCCTTGACGCCGAGCGCCTCGACCGAGATCTCGATACCGGGGGCGATGACCCCGCCGACGTACTCGCCGCGCGCGGACACCGCGTCGAACGTCGTCGCCGTACCGAAGTCGACGACGATCGCGGGGCCGCCGTAGAGGTCGACCGCGGCGACCGCGTTGATGATGCGGTCCGCACCGACCTCCTTGGGGTTGTCGGTGAGGATCGGCACGCCCGTCTTGACGCCCGGTTCGACGAGGACGGCGGGGACGTCGCCGTAGTAGCGGCGGGTCACCTCGCGCAGCTCGTGCAGGACGGACGGCACGGTCGCGCAGATGGCGATGCCGTCGATGCCGTCGCCCAGTTCGTCGCCGAGCAGGGGGTGCATGCCCATCAGGCCCTGGAGCAGCACCGCCATCTCGTCGGCGGTGCGGCGCGCGTCCGTGGAGATGCGCCAGTGTTCGACGATGTCCTCGCCGTCGAACAGGCCGAGCACGGTGTGCGTGTTGCCCACATCGATCGTCAGCAGCATGACCGGTCCCCGTCTCCTACTCAGCCGCTCGCAGATCCAGGCCGATGTCCAGGATCGGCGAGGAGTGGGTGAGGGCTCCTACGGCGAGGTAGTCGACGCCCGTGTCCGCGTACGCCTTGGCGTTGTCGAGGGTGAGCCGGCCGGAGGCCTCCAGCGCCGCGCGGCCGTGCACGAGCGCCACCGCCTCCTCGCACTCGCCGGGCGTGAAGTTGTCCAGCAGGATCAGGTCGGCGCCCGCGTCGACGACCTCGCGCAGCTGGTGCAGGGTGTCCACCTCGACCTCGATGGGCACGTCGGGGAAGCGCTCGCGGACCGCCTCGAAGGCCTTGGCGACGCCGCCCGCGGCCACCACGTGGTTGTCCTTGACCAGGGCCGCGTCGGACAGCGACATCCGGTGGTTGACGCCGCCGCCGCAGCGCACCGCGAACTTCTCCAGGGACCGCAGTCCGGGGGTGGTCTTCCGGGTGTCGCGCACGCGTGCCTTCGTACCCTCCAGAACGTCCGCCCACGCGCGCGTGGCCGTGGCGATGCCGGAGAGCCGGCACAGGAGGTTGAGGGCGCTGCGCTCGGCGGTGAGGAGGTCGCGGGTGCGGGTGGTGAAGGAGAGCAGCTTCTGGCCCTCGCTCACGCGGTCGCCGTCCTCGACGTGGCGCTCCACCTCGAACTCGTCCTCGCAGACGATCGACATGACGGCCTCGGCGACCCGGAGGCCGGCCACGACGCCCGCCTCGCGCGCGACGAAGTCGGCGGTGGCCACCGCGTCCTCGGGGATGGTCGCGACCGTGGTCACGTCGACGCCGCCCGCCAGGTCCTCCTGGATGGCGACGTTGGCGATGTCCTCGACCTCCACGGGGTCGAGTCCGGCGTCGGCCAGGAGCTGGGCGAGGGCGGGGTCGAGGCCGCACTCCAGGTAGGCCTCGCCATCGGTGTCGGCGCCGCAGGCGCAGCCGTCGCCGCAGCCGCCGCTCTGGGCGAGGGGAAGGTCGGGGGTGCTCACTGCTCTCACTGCTCCTGGGGACGGTGCGCCGAGGGGTACGGCCGGGTCGGGGGAAAGTCTGCGGTGTCGGTGGTGCGCACGGCGAGGGTCCGGTCCGGATTCAGCCGTACGACGATGTGCCGGCGCCACGCGGTGTCGTCGCGGTCGGCGTGGTCCTCGCGCCAGTGGCAGCCGCGGGTCTCCTCGCGCAGCCGGGCGGCGGTCACCAGGACGCGGGCCACGCACAGCAGGTTGGTGGCCTCCCAGGTGTCGACGCCGGGCTCGGAGGTCTTGCCGTTCTCGGTGAGCGCGTCGCGGGCCTCGGCGTGCAGCTGCTGGAGCCGGTCGGCGGCCTTGGCGAGGGAGTCGGCGGAGCGCAGCACGCCCGCGCCGTCGGTCATGATCCGCTGGATGGTGAAGCGGGCCTCGGGGGCGAGCAGCGGGTGGGCCGGCACCTCGGGGTACGGGACCGGCTCGGGCACGCGCGCGTGCAGGCCGCTCTCCCGGTGGGCCGCCGCGATGTCGGCGGCGATGCGCTCGGCGTACACCAGGCCTTCGAGGAGGCTGTTGGAGGCCAGGCGGTTGGCGCCGTGCACGCCGGTGCAGGCGACCTCGCCGCACGCGTACAGGCCGGGGACCGTGGTGCGGCCGTGGGAGTCGGTGCGGACGCCGCCGGAGGCGTAGTGGGCGGCCGGGGCGACCGGGACCGGCTCGTGCACCGGGTCGATGCCGTGGGCGCGGCAGGCGGCCAGGATGGTCGGGAAGCGCTGCTCCCACATCGTGGCGCCGAAGTGCCGGGCGTCGAGGTACATGTGCTCGGCGTCCTGCTCCTGCATGCGGCGCATGATGCCCTTGGCGACGATGTCGCGGGGCGCGAGCTCGGCGAGTTCGTGCTGGCCGGCCATGAAGCGCACGCCGTCGGCGTCGACCAGGTGGGCGCCCTCGCCGCGGACCGCCTCGGAGACCAGGGGCTGCTGGCCCTCCGCCTCGGGGCCGAGGAACAGCACGGTCGGGTGGAACTGGACGAACTCCAGGTCGCTGACCTCGGCTCCGGCGCGCAGGGCGAGGGCCACGCCGTCGCCGGTGGAGACCGAGGGGTTGGTGGTGGCCGAGAAGACCTGGCCCATGCCGCCGGTGGCGAGGACCACCGCGGGGGCGTGCACGGCTCCCACACCGTCGTGCTGGCCCTCGCCCATGACGTGCAGGGTGACGCCGGCGGTCCGGCCGTCGGCGTCCGCGAGGAGGTCCAGGACGAGGGCGTTCTCGATGGTGCGCAGGCCGCGCGCGCGGACCGCCTCGACGAGCGCTCGGGAGATCTCCGCGCCGGTCGCGTCCCCGCCGGCGTGCGCGATCCGGCGGCGGTGGTGTCCGCCCTCGCGGGTGAGCGCGAGGCCGCCCTCGGCGGACTCGTCGAACTGGGCGCCGGTCTCGATCAGCCGGCGTACGGCGTCGGGGCCCTCGGTGACGAGGAGCCGTACCGCCTCCTCGTCGCACAGGCCCGCGCCCGCCACCAGGGTGTCGTCCAGGTGCTGCTCGGGGCTGTCGCCCTCGCCGAGGGCCGCGGCGATGCCGCCCTGGGCCCAGCGGGTGGAGCCGTCGTCGAGGCGGGCCTTGGTGACCACGATGGTGTTCAGGCCGGCGGCCTCGCAGCGCAGGGCGGCGGTCAGGCCGGCGACGCCGGACCCGACGACCACCACGTCCGCGTCGATGGACCAGCCCGGAGCGGGCGCGTGCAGTCGTATGCCTGTGCTGGTCACGAGGCGGCTCCGAAGGTGAGGGTGATGTTGTCGATCAGCCGGGTCGCGCCGACCCGGGCCGCGACGGCGAGGACGGCCTCGCCGGTGAAGTCGTCGCCGACCTCGGTGAAGTCGGCGGGGTCGACCAGCGCCAGGTAGTCCAGGTCGAGCGGCGGGTCGAGGCGTGCGGCCTCGTCGAGGACGAGGTGGGCGGCCGCGCGGACCTCGGCCGGGCCGCCGGGGACTGCCTTGGCGACGGCGTGCGCGTCGGCGGCCGCGCGGGACTCGCCTATGGCGCTGAGCGCCTCGGCGCGTGCCCGCGTGGAGGGCACTTCCCGGGCCCGGGCGCGCAGCGCCTCCAGGGCGACGTGCCGGTCCTGGGCGGCGAACAGCGCGCGGGACAGCGCGAGGGCGGTGCGCCGCTCCTGCGGGGACAGGTAGCGGTTGCGGCTGGACAGCGCCAGGCCGTCCTCCTCGCGCACGGTGGGCACGCCGACGATCTCGGCGGGGAAGTTCAGGTCCCGCACCATGCGCCGGATCAGGGCGAGCTGCTGGGCGTCCTTCTGGCCGAAGAAGGCGATGTCGGGGCGGGTGAGGTGGAGCAGCTTGGCGACGACGGTGAGCATGCCGTCGAAGTGGCCGGGCCGCGAGGCGCCTTCCAGGCGCTCGCCCATGGCCCCCGCGCGGAGGGTGATCTCGGGCCGGCCCGCCGGGTAGACCTCGTCGACGGACGGCGCGAACACGATGTCCGCGCCCGCCTGCTCGGCGGTCTTCAGGTCGGCTTCCAGGGTGCGCGGATAGCGGTCCAGGTCCTCGCCCGCGCCGAACTGGAGCGGGTTCACGAAGACGGTGACGATCACGAACCCGTCGCGGCCGACCCGCTCGCGCGCGGTGCGGATGAGCGTGGCGTGCCCTTCGTGCAGCGCGCCCATGGTCATCACGACGGCGGTGCGGCCGGGCACGGAGAAGTGCTCCAGGACGTAGCCGAGGTCGTCCAGGGTGGGGACGAGTTCGAAGGCGCGGCTCATCGGTCTTCCCCGTTCTCGGGCAGTGCCGCGCCGTCGGCGAGCACTCCCAGGAGGTCTTCGGCGAGTTCCGGCTTCAGCAGGCCGTGGGCGAGGGCCCGGTCGGCGGTGGCGCGGGCCATCGCCAGATAGCCGGCGACGGTCTGCGGGGCGTGCTGGCGCAGCTCGGTGATGTGCGCGGCGACGGTGCCCGCGTCCCCGCGCGCGACGGGGCCGGTCAGAGCGGCGTCGCCGGAGCGCAGGGAGTTGTCGAGGGCGGCGCCGAGCAGCGGGCCGAGCATCCGGTCGGGGGCCTGGACGCCGGCCGCGCGGAGCAGTTCCAGGGACTGGGCGACCAGGGTGACCAGGTGGTTGGCGCCGAGGGCGAGGGCCGCGTGGTAGAGCGGGCGGTTCTCCTCGGCGATCCACTCGGGCTCGCCGCCCATCTCGATGACCAGGGCCTCCGCCGCCAGCCGCAGTTCCTCGGGGGCGGTGACGCCGAACGAGCAGCCGGCGAGCCGCTGGACGTCCACGGGGGTGCCGGTGAAGGTCATCGCCGGGTGCAGGGCGAGCGGCAGGGCGCCCGCGCGCAGGGCGGGGTCCAGGACCTTCGCGCCGTAGCGCCCGGAGGTGTGCACGAGCAGCTGGCCGGGGCGGACCGCGCCGGTCTCGGCGAGGCCGGTCACCAGGTCGGGCAGGGTGTCGTCGGGAACGGTGAGCAGCACCAGGTCGGCGCGCTCCAGCACCTCCGCGGGCGGCACCACGGGCACGTCGGGCAGCAGCTGCGCGGCTCGCCGCCGGGAGGCCTCGGAGACCGCGGAGACGGCCACCGGGCGGTGCCCGGCGAGCTGGAGGGACGCGGCGAGCGCGGGTCCCACCCGGCCGGCGCCGACGACGCCGACGGTGAGCCGCGCGGGGCGGTCCCGGGGATCTGGCTGTTGGCTTGTACTCACGCGACGGAGGCCTTCCCGTTCCAGTCCGCTCTGGGTACCGGACGATTTCTCGTCATGTTAACGCGATCGGTTCCGGGGGCGTCCGGTTGTCCACAGGCTGTGGGTTTCTGTCCGAGGTTCCCAGCAGGACTTGGGGGAAAAGCGGGTTCCCGCGCGGGACGCCGCAGGTGATGATCGCGGGCATGAGCGATTCGGCCGAACAGGGCGTACCGGAACCGTTGTCCGCCGACGAACAGCGCAAGCGGCGCAAAGACCGGCGCATCAGCGCCTCCAAGAGCGCGGAGCGCATACTCGCGCGCCCCGGCTTCCAGCACACCTACCGCGAGCGACTGGCCGTCCTGGACACCGCGTCCGAGCTGTACGACCTGGACCAGCCGGCGGACCTGTACGGCGGCGGCATCGTCGAGGCCCTGGAGGAGAAGGTGGCCGGGCTGCTCGGCACCGAGGCCGCCGCGTTCTTCCCGACCGGCACCATGGCCCAGCAGGTGGCGCTGCGCTGCTGGGCGGGCCGCACCCAGAACACGGCCGTCGCCCTGCACGGGCTCGCCCATCCCGAGGTGCACGAACGTCAGGCGTTCAGCCAGGTGAGCGGGTTGCGCCCGGTCCGGCTGACCAGTGAGCCGCGGCTGCCCACCGCCGCCGAGGTGCGGGACTTCCCGGAGCCGTTCGGCACGCTGATGCTGGAACTGCCCCTGAGGGACGCCGGTTTCCTGCTGCCCTCCTGGGAGGAGCTGACGGAGGTGGTGGAAGCGGCGCGCGAGCGCGAGGCGGTGGTGCACTTCGACGGTGCGCGCCTGTGGGAGTCCACCATCCACTTCGACCGCTCCCTGGACGAGATCGCGGGCCTCGCGGACAGCGTGTACGTGTCGTTCTACAAGTCCCTCGACGGCTTCGGCGGCGCGGCGCTGGCCGGCCCGCGGCTCCTCGTGGAGGAGGCGAAGACCTGGCGGCACCGGTACGGCGGCGCCGTCTTCCAGCAGTTCCCGACAGTGCTGTCGGCGCTCGCCGGGCTGGAGCGGGAGCTGCCCAGGCTGCCGGAGTACGTGCGCCACGCGCGCGTGGTGGCCGCCGCGCTGCGGGAGGGCCTCGCGGCGGCCGGACTGCCGTGGGCACGCGTCCACCCCGAGGTGCCGCACACCCACGACTTCCAGGTGTGGCTCCCGTACGACGCCGATGTCGTCGCCGAGGCCGCGGTGCGCGCCGCCGAGGAGACCGGGACGGTCCTGTTCGCCAATGCCTGGGACGAGAAGGGCCCCGGCCTCGCCATGACCGAGGTGTACGTCCGGGGCGCGGGTCTGGAGTGGACCGAGGACGACGTGCGCGGCGCCGCCGCCCGGTTCGCGGAACGGCTGACGCGGGAGGCGGGCCACGACGGTCCCGGTGCCTGACCGGGCCCGCCGCCAGGACCTGCCGTTCAGGTCACGCCGTCTGCGATCTGCCACGGGGCCCGGCACGCGCCCGCCCACGGGGCCCGGCAGCGCCCACCCACGGGGCCCGGCAGCGCCCACCCGCGGGGCCTAGCAGCTCCCACCCGCGGGGCCTGGCACGCGCCCACCCGCGCGGCCTGTCCTGCCGTCCTGGCGGCAGCCGTCGGCCGGGGCGGGCGCTGTCGGTGGCCGGGTGCACCATGGGCCCATGAGCGTGTGCATCGACATCACCGGGCTGCCGCGGGAGCGGATCTCCTTCGCGCCCTCGCCGCTGGCCGAGCTCGGCATGGCCCTGCACGCGCTCAGCGAGCCCGGCCACCACCCGAAGCTCCAGGGCTGGGCGACCGCGGTCTCCTCCCGGCTGGACCCGGGCCTGGCGGACCGGCTGTGCGAGGCCGACTTCCTGTGGCGCACCACGTTCTCCGACGTCTTCGCCCCGTTCGCCGGCGTCCCCGGCGCCGGCGCGGTCCCGGGCCCGACCCTCACCGAGGAACTGGACCTGCTGGACGAGCTCACCGACGCCCAGTTCGTCCAGGCGGCCATGGAGTTCACCTGCCAGGCCGGCTACGACGCCCCGGCCGCCGACCTGCTGGAGGACGCGGGCCTGCGGCGGCGGGCGCTGGAGATGGCCGCCGCGCGGGGCTGCGCCCAGGAGCGGTTCTCCCGGCGGCTGCTCCAGGACCCGCCGGCCGTGCGCGCCTGGCTGCGGCAGCTGATGCGGGACTGCGAGGAGGCCTTCTTCGCGGACGTGTGGGCCCGGGTCCAGCCGCAACTGGCCGCCGACGCCCGGCACAAGACGGAGCTGCTGCGCCGCAAGGGCCTGGCCGACGCCCTGGGCGCGGTGTCCTCGGCGGTGACGCTGGACGAGGAGGCCGGGCTCATCACGGTCGACAAGCTGAACGCGGGGCGCACCGCGACGGGCGACGGCGGCCTGGTCCTGGTGCCGACGAGTCTGGGCTGGCCGCATGTGATGGTCCTGCACCGGTACGACTGGCAGCCGGTGATCATGTACCCGGTCAGCGGCTCCGGGCCGCGGGTGCCCTCCGTCGAGCAGCTCACCCGCCGGCTGGACGCGCTGGCGCACCCGGTGCGAATGCGGCTGTGCCGTCATCTGGCCCGCGCGCCGCACACCACCAGCGAGCTGGCCGACGCGCAGGGCATGACGGCGCCCGAGATATCCCGGCACCTGAGCGTGCTGAAGAAGGCCGGTCTGATCACCACCCGCCGGCGCGGCCGCTACGCGCAGCACCAGCTGGACCTCTCGGCGGTGGCCCGCCTGGGCAGCGACTTCATCGAGGGCGTCCTGCGCTGACCGCGCGGTGCCCCTCCGGCCCGGCGGGACCGCCGGGTCCGGGCGGGTGCCGTCCCGTCAGCCCTGCCCGCCGCCGCCGGCCCGCACCACCCCGTCCCGTCAGCCCTGTCCGCCGCCGCCGGCCCGCACCAGCCCCGTCTCGTAGGCCAGGACGACGACCTGCACCCGGTCCCGCAGCCCCAGCTTGGTCAGGATGCGGCCGACATGGGTCTTCACGGTCGCCTCGGAGAGCACCAGCCGGGCCGCGATCTCACCGTTGGACAGGCCCTGCGCGACCAGCACCATGACCTCGCGCTCCCGGTCGGTCAGCCGCTCCAGCTCCTTGGCCTGCGGTTCCTTCCCGGCGCTGGGCAGCATCGGCGCGAACCGGTCCAGCAGCCGCCGGGTCGTCGACGGGGCGACCACGGCGTCGCCGCTGTGCACCGCGCGGATCGCGGCCAGCAGCTCACCGGGCGGCACGTCCTTGAGCATGAACCCGGAGGCGCCCGCCTTCAGCCCGGAGAAGGCGTACTCGTCGAGGTCGAAAGTGGTCAGGATCAGCACCTTCGGCGGGTTCGGCTCGGCGCAGATGCGCCGGGTGGCCTCCACGCCGTCGAGCTTGGGCATCCGGACGTCCATCAGGACCACGTCGACGTCGGTCGAGCGCACGTTCAGCAGGGCCTCGACGCCGTCGCCCGCCTCCGCGACGACCTCCATGTCCGGCTGGGCGGCGAGCACCATCCGGAACCCGGTGCGCAGCAGCACCTGGTCGTCGACGAGCATCACGCGGATCGTCATCGGGGCCTCTTCCGTTTCCTTCGTCGACTGGGTTCTCTGCGGGGGCGTGACAGGTGTCAACAGGGGGCGTGCGAATGCGTCAATGCGCTGGTTTGAGCGGCAGCAGAGCACTGATGCGGAATCCTCCGCCGGGACGCGGTCCGGCGTCCAGGGTGCCGCCGACCATACCGACCCGCTCGCGCATGCCGATCAGGCCGTGGCCCTGTCCGTCGCGGCCGCCCTCCTCGTACAACTCGTGCGGGGCGCCCTTGCCGTCGTCCTCGACCAGCAGGCCGAGGCCGTCGTCGAAGTAGACCAGGCGGACACTGGCGCCGGCGTTCGGGCCACCGTGCTTGCGGGTGTTGGTCAGCGCCTCCTGCACGATGCGGTAGGCGGTCAGCTCGACACCGCTGGGCAGCGGGCGCGGGGTGCCCTCGACCTTGAAGTCGACGGGCAGCCCGGAGCCCCGGCACTGCTCGACCAGGTCCTCTATCTGCCGGACGTCGGGCTGCGGGACGTACTCGCCGCCCTCCTGGTGCTCCCCGGTGCGCAGCACACCGAGCAGCCGGCGCATCTCGGCGAGCGCCTGGCGGCCGGTGGAGGAGATGGTCTCCAGGGCCTTCTTCGCCTGGTCGGGCGCGGCGTCCAGGACATAGGCGGCGCCGTCGGCCTGCACCACCATCACCGACACGTTGTGGGCGACGACGTCGTGCAGCTCGCGCGCGATGCGGGCGCGTTCGGCGGCGACGGCGACCTTGGCCTGCGCCTCGCGCTCCTTCTCCAGCCGGGCGGCGCGCTCCTCCAGCTGCGCGAAGTAGGCGCGCCGGGTGCGGATGGAGTCGCCGAGCACCCAGGCCAGGGCGAACGGCACGGTCATGAAGACGGCGCCCACGATCCGTCCCGCGGTGCCGCCCTCGGTGGCCGGCCAGCGCAGCTGGGCGAGCGGCGCGGCGACGAGCGCGGCGATCAGCGCGAAGCGGGAGGCCCAGCGCGCCCCGGTCGCCGCCGCCGTGAAGACGATCATCAGCATGGCGAAGTTCGCGGGCGTCGTGGCCACGTCCAGCACCAGCTGCGCCACGCCCACGACGGCCGCCAGCACCAGCATCTTCTCCGGCATCCGGCGACGCAGCGCGACCACGAGGCTCAGCAGCACCACCACGGGCACCCAGAGGACGGGCAGGTCCGTGCCCGCGTTCTCCTGCTCGACCTGTCCGCTCACCAGCGAGAGTCCGAGCAGGATCACGGCCCAGAAGCCGTCGACCCATGTCGGGTGCCTGCGGATGAAGTCATAGAGGCGCTGCACGTAACCCAGCGTAGGGAAGCGCGGTGCCCGCGGGAGTCAACCGGAGGATCGATCCGGAGCGGGCGCGTGTACTCCGCAAGGTGGAGGAGAGGGGCTCCTGTGCGCCTAGCCTTGCGCTGTGACGGACGAGACGGCGGGCGCGGAGTGGCAGGGCTGGCGGGCGGCGACGCGGACCGCCCTGTACGGACCGGACGGCTTCTACCGCCGGCCCGAGGGCCCCGCCGGGCACTTCCGTACGTCCGTCCACGCCTCGCCGCTGTTCGCGCGGGCCGTGTCCCGGCTGCTGTGCCGGGTCGACGAGGCGCTGGGCCACCCGGACCGGCTCGACTTCGTGGACATGGCGGCCGGGCGCGGGGAACTGGTCACCGGGGTGCTCGACGCGCTGCCCGCCGAGGTGGCCGCCCGCACGCGCGCGTACGCCGTCGAGATCGCCGACCGCCCCGCCGCCCTCGATCACCGCATCGAGTGGTCGGCCGAGCCGCCGCGGGCGGTCACCGGGCTGCTGTTCGCCAACGAGTGGCTGGACAACGTGCCCGTGGAGGTCGCGGAGACCGACGGCGACGGGGTGCCCCGGCGGGTGCTGGTGCGGGCGGACGGCGGGGAACGGCTCGGGGATCCGGTCGCCGGCGCGGAGGCGGACTGGCTGGCACGGTGGTGGCCGCTCGCCGGCGAGGAGGGGCTGCGCGCGGAGATCGGACTGCCCAGGGACACCGCGTGGGCGTCGGCGGTCTCCTGTGTGGAGCGGGGGCTCGCGGTGGCGGTGGACTACGCGCACACGGCGGACGCGCGTCCTCCGTTCGGGACGCTCACCGGCTTCCGGGAGGGCCGCGAGACGGTGCCCGTGCCGGACGGCTCCTGCGATGTGACGGCGCATGTCGCGCTGGACGCGTGCACGCTCCCCGGGGGGCGCGTACTGCCGCAGCGCGAAGCCCTGCGCGCCCTGGGCCTCGCGGGCGCACGCCCCCCGCTCGCGCTCGCCTCCACCGACCCCGCGGCCTACGTGCGCGCCCTCGCGAGCGCCGGCGAGGCCGCCGAACTCACCGCGCCGGGCGGCCTCGGCGACTTCGGCTGGCTGGTGCAGCCGGTCGGCATCCCGGACCCCCTCGCCGGACCGGCCGCCGCCAAGCTCTGACCGCCGCCGGGCTGTGACCGCCGCGCGGGGCGTCCTACTTGTCGATGTCGCCGACCACGAAGAACATCGACCCCAGGATCGCCACCATGTCCGCCACCAGCGTGCCCGGCAGCAGTTCGGTGAGCACCTGGATGTTGTTGTACGAGGCCGAGCGCAGCTTCAGCCGGTACGGCGTCTTCTCGCCCTTGCTGACGAGGTAGTAGCCGTTGATGCCGAGCGGGTTCTCGGTCCAGGCGTAGGTGTGCCCCTCGGGCGCCTTCAGCACCTTGGGCAGGCGCTGGTTGATCGGCCCGGGCGCCAGCTCGGCCAGCCGGTCCAGACAGGCGTCGGCGAGATCGAGGGCGTTGTGCGTCTGCTCCAGCAGGACCTCGAAGCGGGCGAGGCAGTCGCCCTCCCGCCGCGTGACGACCTCGAGGGTGTCCTGGAGCTCGCCGTACGCCAGGTACGGCTCGTCGCGGCGCAGGTCGAAGTCGACGCCCGAGGCGCGCGCGATGGGGCCGCTCACGCCGTAGGCGTGCACCGCCTCGGGACTGAGCGTGCCCACGTCCCGCGTGCGCCCCCGGAAGATCTCGTTGCCGAGGACCAGGTCGTCGTAGACGTCCATGCGCGAGCGCACGGCGGCGACGGCGGCACGCGCGCGGGCGGTCCAGCCGGCCGGCAGGTCCTCCTTGAGGCCGCCGACGCGGTTGAACATGTAGTGCATGCGCCCGCCGGAGACCTCCTCCATGACGTTCTGGAGGACCTCGCGCTCCCGGAACGCGTAGAAGACCGGCGTGATGCCGCCCAGCTCCAGCGGGTACGAGCCGAGGAACATCAGGTGGTTGAGCACCCGGTTGAGCTCGGCGAGCAGGGTGCGTGTCCACACCGCGCGGACAGGCACCTCCATGCCGAGCATCCGCTCCACGGCCAGGACCACGCCCAGCTCGTTGGAGAACGCCGACAGCCAGTCGTGGCGGTTGGCGAGCATGATGATCTGGCGGTAGTCGCGCGCCTCGAACAGCTTCTCCGCGCCGCGGTGCATATAGCCGATCACCGGCTCCGCGCGCGTGATGCGCTCGCCGTCCAGCAGGAGCCGCAGCCGCAGCACACCGTGCGTGGACGGGTGCTGGGGCCCGATGTTGAGCACCATGTCGGTGCTCTCCGCGGCACCGCCGATCCCGACCGTGGTCTCCGTCGTTGGAGTCATGGCCCCAGTCTCCCCTACGTACGCTGGCCCCATGGAGACGGGGAGCCCTCGGGGCACGGAGGCGGCGGGGGCCGAGCCGGTGTGGATCGGGCTGCCGCCCGGGCTGCTGCGGATGCGGCGACTGCTGCTGGTGGTGTGGGCGGGCGTCCTGGCGTCGGCCCTGGGGCTGCTGCTCGGGCTGCTGGTGGGCCCCGCGTGGGCCGCCTTCGCGGTGCTGCCGCCGGCGCTCGCGGCCTGGGGCTGGGTCCTGGTCGGCCGCAACTGGCGGTCCTGGCGGTACGCCGAGCGCGCCGACGACCTGCTGATCAGCCGGGGCGTGCTGTGGCGGTCGCAGACGGTGGTGCCGTACGGCCGGATGCAGCTGGTCGAGGTCACCTCCGGTCCCGTCGAGCGGCACTTCGGGCTGGCCAGCGTGCAGCTGCACACCGCGGCCGCCGCGACCGACGCCACCATCCCGGGCCTGGACCCGGCCGAGGCGGAACGCCTGCGCGACCGGCTCACCGAGCTGGGCGAGGCCCGATCGGCGGGGCTGTGAGCACGCCCGGCACCGACGACGTACGCCGCGCGGACCGGGTGACCGAGCGGCGCCTGCACCCCGTGACGCCGCTCAGGCGGGCGTGGGCGCCGGTCGCGGTGCTGATCGGCTGGGCGCTGCACGACCCGGACCAGGCGCAGCGCCAGCTGACCCGGCTGACCACCACCACCCTGCTGATCGGGATCGCCGTGCTGATCCCGGCCGCCGCCCTCTACGGCTTCCTCACCTGGTGGTTCACCCACTTCGCGGTCACCGACACGGAACTGCGCATCCGTACGGGCCTGTTGTTCCGGCGCACCGCGCACATCCGCCTGGAGCGCCTCCAGGCCGTCGACGTCACCCAGCCGCTCCTCGCGCGCGTGGCGGGCGTCGCCAAGCTCAAGCTCGACGTCGTCGGCACGGACAAGAAGGACGAACTCGCCTTCCTGGGCGAGGACGAGGCCCGCGCGCTGCGCGCGGAGCTGCTCGCGCGGGCGGCCGGTTTCGCGCCCGAGACGGCGCACGAGGTCGGCGAGGCACCGGCGCACCGGATGCTGCGCGTGCCCCCGGGTGTACTCGCGCTCTCCGTGGTGCTGACGGGCGCCACCTGGGCCACCCTGGCCGCCGCGCTCGTCGTGCCGCCGGTGCTCTGGTTCGCCACCCACAGCCTGTGGACGGTCCTCGCGACCGGCGTGCCGCTGCTCGGCGCGGCCGGCGCGAGCAGCGTGGGACGGTTCGTCACCGAGTACGACTGGACGGTCGCCGAGTCCCCGGACGGGCTGCGCATCGACCGCGGACTGCTCGACCGCGTCCACGAGACGGTGCCGCCGGGGCGGGTGCAGACCGTGCGGATCGTGGAGCCGCTGCTGTGGCGGCGACGGGGCTGGGTGCGCGTGGAGCTGGACGTGGCCGGGTCGTCCAACTCCGTGCTGCTGCCGGTCGCCCCGCGCGAGGTCGCCGAGTCCGTCGTCGCGCGCGTGCTGCCCGGGACCACCGTGCCGCCGGGGCCGTCGCTGTCCCGGTCGCCGCGACGCGCGGGCCGGTGTGTACCGCTGTGGTGGCGGGGCTACGGCTTCACCGCCACCGACGCCGTCTTCGCCGCCCGGCACGGCCTGCTGCGCCGGCACCTCGCGCTCGTCCCGCACGCCAAGGTGCAGAGCGTACGGCTCACCCAAGGGCCCTGGCAGCGCCTGTGGGGGCTGGCGGACGTACGGGTGGACACGGGGGCCGGCAAGACCGTCACGGCCCGGCTGCGGGACGCCGAGGAGGCGGCACGGCTGCTGCGGACCCAGGCGGAACGCTCGCGGACGGGGCGACGCGAGGCGCGCCCCGACCGCTGGATGGCCTAGGAAGCCGCGCTGCGCAGCCCCTGGAGGTCGATGCGCTCGGTCTCGTCGTGGGCGGTGAGGTCGATGACCTGACCGACAGCCGGCCCGGCGGCGGCGTCCGCGGGCTTGAACTCGGCCTCCGCCTCCGCCTTGTGCAGGTCCAGCGCCTCCTGCCCGACGACGTCGGCCAGGTCCTCGTTCTGCACCGACTCCAGCGCGGCGGGGGCGGCGCCCTGCGGCTTCGTCCCGAAGAAGTCGAAGCCGCCCTCGACCGTGGGACGCCGCGCGGGCGCGGCCGGTACGACGGCCACCGCGGTCGGCACGGCGAAGTGCCCGGCGGGCTGCCGCACGGCGGGGGCTGGGGTGGGGGCGGCGGGCGCGGCAGGCGCGGCGGCGGGCAGGTCGGTGGTGGGCAGGTCGGCCGTGGACTCGGCAGTGGCGGGCCGGCCGGCCGTGCGCTCGTCGGTGGCGGGCTGGTCGGCCGTCGGCTCGTCGGTGGTCGAGGCGGCGGGCTCGTCGGTGGGGGAGGCGGCGGCCGCGTGCTCGTGCCCGGCGGCCGCCTCGGGCTTCCCCTGCGCCTCGTCCTCCCGCGCGGCCTCCGCCTCGGTGGCGGCACGGTCCGCGCGGGACCCCGTGGGCTGCCGCGGCACGGAATCGGCGGCCTCGGAGGAGGCCCGGTTCTCGGGACCGGCGTCGTTCTTCGCGGAAGCGCCCGCGGCGGGGTTCGCCTTCGTGGAGACCTCCGCGTCGAGCCGGGCCAGCGCAGCGCCGGCCCGTAGGAACAGCCGGGAACCCTCCGGGGAGAAGAGCGCGGGCGACCGCTCGGCCGGCCCGGCGACTTCCGCGTCCACGTCCGCCGCCGCAGCCGCATGCGTGTCGGCCTGGGCCGGTGCCTCCGCCTCCGTGGCCTCCTTGACCGGCGCCGGCGGCAGCGCCCGCGCGGGAGCCGCGGTCTCTATCTCCAGCAGCCGCCGGCCTTCCAGCGCGCTCGCCCGCTCGGTCTCCGCCGTGGCGTACCGGCGCAGCAGTGCCGCGTGTTCGTTGCGCAGACCCGCCAGTTCGGTGCGCTTGGCCCGCAGCCGCTGTTCCAGCTTCTGGCGCAGTTCGCGCGATTCGTCGAGGTCGGACTCCAGTTCGGCGACCCGCTCCTCGAAACGCCACTCGTCGCTCGCCCGCGCGCGCGTGAGATCGGCGACGCGCTTGCCCGCCTGGATGTCCCAGCGCCGCATGACGACCGCGCTCGCCACCGCCGTCACCGCGGCGGCGGCGGCAAGTCCGCGCAACACCGACGGTTCCGTGAACACCCAGGGCCCCAGGGCGCAGACGAGAGAGACGCCTGCGATCGCCGACGGGGGAAGCAGCCTGTGCAAGGGCGGGGAATGGCGGTGACGTCCACGTGGCATGGCCAGAAACTTACCGCGCGTAGGCGAATCGTGGTGCCCCGGGCCGTAAAAAGAAAGCCACGACGAAGGGTTCACGTCGCGTCAGGAACTCCACGGATCGCATCCCGGCCACTTCCCGGATCGCCTCCCCGATCACCTCCCGGATCGCGCACCGAATTCACCAAGATCATTTCTCGCCCGGGGAACGGCCGCGCACTCTCCCCCATTTCGCTTTTCCACCCCGCCACTCCGCCCGAGGACCGAGTGAACCTCCCTTCCCGGCACACCGTCCTAGAGGGCGCAATGTCGCCGGATGCCCGAATCGGCACCGGGGTCGAGGTCTCTCGCCGAACCACGGGAATGCGATGTCTGTCAGGGAAGACGGGGAAAGGCCCAGCGGAGTTCCGGGGCGGCCGGTCCGGGCGCGCCGACAGCCGCGCGGGCCGCGCCCGGCGGCCGTACCCGTCCTCGTCGCCAGGACCTGCACCGCCGTCGGGCTCCTGGACATCGCCGCGGGCGTCCTCCCGCGCTTCCAACGCAGCCGTGCGCACGCCCTCGCCGAGCTGCCGCCCGGCGCGCTCGGACCGTTCGCCGCCGCGCTCTCGCTCGGCGCGGGCGTGCTCCTACTGCTCCTCGCCCACGGTCTGAGGCGCCACGAACGCCGCGCCTGGCGGGCCGCCGTCGCGCTGCTGCCGGTCGGCGCGGTCGCGCAGTTCACCTACCGGCACGCCGCGCTCGGCACGGTCCTCTCCCTGGCCCTGCTGACCGCCCTGCTGCGGCACCGTGACCGGTTCACGGCCCGGTCCGGCCCGCACAGCCGGTGGCACGCCCTCGCCAACCTCGTTCTCATGGGGGCCGGTTCGCTCGCGCTCGGCCTGGTCGTCGTCAGCGCGCACCCCGGCCCGATGGACGGCGACCCCAGCCTGGCCGACCGCATCACCCACGTCCTGTACGGCCTGTTCGGCTTCGAGGGCCCCGTCACCTACCAGGGCAGCGCCTCCGGGACGGTAGCCCTCTCGCTCGGCGCCCTGGGACTGCTCACCGCCGTCACCACGATCCACCTCGCCCTGCGCCCCGAACGCCCCGCCGCGCGGCCGACACAGGAGGACGCGGCCCGGCTGCGGGCCCTGCTGGTGCGGCACGGCGGCCACCACGCCCCCGACCGCTTCACCCTCCGCCGTGACAGCGCCGTCGTCTTCTCACCGAGCGGCCGGGCCGCGGTCACCTACCGCGTGGTGTCCGGTGTGATGCTCGCCGACGGCGACCCGATCGGTGACCGGGAGGCCTGGCCCGGCGCCATCGAGCGCTTCATGGACGAGGCCAGGGCCCACTCCTGGACCCCCGCCGTCATGGGCTGCTCGGCGGCCGGCGGTGAGGTGTGGACCCGCGAGACCGGCCTCGGCGCCTTGGACCCGGCACCGGCACCGGCACCGGCACCGGCACCCGGACCGGGACCAGGACCGGCACCGGCACCCGGACCGGGACCAGGACCGGCACCGGCACCCGGACCGGGACCAGGACCGGCACCGGCACCCGGACCGGGACCAAGACCGGCACCGGCACCGGCACCGGCACCGGGACCAAGACCGGGGCCAGGACCAAGACCAGGACCGGGCGGAGCCGCCGCGGCGAGTCCGGGCCTCAGCCGGCCCGCCGCCCCGACTCCGACCGCCTGATCGCCGCCGCCGTCACAGCCGTCCCCGCCGCCACCGTCACCGCCGCCACCGTCACCGCCGCCACCGGCACCGCCGTCGGCAGGGCGCCGCCCCGTGTCGTGGCGCGGGCGCGCCGTGGCCCGGAGCGCCAGGTGGGGAGGCGCGCGCCCCCAGGGGGCCTACGCTGAACGTATGAGCAACCAGAGCGGACGCGGACGTATCGCGGGCCTTCCGGATTGGGACCGTTGCGCGGTGATGGGCGTCGTGAACGTGACGCCCGACTCCTTCTCCGACGGTGGCCGCTGGTTCGACACGACCGCCGCGGTCAAGCACGGTCTGGAGATGGTCGCGCAGGGCGCCGACCTGGTCGACGTCGGCGGTGAGTCCACCCGCCCGGGCGCCACCCGCGTCGACGAGAGCGAGGAACTGCGGCGCGTCATCCCGGTGGTCCGCGGCCTCGCCTCCGAGGGCGTCGTCGTCTCCGTCGACACCATGCGCGCCTCGGTCGCCGAGAAGTCCCTCGCGGCCGGCGCCGCCCTCGTCAACGACGTCAGCGGCGGTCTCGCCGACCCGGCGATGATCCCGGTCGTGGCCGACGCCGGCGCCCCCTTCGTCGTCATGCACTGGCGGGGCTTTTTGGAGGGCGGCAACATCAAGGGCGACTACGACGACGTCGTCACCGAGGTCGTCGACGAACTGCACGCGCGCGTGCAGGCCGTCCTGGAGGGCGGTATCGCCGCCGACCGCATCGTCGTCGACCCCGGACTCGGCTTCTCGAAGGACGCCGGGCACGACCTCACCCTGCTCTCCCACCTCGACCGGCTGCGCGCCCTCGGCCACCCGCTGCTGGTCGCCGCCTCTCGCAAGCGGTTCCTCGGCCGGGTGCTCGCCGGGCCGGAGGGCGCCCCGCCGCCCGCGCGGGAGCGCGACGCGGCGACGGCCGCCGTCTCGGCGCTCGCGGCGCACGCCGGCGCGTGGGCGGTGCGCGTGCACGAGGTGCGCGCGACCGCGGACGCGGTGCGGGTCGCACGCGCCGTGGAAGGAGCGCGTACGGAGGGACACGCGCTGGGCTCGAACGCTGAAGGAGCCCTGTGAGCGCCCCCCACACCGACGTCGAGCAGGTCGAGCTCGCCAACACCGCCTTCTACGAGGCCCTGGAGCGCGGCGACTTCGACGTGGTCTCCGGGCTGTGGCTCGAGCCGGCCGACCTCGGCGTCGACGAGCAGTACCACGACCCGGCGGACACCGGCGTGATCTCCTGTGTGCACCCCGGCTGGCCGGTGCTCACCGGCCGCGGCGAGGTCCTGCGGTCGTACGCGCTGATCATGGCGAACACCGACTACATCCAGTTCTTCCTCACCGATGTGCATGTCTCCGTCACCGGCGACACCGCTCTGGTGACCTGCACCGAGAACATCCTCAGCGGCGGTCCCGCCCCCGACGACGGCGACGAGCTGGGCCCGCTCCTGGGGCAGCTCGTGGTCGCCACCAATGTGTTCCGGCGCACGCCCGGGGGCTGGAAACTCTGGTCGCACCACGCCTCACCGGTACTGACCGGAACCGAGGAGGAAGACGGCGACGACACTCCCGCCTGAGTGGGTAGGCGCTCTCGTGGGAGCCGGAAACAACTTCCACGCAAACCGGAGAAAAGGGGGAGCGACAGGGCCCGAAGGGACCAAGGAGTGGTTGGAATCACGGGCCCCCGGGTATGCGCGGCTTCCGACCCGTGAGCCGCCGGATTCCCCAGGGGAAACACGTGGTGAATCCTCCCGGCCCCGGTCCGGACCCGTGCCCCCGTGGCCCGGCGCTGTCGGTGCCCGCAGGTAGATTCGTCCGAGGCCGGTGTGCCGTCCGCACACGGCAGGGACCGGCCGCAACCGACGATTGCAGGAGTGATTCGCGTGGATCGTGTCGCGCTGCGCGGCCTGAAGGCCCGCGGGCACCACGGTGTGTTCCCCAAGGAGCGCGAGGAGGGTCAGACCTTCATCGTGGACCTCGTCCTGGGCCTGGACACCCGATCGGCCGCGGCCGACGACGACCTGGCGAAGACCGTGCACTACGGCATCGTGGCGGAGGAGGTCGTGGCCGTCGTCGAGGGCGAGCCGGTCAACCTCATCGAGACGCTTGCCGAGCGCATCGCCCAGGCCTGTCTGAAGCACGAGGGGGTCCAGGAGGTCGAGGTCTGCGTCCACAAACCGGACGCGCCGATCACGGTCCCCTTCGACGACGTGACCGTCACCATCACCCGGAGCCGAGTATGACCGCGTCCTTCACGCAGGGTCCCACCGACCCGACCGTACAGCCGGTGCCCGCCTCCGTCGTCGAGAAGGTCGACGCCGCCGACACCACCCTGCACAACCCCCAGCGCGCCGTGCTCTCCCTCGGCTCGAACCTGGGCAACCGCCTGGAGACCCTCCAGGGCGCCGTCGACGCCCTGGAGGACACCCCCGGCCTGCGGATCAAGGCCGTGTCGCCGGTGTACGAGACGGAGCCGTGGGGCGTCGAGCCCGGCAGCCAGCCGTCGTACTTCAACGCGGTCGTGGTGCTGAAGACGACACTGCCGCCGTCCTCCCTGCTGGAGCGGGCGCACGCCATCGAGGAGGCCTTCAACCGGGTGCGGGACGAGCGCTGGGGCCCGCGCACCCTCGACGTGGACATCGTGGCCTACGCCGACGTCGTCTCCGACGACCCGCAGCTCACCCTCCCCCACCCGCGCGCCCACGAACGCGCCTTCGTCCTCGCCCCGTGGCACGACGTGGACCCGGAAGCGCAACTGCCCGGTCGCGGCGCCGTCGCCGACCTGCTCGGCACCCTCACCCGGGACGGCGTCGAGGCCCGCGGCGACCTGGAACTCCGGTTGCCCGAGTAGTCGTTAAGGTCGAGACGACATCGTCCGGAAGATCCGGGAAGCCGAAGGGACACCGTGAGAGAGCTGCGCATCAGGGTGCTGGCCGGCGTGTTCGTCGTCGCCGGCGTGCTGTCCTGGGCGGGCGCCCGCCTGTGGAACTCGGTGGGCACCCTGCCGAGTGTCCCGCTGGCCGCCCCCGTCGTCCTGGCGCTGATCGCCACGGTGCTGACGGCTACGGCGCTGTCCCTGCGCGCCCGGCTCAAGGCCCAGCGCGAGCGCCGTCCCGGCGCCAAGGGCGTCGACCCGCTGATGGCGGCCCGCGCGGTGGTCTTCGGCCAGGCCAGCGCGCTGGTCGCCGCCCTCGTCGCCGGCATGTACGGCGGCGTCGGCGTCTTCCTACTGGAATCCCTCGACATCCCGGCCCGCCGCGACCAGGCCATCTACGCCGGCTTCTCGGTCCTGGCCGGCATCGCCGTGATAGCGGCGGCCCTCTTCCTGGAACGCGTCTGCAAACTCCCGGAGGACGACGAACAGGGCGGCCCGGGGACGGCCTCAGCGGTGTGAGACGGCCGGCGCCGCCCAGGGCTGCCTGGCGAGGTGCCCGTTCACCAGGAAGCCCGGGTGGGGTTCCAGCCGGTAGCTGTACAGGGTGAACGGCTTGTGGGACGAGACGCGCCGCCGAACCGCGTCCACCTGGACCCAGGCGCTCTCTCTGAGGTGCAGCGGGTGCTGCTCCGCTTCGAACGTGCCGCGTGACGGCCGGCTGTCCGCAACAGCCAGGTGGGAAGCCTTCCCGTCGGCACGAGGCGTGGATCTCCCGCCCACCACCCGCGCGAGGTCCGCGAGGAACGTGACGTTGGCACTGACCAGGATGCGCCCGCGCCAGGTCGTGGCGCGGCAACCGTCACCATCGGTGTAGCCGTCCAGGAATCCCTCGAACGTCTCCCTGTCCGAAGAACGACGCGCGGAGAACGCTGCCGCAGGTGGTGCGCATCGCCACCGACGTACTGCCTCATCAGATCGGCGAGGTACGACGACACCACACGCACTCGAAAGCCGGGCACCTCCCGCTTCAGGTAACCCGATGGCCGGGTCACTTCCTCAAGTCGAGCGGGAAGTCCGGTGGACTCGGTGAGACACCTCGCGTATCGGGATGCGAACCCCTCGTCATTGACGATGAGCGAGACGTAGTTCCGTCCCACTGTTCCGTCCGAGCAACCCGCGCCGATCATGTAGCCGAAGGCATATCCCGGCCTCACGGTCAGCCGCTCGCGGCACAGCTTTCTCGCGTGCGTCCATGCGAGCACGTTCCCCGCCGCGTCTCGGGCGTGAACCCACCCGTCAGGCGTCCCCGGCAACTGATCCGGCGCCACCGAGAACGTCACGTGCCCGGTGACGACATCGACGATCTCGCGCGTCGTGACGATGTCGACCGACTGGACGGTGGTCCGCACCGCGCGCTCCCCGTCCAGCGCCCAGAGGCGGCAGCCGACTCGCACATCCCGCGCATGCAGGCGCCCGCCCACCCCGTTCACCGTCTGCTTGCTCGGCAGCCCGTACACCACCGCGTTCCCCCTCGATCAGCGATCGATTCCACTGACCGAGGGACCGTATCGGGCGTCACCGACAATCGGGTCAGCGAGCCAGTATCAGGCTCATCGCCTCGGCCCGAGTGGTGGCGTCCCGCAGCTGACCACGTACCGCTGAGGTGGTGGTCTTGGCTCCGGGCTTGCGGATGCCGCGCACCGACATGCACATGTGCTCGGCCTCGATGACGACGATCGCGCCCCGCGCCTCCAGGATGCTCATCAGGGAGTCGGCGATCTGCGTGGTGAGTCGTTCCTGCACCTGCGGGCGGCGGGCGAACACCTCGACGAGACGCGCCAGCTTGGACAGGCCGGTGATCTTGCCGGTCTCCGCAGGGATGTACCCGACGTGCGCCACACCGTGGAACGGCAGAAGATGATGTTCACAGAGGCTGACGATCTCGATGTCCTTCACCAGGACCATCTCGTCGTGCCCCAGGTCGAACGTCGTCGTCAGGACTTCCTCGGGCTCCTGCCAGAGCCCTGCCAGCAGTTCGCGGTACGCCCGCGCCACCCGCGCCGGAGTCTCCCGCAGGCCCTCGCGGTCCGGGTCCTCGCCGACCGCGATCAGCAGTTCGCGTACGGCGTTCTCGGCGCGCTTCTCGTCGAACACGCCGATGGTGCCTTCGCCGTCCAGCGTCACGGGGTCGGTCATGTGGTGCCTCGTTCCTTCGTTCGTGCATGCCCGGCAGCCGGAAATGGCGAAATGCCGCGCCCCCAGGCTAGAACCAGGGGGGCGCGGCATCCATTCCGGGCCCGGTGGGCCGCCGGAGCGGCCCGCCGGGGGTGGGGTCAGCTGTCGGAGCGGTCCTCCTGGACCGGGTCCGCAACGGACTCCGTGGCCGTCGACTTCGCGGTGATCGACGCCGTGGCACCGTTGGCGCCGTTGGTCAGTGCCAGCTCCTTCGGGGAGAGCACCGGCGGGCGGGTGGACGGCGTGCGCCGCGAGGAGCCGGTCCACGCGGGACGCGGCGGGCGCTTGACGATCGGGGCGAAGATCTCGGCGATCTCCTCCTTGCCCAGGGTCTCCTTCTCCAGGAGGGCCAGGACCAGGTTGTCGAGGACGTCACGGTTCTCGACGAGGATCTCCCACGCCTCGTTGTGCGCGGTCTCGATGAGCTTCTTGACCTCTTCGTCGACCAGCGCGGCGACCTCTTCCGAGTAGTCGCGCTGGTGGGACATCTCCCGGCCGAGGAACGGCTCGGTGTTGTCCCCGCCGAACTTGATCGCGCCGAGGCGCTCGGTCATGCCGTACTGCGTGACCATGGCGCGGGCCAGGCCGGTGGCCTTCTCGATGTCGTTGGCGGCACCGGTGGTCGGGTCGTGGAAGACCAGTTCCTCGGCCGCGCGGCCGCCCAGCATGTAGGCCAGCTGGTCGAGCATCTCGTTGCGCGTGGTCGAGTACTTGTCCTCGTCCGGGAGCACCATCGTGTAGCCGAGGGCGCGGCCGCGGGACAGGATCGTGATCTTGTGGACCGGGTCGGAGTTCGGGGAGGCCGCCGCGACCAGGGCGTGTCCGCCCTCGTGGTACGCGGTGATCTTCTTCTCCTTGTCCGACATGATCCGGGTCCGCTTCTGCGGGCCCGCCACGACGCGGTCGATGGCCTCGTCGAGCATCTTGTTGTCGACCAGCTTCTGGTCGCTGCGGGCCGTCAGCAGGGCGGCCTCGTTCAGCACGTTCGCCAGGTCGGCGCCGGTCATGCCGGGCGTGCGGCGGGCGACGGCCGACAGGTCGACGTCCGGAGCGACCGGCTTGCCCTTCTGGTGGACCTTGAGGATCTCCAGACGGCCCTGCATGTCCGGGCGGTCGACGGCGATCTGCCGGTCGAAGCGGCCGGGGCGCAGGAGGGCCGGGTCGAGGATGTCGGGCCGGTTGGTGGCGGCGATCAGGATGACGCCGCCCTTCACGTCGAAGCCGTCCATCTCGACGAGCAGCTGGTTCAGGGTCTGCTCGCGCTCGTCGTGTCCACCGCCGAGGCCGGCGCCGCGGTGGCGGCCGACCGCGTCGATCTCGTCGACGAAGACGATCGCCGGGGCGTTCGCCTTGGCCTGCTCGAACAGGTCACGGACTCGGGAGGCACCGACGCCGACGAACATCTCGACGAAGTCGGAGCCGGAGATCGAGTAGAACGGGACGCCGGCCTCGCCCGCGACGGCACGCGCGAGCAGGGTCTTGCCGGTTCCGGGCGGGCCGTAGAGCAGCACGCCCTTGGGGATCTTCGCGCCGACGGCCTGGAACTTCGCCGGCTCCTGGAGGAACTCCTTGATCTCGTGCAGTTCCTCGACGGCCTCGTCGGAACCCGCGACGTCCGCGAAGGTCGTCTTGGGGGTGTCCTTGGTGATGAGCTTGGCCTTCGACTTCCCGAAGTTCATCACTCGGGAGCCGCCGCCCTGCATCTGGTTCATCAGGAACAGGAAGACGACCACGATCAGGACGAAGGGCAGCAGCGACAGCAGGATGCCGACGATCGGGTTCTGCTTCGACGGCGAGAC
The DNA here is from genome assembly GCF_040298625.1 of Streptomyces sp. NPDC001532. Lineage (NCBI taxonomy): Bacteria > Bacillati > Actinomycetota > Actinomycetes > Kitasatosporales > Streptomycetaceae > Streptomyces > Streptomyces sp. NPDC001532. Next base: position 63,965 of record NZ_JBEPAL010000016.1, read on the forward strand.
GGTGTAGCCGTCCGGGATCTGCTTGTCCTGGTACTTGTTCTGCAGGATGTTGGCGATGTCCACACCCTGGTCGCCGATGTAGCTCGCCTGGATCTTCGAGCTGTCCTCGACCTTTACGCCGTCCTTGAGCTGGACCTTGATGATCTGCTCGTCGCCGGTGGTCAGCTTGGCCTGTTCGACCTTGTTCTCATTGATCGCCTGGACGACCTGGCCGGTGTCCACCGTCTTGTAGCCGCCGGACGAGCCGACGACCTGCATCAACACGACCACGGCAAGGACGGCCAGCACGATCCACATGACCGGCCCACGGAAGTATCGCTTCACGTCCATCCATACGGAGCGGTGCCGCCCCGTCCCTCCTGCCATAGTGAGTTTGATAAGACAGTTCTTCTGACGGTACCCCAGCATTGTGGCCCGAAGCCGCGCCGGACGGCTGGCAATCCCGTCTGCATGCTCCAACGGCGCGAGGCCCGCCGGGGTTCCCGATCGTCCGACAAAGGCCGCTCCAGTGGCCCAGCCCGGAGGTCAGCCGCCGTAGACGTGGGGCGCGAGCGTCCCGACGAACGGCAGGTTGCGGTACTTCTCGGCGTAGTCCAGGCCGTAGCCCACGACGAACTCGTTGGGAATGTCGAAGCCGACCCACTCCACGTCGATGGCGACCTTCGCGGCCTCGGGCTTGCGCAGCAGCGTGCACACCTTCAGCGAGGCGGGCTCGCGGGAGCCGAGGTTGGAGATCAGCCAGGACAGGGTCAGGCCGGAGTCGATGATGTCCTCGACGATCAGGACGTGCTTGCCCTTGATGTCGGTGTCGAGGTCCTTGAGGATCCGCACCACGCCGGAGGACTGGGTGCCCGCGCCGTACGAGGACACGGCCATCCAGTCCATGGTGACGGGGGTGGACAGGGCCCGCGCGAGGTCGGCCATGACCATCACCGCGCCCTTGAGGACGCCGACGATCAGCAGGTCCTTGCCCGCGTACTCCGCGTCGATCTTCGCCGCCAGTTCGACCAGCTTGGCGTCGATCTCTTCCTTGGTGATGAGTACCTGCTTGAGGTCGGCACCCATGTCTTTCGCGTCCACCCGCATCACTTTCGGTCGTCCCACCGGCTGCCGCCCCCGGGAGGGGCCGGGATTCAGCCTTGCCGAATCACCAGTCTGCCACCCTGTCGCTGGGCGACGACTTTGCCGGGCAGGTTGATGGCCCCCTGGCCGCGCCATCCGGTGATCAGCCGGTCGACTTCCTCGATGTGGCGGGCGAAGAGCGAGCCGGCCGGGGCACCGGCCTCGATGGCGGCGCGGCGCAGGATCCGGCGCCGTACCGCGGGCGGCAGGGCGTAGAGCTTGGCGCACTCCAGGAGGCCGGCCGCGTCGCGGACGGTGGCGTCGGCCTGACTGGCCCAGCTGTCGAGGGCGTCGGCGTCGTCGCGGGAGAGTTGCGCCGTCCGGGCGAGGGCTTCGACGACGCCCTTGCCGAGCGCCTTCTCCAGGGCGGGCAGGCCTTCGTGGCGCAGCCGGGACCGGGTGTAGGCCGGGTCGGCGTTGTGCGGGTCGTCCCAGACCGGCAGCGACTGGACCATGCAGGCCTTGCGGGCGGTCTGCCGGTCGAGCTGGAGGAACGGGCGGCGGTAACGGCCGTCGGCCCCCGAGACCGCGGCCATTCCGGACAGGGAGCGGATGCCGGAGCCGCGGGCGAGGCCGAGCAGCACGGTCTCGGCCTGGTCGTCGCGGGTGTGGCCGAGCAGGATCGCGACGGCGCCGTGGTGTTCGGCGGCGGCGTCCAGCGCGGCGTAGCGGGCGTCCCGGGCGGCGGCTTCGGGTCCGCCCTCGCGGCCGACGGTCACGGCGGTGGACTCGACGGGGTCGAGGCCGAGTTGGCGCAGGCGCAGGACGACTTCGGCGGCCCGCAGGTCGGAGCCGGCCTGAAGGCCGTGGTCGACGGTGACGCCGCCCGCGCGGATGCCGAGTTTGGGGGCCTCGAAGGCGAGGGCCGAGGCGAGTGCCATGGAGTCGGCACCGCCGGAGCAGGCCACGAGCACGAGCGGCGGGGGCGGCGGCTCGTGCGGGGCGGTGGCACCGCCCGGGGAGGCGCTGTCGAGGTCGGTCAGGATGTCGTGGAGGACGCGGCGGACCGCCAGGCGTATCGCCGCGACCGCAGGATGGGGACCCATGTCCGGTTCCCTTCATGAAGTTTTCGGGGGGTGAGCCCGAGTTTCGGTCACTCAGAGTGTGTAGATGGTGACAGAACCGGGCCGTTCCCCGAGCATTGCACGCCTGTCCGCCGCTCACGCTCCCTCGGACGGGTGATTGGAGGGGCGTTCGCCTGCCGTCGGCCGGATTCGGTTCACGACGTCTCGCGGCGTGTCACGTTTCGCTCCGGCGGTGCACCCGCGCGATCCAGTCCGCCGGTTTGGCGATCTCCGATTTGGTGGGGAGGGTGTTCGGAGAGGTCCACACGCGGTTGAAGCCGTCCATGCCGACCTCGTCCACGACGGCCCGCACGAAGCGTTCGCCGTCGCGGTACTGCCGGAGTTTGGCGTCCAGGCCGAGCAGTTTGCGCAGGGCCAGATCCAGCCGTGAGGCGCCCTTGGCGCGGCGCTGCTGGAACTTCTCGCGGATCTCCGCCACGGACGGCACGACGTCCGGGCCGACGCCGTCCATCACGAAGTCGGCGTGGCCCTCCAGCAGGGACATCACGGCGGTGAGGCGGCCCAGGATCTCGCGCTGTGCGGGCGTCTGCACCAGTTCGACGAGGGACCGGCCGCCGTCGTCCTCCTCGCCCTCCGGACGGCCGCCGGCCAGCGTCTGGGCGGCTTCCCGGACGCGTTCCAGGACGGTCATGGGGTCGACGTCCGTCTCTCCCAAGAACGACTGGATTTCACCCTGCAAGTGGTCGCGCAGCCAGGGCACCGCCGTGAACTGCGTGCGGTGGGTCTCCTCGTGCAGGCAGACCCAGAGCCGGAAGTCGTGGGGCTCCACGTCGAGTTCGCGCTCCACGTGGACGATGTTGGGGGCGACGAGCAGCAGCCGGCCGCCGCCGTTCGCGCCGGCCGGCAGGTCGCGGGCGGCGGGGGCGAAGGTCTCGTACTGGCCGAGGACCCGGGAGGCGAGGAAGGACAGCAGCATGCCCAGCTCGACGCCGGTGACCTTGCCGCCGACGGCGCCGAAGACCGTGCCGCCGGGGCCGGTGCCGCGGCGCTCCTGCATCTTCTCCAGCAGCGGCCGGAGGATCTCCCGGAAGCCGGCGACGTTGGCGCGGACCCAGCCGGGCCGGTCGACGACGAGGACGGGCGTGTCGTGGGTCTCCTCGGTGCCCAGCCGAGTGAAGCCCCGGACGTGCTGTTCCGAGGCTTTGGCGTGGCGGCGCAGTTCCGCGACGACGGCACGGGCCTCGTCGCGGCTCACCTCGGGGCCCGGCCGCACGAGCCGGGTCGCGGTCGCCACCGCGAGATTCCAGTCGACCATGCCGGATGCCGTGCCACCGATGCTCGTCATGTGTCAACCGTACGTGAGGGGTCCCTCCGGGGGCAGGGCGACGACGGGCCGGGCGGTCAGCCGCAGGCGCATGCCGCCAGTGCCGTGGCCGCTCGGTCCAGGGCGCGCTGGGCGGCGCCGGGGTCGGTGGTGTCCGAGGCGAGGAAGGCGAAGGCCAGGACCCGGCCCGAGCCGTCGACGACGGTGCCGGCGAGGGCGTTGACGCCGGTGAGGGTGCCGGTCTTGGCGCGTACGACGCCGGCCGCGCCGTCGCCGTAGCGGCTGGTGAGGGTGCCGGTGAAGCCGGCGACGGGCAGGCCGGTGAGGGTGGGGCGCAGTTCGGGGCGGGCGGGGTCGGCGGCCTCGGCGAGGAGGGCGGTCAGGAGGGCGGCGGGCAGTCTGTCGGCGCGGTCGAGGCCGCTGCCGTCCTTGATGACGGCGCCCTCGGTGGGCAGCCCGAGTTTCTCGAGGCGGCTCTTGATGGCGCGGCCGGCTCCGGCGAAGTCGGCGCGTTCGCCCGTCGCGAGGGCGGTGTGGCGGGCCAGGGCCTCGGCGAGGTCGTTGTCGCTGTTGGTCAGCATCTGTTCGACGAGCGCTGACAGCGGCGGTGAGGCGACGGTGGCCAGAGTGGCCGCGCGGTCGGTCGCCTTGGAGGGGCCGGGGGCCGTGGTCTCGATGCCCTCGGACTTCAGGAAGCCGGCGAAGGCGCGGGTGGCGTCGGCCGCGGGGTCCGCGACGCGGGGCGCGGGTCCGCTGGTGGAGTCGTCGGTGCGGGCCTCGTCGGCCATCAGGGCGGTGACGGGGGCGAGGTTGTCGTTGACCCCGATGGGGTGAAGCTCGGAGCCGGCGTACAGGGTGGTGTCGTAGGACAGGGTCACCTTGCGGACGCCGCGTCTGGCCAGTGCGGCGGCGGTGTCCGCGGCGAGGTCGCGCAGGCCGGCGCGGCCCTCGGTGTCCCGGTCCGCGGTGAGGGTGGGGTCGCCGCCGCCGACCAGGATCAGCTCCTCGGTGTCGGGTTCGAAGGCGGTGCGGGTGGTGAGGCGGTGGTCGGCGCCGAGCGCGGACAGCGCGGCGACGGCGGTGGCGATCTTGGTGGTGGAGGCCGGGGTCAGCGCCTCGTCGGCGCCCTCGGCGTAGAGGCGCTCGCCGGTGGCGATGTCGACGACGGCGGCGGACCGCCGTCCGCCGAGGGCGGGGTCCTTCAGCAGCGGGCCGAGGGCGGCGCCGAGCGCCTTGGCGTCGGGCACGGACCGTCCGGCGCCGGTGGCGCCGCCCAGGCCGGCGAGGACGGAGGCGGCGCTGGGGGCGGGGCGGGGTGCCGTGGGTGCGGTGCCGCCGGCTCCCGCGTTGCCGGTGACGCCGCCGTGAGATGCGCCACCCGTCAGCTCGGCGGCCCTCGCGCGCTCCCGCTCGGCCGTACGCTGACCCGTGGAGTCCCAGGGGCCCGTGGTGGTCACCACACCGGCGGCCAGCGCCAGACCGGCGGTGGCGGCACCCGCGGTGTACTGCCAGGTCTTCGCCCGCGTGATCCGTGTGACCTGCGGTGACGTGGCCCGTGCCAGCCGCGCGACCCGCGGTCGCGCCGCCGCCGCGGCTCGGGCGAGGCGAGGGCGTACGGCGTCCGCGATCCGCCTCAGACGCGGCCTCGCGGCCTGCCAAGGCCTCAGCTCGGGCACGACCACCAGCCCCTTTCGCGATCACACACCTGCGTGAGGGACACTTAACCACCAGAACTGTGTGTTGATCATGGAGGAGCCACCGGTGGAGTTCGACGTCACGATCGAGATCCCGAAGGGTTCGCGCAACAAGTACGAGGTGGACCACGAGACCGGTCGTATCCGTCTCGACCGCCGCTTGTTCACGTCGACCGCCTACCCGACGGACTACGGCTTCGTCGAGAACACCCTCGGCGAGGACGGCGACCCGCTGGACGCGCTGGTCATCCTGGACGAGCCGACCTTCCCGGGCTGCCTCATCCGCTGCCGCGCGATCGGCATGTTCCGTATGACCGACGAGGCCGGCGGCGACGACAAGCTGCTGTGCGTCCCGTCGACGGACCCGCGTGTGGAGCACCTGCGCGACATCCACCACGTGTCCGAGTTCGACCGCCTGGAGATCCAGCACTTCTTCGAGGTCTACAAGGACCTGGAGCCCGGCAAGTCCGTCGAGGGCGCCAACTGGGTGGGCCGTACGGACGCCGAGGCCGAGATCGAGCGGTCCTACAAGCGCTTCAAGGAGCAGGGCGGTCACTGACCTGGCCGTTGCTGGGTAGGAGACGGGCCGTACGCACGCGTGCGGCCCGTTCGTCATGTGTGCGCATACTGAGGTCACCGGAGGTGTCGTACAGGGAGTGCACAGCACGTGACGGACGCGGAAGACCGCAAGCCGCAGTCGGACGAGGCGAGGATGGCCTTCACGCCGCCCGCCGGCGTCGAGGTCGGGGACAGCGAGTCGGAGACGACGTCCGAGTTCGCCCTGCCCGTCGGGCTGGACGCCCCCCAGCCGCCGAGCGCGGAACCCGAGGGGTCGGCGTTCAGCACGCCGCACACCTATCACGCCCGGGAGACGCCGGCTTTCACGCCCGCGACCGGGATACCCGTGGTCAGCCTGACCAAGGACGTGCCCTGGCAGGACCGGATGCGCACGATGCTGCGGATGCCGGTGGCCGAGCGGCCCGCGCCGGAGCCGGTGCACAAGAGCGAGGAGGACGGCCCGGCCGTTCCGCGTGTGCTCGATCTGACGCTGCGTATCGGGGAGCTGCTGCTGGCGGGCGGCGAGGGCGCGGAGGACGTCGAGGCGGCGATGTTCGCGGTCTGCCGCTCCTACGGCCTGGACCGCTGCGAGCCGAACGTCACCTTCACCCTGCTGTCGATCTCGTACCAGCCGTCCCTGGTGGACGATCCGGTGTCGGCGGCGCGGACCGTGCGGCGGCGCGGCACGGACTACACGCGCCTCGCGGCCGTCTTCCAGCTCGTCGACGACCTCAGCGACCCGGAGACCCACATCTCCCTGGAGGAGGCCTACCGGCGGCTGGCGGAGATGCGCCGCAACCGGCACCCCTATCCCACCTGGGTGCTGACCTCGGCGAGCGGGCTGCTCGCGGGGGCGGCCTCGGTGCTGGTCGGCGGCGATCTGATCGTGTTCGTCGCGGCGGCGCTGGGCGCGATGCTCGGGGACCGGCTGGCGTGGCTGTGCGCGGGGCGCGGGCTGCCGGAGTTCTACCAGTTCACGGTCGCCGCGATGCCGCCGGCCGCGATCGGGGTGGCGCTCACCGTCGCCCATGTGGACGTGAAGGCCTCGGCCGTCATCACCGGTGGTCTGTTCGCGCTGCTGCCCGGGCGGGCGCTGGTGGCGGGCGTGCAGGACGGGCTGACCGGGTTCTACATCACGGCGGCGGCCCGGCTGCTGGAGGTCCTGTACTTCTTCGTGGGCATCGTCGTCGGGGTGCTCGTGGTGCTGTACTTCGGGGTCCAGCTGGGGGCGCAGCTCAATCCCGAGGCGGCGCTGGGCAGCAGCGAGCAGCCGGTGGTGCAGATCATCGCGTCGATGCTGCTGTCCCTGACATTCGCCGTCCTGTTGCAGCAGGAACGTTCGACCGTGCTGGCGGTGACGCTCAACGGCGGTGTCGCCTGGGTGGTGTACGGCGCGATGCACTACGCGGGTGATCTGTCGCCGGTCGCCTCGACCGCCGTGGCGGCGGGGCTGGTGGGGTTGTTCGGTCAGCTGATGTCGCGCTACCGGTATGTGTCGGCGCTGCCGTACACCACGGCGGCGATCGGGCCCCTGCTGCCGGGATCGGCCACCTACTTCGGGCTGCTGGCCATCGCGCAGAACGATGTCGACAGCGGCCTGGGCTCGCTGACCAAGGCGGCGGCGCTGGCGATGGCCATCGCGATCGGGGTGAACCTCGGGTCGGAGATCTCGCGGCTGTTCCTGCGGGGGGCGGGGCGCGGGCGCAAGGCGGCGAAGCGCACCCGAGGGTTCTGACCCCGCGCCCCCTCGGGCCGGGTCAGTAGCCCTGGTTCCGGTTGTTGTACGGGGGCTGCTGCTCGTAGGGGTGCTGCTGCGGGTCGTACGGGGCCTGCCGCGGTTCGTCGTAGCCGCGCTGGTCGTAGCCGTACTGCTGCTGCTCGTAGCCGTACTGCTCGTCGTGGCCGTACTGCTGCTGGTCGTGGCCGTACTGCTGCGGGTGCTGCTGGTTCTGCGGCGGGTAGGGCTGCTGCTGCTCGGCCGGGGGGACGCGACGGAGCTGGGTGGTGGCGTCGTCCATCGGGGGGTACGGGTACTGCTGCTGCGGCTGCGGCTGCTGCTGCCGGGGCTCCGGCTGCTGCTGCCGGGCGTTCTTGTTCTTGGAGCGGGCGCGCAGCAACTCGATGATGATCGGGACGACGGAGATCAGGACGATCAGGATCAGGATCGCCTCGATGTTCTTCTTGACGAAGTCGATGTTGCCCAGCCAGTGGCCCAGCAGGGTGACTCCGGCGCCCCAGAGGACGCCGCCGACGATGTTGAAGATCAGGAAGGAGCGGTACCGCATGCCGCTGACGCCGGCGATGATCGGCGTGAAGGTGCGGACGATGGGCACGAACCGGGCCAGGACCAGGGACTTCGGGCCGTACTTCTCGAAGAAGTCGTGGGCCTTGGTGACGTTCTCCTGCTTGAAGAGACGGGAGTCGGGGCGGGAGAAGAGCGAGGGTCCGACCTTCTTGCCGAACATGTAGCCCGCCTGGTCGCCGAGGATCGCGGCGGCGCAGATCAGGGCGATGGCCGCCCAGAGCGGGAAGTCCAGCTGGTTCGACGCGATCAGCAGACCCGCGGTGAACAGCAGCGAGTCACCCGGCAGGAAGAACCCGATGAGCAGGCCCGACTCGGCGAAGACGATGAGGAGCAGGCCCCAGATCCCGAAGGTGTCGAGCAGGTAGTTCGGATCCAGCCAGCTGGGTCCGAGAGCGAGCGTCGTCACGGTTCCGGGCTCCTGAGGGGTGAAGGGAAGTGCGGCGTCCAGTTCGGCCGGACAAAGCTATCAACGCCATGCGCCCGCCCCAGGTTCCACCTGCGCCCTCGGGGTGCGCCGTGCGCCCGCTGAGGGAAAGCTGTGGGGCATGGGCATCGAAGAGTACGGCGGCGGCCAGGGGCCGCACCCGGACGTGCTGGTCGTCACGACCAATGACGTACCCGGTCATCGCGTGGAGCAGGTCGTCGGCGAGGTGTTCGGACTCACCGTGCGGTCCCGGCACCTCGGGAGCCAGATCGGCGCCGGGCTGAAGTCGCTGGTGGGCGGTGAGCTGCGGGGTCTCACGAAGACTCTCGTGGAGACCCGCAACCAGGCGATGGAACGCCTGGTGGAGCAGGCACGCGCGCGGGGCGCCAACGCCGTGCTGGCGTTCCGCTTCGACGTCTCGGACGCCGCGGACGTGGGCACGGAGGTGTGCGCCTACGGCACGGCCGTGGTGGTGGCCCGGGAGTAGCCCCGCGGGGGCCGCCCCCGGGCCGCGGCCTCGGCCTCGGCCTCAGCCGGAGTGCCGTGCGGTGTTCGCCAAGATCGCGTCGCGCAGGTACACGGCCAGGCCGGTCCGGATCTTCTCGTACGTCGCCGTGAACCGCGGGTCGTCGACGTACATCTGGCCCAGGCAGGCGTGCAGCTCGTGCGAGCAGTCGTAGTAGGCGCCGCAGATGAACCGGCGGTGCTCCTCGGCGACGTCCATGGCGGCCTCGGAGCCGGCGGGGACGCCCCGGTCGAGCAGGTCGGCCATCCGGCCGTGGACGGCGTCCATCTCCGCCGTGAGCCGCTTCCAGTCCTCCTTGGTGTACGAGGCGGTCCGGCGCCTGGACTCGCGGTAGGCGTCGGTGTCGCCCCAGCGCTGCCGCACCTCGTCCTCGTACGCGTCCGGGTCGTGGTCCCCGAACACCTCGAACTTCTCCTCGGGCGTGAGGTCGATTCCCATCGTGCGTGCCTCCATGGCGTGCTCCACGGCCGCCGCCATCCTGCGCAGCTTCTCGATCCGGGCGGTCAGCAGCTCGTGCTGCCGGCGCAGGTGGGCCTGCGGGTCCGCGTCCGGGTCGTCGAGCAGGGCGGCGACCTCGTCGAGCGGGAAGCCGAGCTCTCGGTAGAACAGGATCTGCTGCAGCCGGTCGAGGTCGGCGTCGCTGTAGCGCCGGTGGCCCGCGTGGCTGCGCTCGCTGGGCGCGAGCAGACCGATGTCGTCGTAGTGGTGCAGGGTGCGCACCGTCACTCCGGCGTATCCGGCGACCTGTCCCACGGAGTAGCCCACTTCCGCTCCCTTCTCGGTACGCCCTCCACGCTGCGGCCTCACGCCACGTGAGGTGCAAGTCCTCAGGTGAGGACGCCGACGAAGGGCTCGCCCTCCCCGGCGAAGGTGTAGGCGCCGCCTTCCACACGGCCGATCAGGCCGAGGGTCCAGGCGGCCTCGGCGTCGGCGGTGTGCAGCCACAGGTGCATGATCTCGCCGATGTGGCCGAGCCGCTCGGGGCCCTCCTCGGGGACGTAGTGCTCGGTGACGTCGGCGCGCCACTCCTCGATGCGGCGGACGCGCTCCTTGAGCAGGGCCATCGCTTCGGCGCGCGGCAGGTCGACCATGAAGCCGATGGCGGCGGACTTGAGGTCCGTCTTCTGGTCGTAGGCGGTGAGGGCCTCGCGCAGCAGGCGGAAGTACTCCTCGGTGCCGGCGCCGGTCAGCTCGTACTCGGTGCGCGGGGGGCCGCCCGCGGTGGAGGGGGCGACCTCGTGGGCGTGCAGCAGGCCCTGCTTGGCCATCTGTTTCAGCGCGTGGTAGATCGAGCCCGGCCGGGCGTTGGACCACTCGTGCGCGCCCCAGTACTCCAGGTCGGCGCGCACCTGGTAGCCGTGGGCCCGCCCGTGCCGACGGACGGCGCCCAGGACCAGGAGTCGGATCGCTGACATGCGGTCCAGGTTAGGGCGCCGCTCAGGCGACCCGGCGGCCGACGTGTTCGATGGTGCGCGCGTCCGGATCGACGCGGTAGGGGACTCGCCAGGGGCCGTGGTGGAGGCGGCGGTGATCCGTGCCCCAGGCCCGGGACCCTTCGGGCCGCGCGTCGTCCGCGAGCCGGTCAGTGGCGCTCAGAAGGGAGTCCACGCCGGCGGGATCGTCCTTGAGGTGCCCCGTGGCGGCGTTCAGGGCGGCCGGCTCCCAGAGAACCGTCCTGGTCACTCGCCCCTCCCGGCAGCGTCGAGCACCGCTCGGCGAGCCTCGTCATGCGGTAGCGGGGCCTCGGTGCGCCCCAGGGCCGGGACTCAGAACGGGAACGCGCTCCGTCCGTGCTGCACCGAGATCCACTTCAGGGTGGTGAACGCGTCCAGGGTGGTCTCGCCGCCCAGGCGTCCGACGCCGGAGTGCTTCTCGCCGCCGAAGGGGACGAGCGGCTCGTCGTGCACGGTGCCGTCGTTGACGTGGAACATCCCGGTGTCGATGCGCCGGGCGAAGCGGACGCCGCGTTCGACGTCGGCGGTGTGGACGGCGCCGCTGAGGCCGTAGGGGGTGTCGTTGACGAGGCGTACGGCCTCCTCCTCGCCGTCGAAGGGCAGGAGGAAGGCGACCGGGCCGAAGACCTCCTGGCGCAGCAGCGGCGAGTCGGCCGGGACACCGGTCAGCACGGAGGGCTCGACGAGGTTGTCTCTGGTGGTGCCGCGCAGCAGGGCCGTAGCGCCCTCGGCGACCGCCTGCTCGACCGTGCCGGACACGGACTCGGCCTGCGAGCCGTTGATGACCGGGCCGATGACGGTCTCGGGGTCGCGCGGGTCGCCGACCTTCAGGGACCGCACCTTGGCGACGAACTTCTCGGTGAACTCCTCGGCGACGGAGCGGTCCACGAGGACGCGGTTGGCGGCCATGCAGACCTGGCCCTGGTGGATGTACCGGCTGAAGACGGCCGCGTCGACGGCGTAGTCCAGGTCGGCGTCGTCGAGGACCACGAGGGCGCTGTTGCCGCCGAGTTCGAGGATGGAGCGCTTGAACTGGGCGGCGCACACGGCGGCGACGTGGCGGCCGACCTTGTCGGAGCCGGTGAAGGAGATGACCTTGGGGACCGGGTGCTCGATGAAGGCGTCGCCGATCTCGGCGATGTCGGTGACGACCACGTTGAGCACGCCGGCCGGCAGGCCCGCGTCCTCGAAGATCCGGCCGACCAGGGTGCCGCCGACGACCGGGGTGTCCTGGTGGGGCTTGAGGACGACGGCGTTGCCGAGCGCGAGCGCCGGGGCGACGGACTTCAGGGAGAGCAGGAAGGGGAAGTTGAAGGGGCTGATGACGCCGACGACGCCGACCGGGACGCGGTAGAGGCGGTTCTCCTTGCCGGGATCGGGCGAGGGGATCAGCCGGTCCTCGGAGCGCACCGTCAGGGCGGCCGCCTCGCGCAGGAACTCCTTGGCCAGGTGCAGTTCGAAGCCGGCCTTGACGCGGGTGCCGCCCAGCTCGGCGATGATCGCCTCGGCTATCTCGGCCTCGCGCTCCTCGACCAGCCGGAGCGCCTTCTCCAGCACCGCGCGGCGGGCGAAGGCGCCGGCGTCGGCCCAGTCGCGCTGGGCGCGGGCGGCGGCACGGTAGGCCTGATCTATCTCATCGACCGTGGCTATGGTGATCGAGGCCAGCTTCTCGCCGTCGTACGGGTTGAAGTCGATGATGTCCCAGGAGCCGGTCCCGGGGCGCCACTCGCCGTCGATGTACTGCTGGGCCAGGTCGGTGAAATACGACGACATGCGATCCCTCAATCCCTGCCGCAGGAGCAGACGGAAGCACCTGATCACTCGTCATCGTACTGGTGTCCCAACCAACTTGGCCGGATCTCAGGAGAGTTGGAGCAGCCCCCGGAGCAGGTCGCGGCTCTCGGCCGGGCCCGGGCTGTCGCCCTGCAGTTCCTTCAGCGCCGTCTCGTACTGGGTGACGTCCTCGTGCTTGTCCAGGTACAGGGCGCTGGTCAGCTGCTCCAGGTAGACGACGTCCGACAGGTCGGACTCGGGGAAGCTGAGGATGGTGAAGGCGCCGCTCTCGCCGGAGTGGCCGCCGAAGCCGAACGGCATCACCTGGAGGCGGACGTTGGGCCGCTCGGAGATCTCGATGAGGTGCTGGAGCTGGCCGCGCATCACCTCGCGGTCGCCGTAGGGGCGGCGCAGGGCGGCTTCGTCCAGGACGATGTGGAACTCGGGGGCGTTCTCCGCGACGAGGTGCTTCTGGCGCTCCAGGCGCAGCGCCACGCGGCGTTCGACGTCCGCCTCGCTCGCGCCCTTCATCCCGCGCCGCACCACCGCGCGGGCGTAGGCCTCGGTCTGGAGCAGGCCGTGCACGAACTGCACCTCGTAGGCGCGGATCACGGACGCGGCGCCTTCCAGGCCCACGTAGGTGGGGAACCAGCTCGGCAGGACGTCGGAGTAGCTGTGCCACCAGCCGGCCACGTTGGCCTCACGGGCGAGCGAGACCAGCGAGTTGCGCTCGGCCTCGTCCGTGATGCCGTACAGCGTCAGCAGGTCCTCCACGTCCCTCGTCTTGAAGCTCACCCGGCCCAGCTCCATCCGGCTGATCTTCGACTCGGAGGCGCGGATGTGGTAGCCCGCGGCCTCGCGCGTGATGCCACGCGCCTCACGCAGTCGCCTGAGTTGCGAGCCGAGCAGCATCCGCCGCACCACCGATCCGGGCTCTCCCGCGCTCACGTTCGCCAGCCTCCCCAACCGTCTTCAGGGCCCGCAGTCTGCCACTAAAACACTCCGAGCAGTACTCGTCCGATTACACAGACGGAAAGAAGCCAAAGATTCCGAGCATGACCGCACGGCGAGAGAACGCGGAGACGGCACGCAGTCGACGAGAAGATGGCGGAAAAAATGGCCAAGAAGTAGTACGGGACGGACCAATTCGGTCGCGTGCACGTGCATCTGCCCTTGCATCTGCTCTGCGCATCCGAAACCATGGTGCCGCGCCACCGCTGCATCGCAACGACCGCGAATTCCGGGAGTGCCCCGCATGGGAACGAATGGATCGACCATGCTCCAGCCGTTACGGCAGGGCCTTCCCCCACTCGATCCCGCGGCCGTGTCCAGCGCCGCCTCCTGCGCCCTCCCCGCCCGCTACGAAGCGGTGCGCGACGCCCGCCGGTTCACCCGCGGCACCCTCGACCAGTGGGACCTGGGCGACCGGTTCGACGACGTCTGTCTGGTCGTCTCGGAACTCGTCACCAACGCGCTGCGGCACGCCCTGCCCGGCACCCCGCCCATAGCGGACCAGGAGCCCGCGGTACGGCTGCATCTGATGCGCTGGACCGAGCGGCTGGTGTGCGCGGTGCGCGATCCGAGCAACGACAGCCCGGTGGCCCGTGACGCGGACGACTTCTCGGCGGAGTCCGGCCGCGGGCTCTTCCTGGTCGACTCCTTCTGCGACAGCTGGGGCTGGCACCCGCTGGCCGGCACGCTCAGCGGCAAGGTCGTCTGGGCGCTGTTCAGGCTCCAGCCGAAGGACTGACGGACCGCGGCGCCTTCCCGCGCCGCGGTTCTACGCGCGTCACGGAAAAACGGAGTGCCGGAATCGGACGGACGGGATTTCCCCAATGTCCGCCGACTTGAAATCCGTCACCCGGCCACCAGATGGTCGAACTCGCCGTCCTTCACACCGAGCAGCATGGCCTCGATCTCCGCCCGGGTGTACACGAGCGCGGGGCCGTCCGGAAAGTTGGAGTTGCGTACGGCCACCCGCCCTCCGGGCAGCTGGGCGAACTCCACGCAGGAGCCCTGCGAGTTGCTGTGCCTGCTCTTCTGCCAGGCCACTCCGCGCAGCTCGGTGGCGGCCATGCCGTTGTACACGTCGTGGTCCACAGGTCGCTCCCCGGTGGTGCACTGGCTGATGTGGCCATTGATGCAGTGGTCAACTGTGCCGGATCATAACCCTCTTCATGTGCAGTTGCATGAGCAGATGCACGTGCACGCGGGGTGTTCCTGTGATTACAGCTTTGACCCCCGTTTTACCGAAGTGGTTCCGGCACTAGGAACAGACGCCTGCCGCGCGGATTGTGTTCCATTGAACTTCCAATCATCTGACTGAAGTTGTCCCGATTCCTCGATACGCCGACGGGCCCCGCCTCTGGGAGGCGGGGCCCGTCGGTCCGTGCGTCAGCGGCTCGCGTACGGCAGCAGGGCCATCTCCCGGGCGTTCTTGACCGCCCTGGCCAGCTGTCGCTGCTGCTGGGAGGTGACGCGGGTGATCCGGCGGCTGCGGATCTTGCCCCGGTCGGAGAGGAACTTCCGCAGCAGATCGGTGTCCTTGTAGTCGATGTAGGTGACCTTGGCCTGGTTCAGGGGATTCGGCCGGTTCTTGGCGGGCTTGCGGTCGGTCTTGCGCGGCATCGGGGTTCAGACCTCCAGGAGGGTGTCGAAGGCGGGCGGCAGCCGCTTCCAGGCGTCCCGCCCGGCGGCGTACTCGGCGTCGGTCAGCAGGCAGGACTCCAGCAGCTCCCCGAGGCCCTCGCGGTCCAGGCCGGGCGAGGTGAAGACCAGATGCTGGCAGCAGTCCCCGTGCTCGGGGTGCCAGTCCAGCGCGGCGGCGGCCCGGCGCACCGGCGGGACCATCTCCCAGGCGGCGTCGGGCAGCGCGGCGAGCCAGGGGCCCGCGCTCTCCACGCACAGCGCGCCGCCGGCCGCGTCCCAGTGCAGCAGGGTGTCGGGCCGGTCGGCGAGCCAGAACCGGCCCCGGCTGCGGGCCGCGGCACAGGTCAGGTCCTCCAGCGCCTGATAGAGCCGCTCCGGGTGGAAGGGGCGGCGACGGTGCCAGACGAAGGTGCCCACCCCGTGCGCGTCTGCCTCGGCGGGCAGCAGGGCGCAGGCCGGGTGCTGGGCGGCGGCCGCGGCCTCCACGTCGAACCCGGCGAGGGCGGCGCCCGCCAGGTCGCCGTGGCCGATCGTCACCCGGCGGGCGGTCGGATGCAGCTGGGCCAGCAGCTCGCGGTCCTCGTCGTCGGCCTCCTCGGAGTCGGCGACCGCGAGGACGGGGGCGTACTCCAGCTGGCGGGCGAAGGTGTCGGCGACGGTCCGCTGGTCGGTGGCGGCCGCGGCCAGACCGGCCTCGGCGAGGTCGTCGCCGTTGCCGAGGTACGGCAGCAGCAGCGCCGGGTCGACGGCGGTGATCACGCCGGTGACGGTGAGGCCGCCGGCGGTGACGACCTCGGCCATGGCCTTCGGTTCGACGGAGTCCCACAGCTCGACGACCGCGAGCCGGGCGTCCCCGGCGTCGGCCAGCCGCCGCAGCTCGGGCACCAGGTCCTCGCGCAGCGCGCAGCAGGCGCAGTCGTTGACCAGCGGCGCCTCGCCGGCGTCGCGCAGGCCGCCGGCGTCGCGGACGGTGCGGACGACGGTGCCGGCGGCGGCCGTCGCCAGGTCGTGGTGGAGGACGACACTGGCGGGGACGTCGGCGAGCAGCTGATCGACGGCCGCCTTGCGGGCGTCCGAGTGGAGCCCGCCGACGATCACGACGGAGAGGTCGGGCACGGCCTCAGCCCCGGTTTCCGTACCGGCGCTCGAAGCGCTCGACGCGGCCGGCGGTGTCCAGGACGCGGGCGGTGCCGGTGTAGAAGGGGTGGCTGACGTTCGAGATCTCGACGTCCACCACCGGGTAGGTGGCGCCGTCCTCCCACTCGATCGTCTTCTCGCTCGTCATGGTCGAGCGGGTGAGGAAGGCGTAGCCGGCCGCGCGGTCGCGGAAGACGACGGGCCGGTAGGCGGGGTGGATTCCCTGGCGCATGACGGTTCAGCGCTCCTCTCGGAAGTCGACGTGCCGGCGGGCCGCCGGGTCGTACTTGCGCAGGGTCATGCGGTCCGGGTCGTTACGGCGGTTCTTGCGGGTCACGTAGGTGTAGCCGGTGCCGGCGGTGGACCGCAGCTTGATGACCGGGCGGAGTTCGTTGCGTGCCATGCTGCTATCTTACTGAAAATGAATTCCATTACGAAGTCGATCGAAGAGAGGTACGTCACCCCGTGTCCGCCCACTGCATGCTGACCGGCGCCCAGCCCGGATTCGGCAGGACCATCTCGCACTCCCACCGGCGCTCCTCCCGCCGCTTCGACCCCAATGTCCAGGCCAAGCGCTACTGGCTGCCGAGCGAGGGCCGGTACGTCCGGCTGAGGCTGAGCGCGCGGGCCATCAAGACCGTGGACGCCATCGGCGTCGAGGCGGCCGTGGCGCGGATCCGCGCGCGCGGAGTGAAGGTCTGAGGGGGCCGGTCCATGGCGAAGAAGAGCAAGATCGCGAAGAACGAGCAGCGGCAGGCGACCGTCGCGCGGTACGCCGCGCGCCGGGCCGAGCTGAAGGAGATCATCCGGCGACCGTCCACCACCGACGCCGAGCGCCGGGCCGCCCAGACCGAGCTGCGCCGGCAGCCGCGTGACGCGAGCGCGACGCGTGTACGCAACCGCGACCAGGTCGACGGCCGACCGCGCGGCTACTTCCGGGCGTTCGGTCTGTCGCGGGTGTCCCTGCGGGGGCAGGCGCATGCCGGGTATCTGCCGGGGGTGCGGAAGTCTTCCTGGTAGGGGAGGTGGGGTTCGAGGGCTGGGGGCGGGGGCTGGGGGCGGGCTTCGGGGTACGGGCGGCCTCTCGGGGGCCGGGAGCGGTCCCTCGGGGTTGGGGCGGACCCTCGGGGTCCGGGGCGGGTCGTTGGGGTCCGGGGCGGCCTCTCGGGGGCCGGAGCGGGTCGTTGGGGGACCGGGGCGGCCCCTCGGGGGACGGGGCGGGTTGCCCGGGTCCCGGGACAGGTCGCCGGGGGCCCGGGATCGCTCGCTCAGGTCCCGGGCATGTCACCCGAGGGCCCAGGGCGGTCTGCATGGGTGACGGGGCAGTTCTCCGAGGGCTCGGGGCGGGTCTCCGGTCGCCCCAGGGCGGGGCTCCAGGGGTTACGGGACAGCTCTCCCGTCGGCCTGGGGCGGGTCGCCAGGGGTTACGGGCTGGTAGCTTGCTGCGGTCGTACCGTCCTACCGGTTCACCCCTGGGGGTCTCGCAGTGACTTCGGCGACGTACGCGCGCGGGGCGCGCAGGCGGATACGGACCGCGGCCGTGGCCGCCGGGCTGGGCGGCGTGCTGCTGCTGAGCGGGTGCGGCGGCGGTGGCGGCGACGACGAGGCGACGCCCTCCCCGTCGTCCTCGCCCTCCGCCTCGGCCCCCGAGAGCGCGAGCCCGACCGGTGCCGCCCGCGCGGAACTCCAGGGCAGCTGGCTCGCCACCAGCGGGGGCCAGGCCGTGGCCCTGATGATCAACGGTGCCGAGGCCGGGCTGTTCGCCACCGGGGGGACCGTGTGCAGCGGGCAGGTCGGCGGAGCGGCCGGCACCCCGACGGTCCGGCTGACCTGCGGTGGCGGGGACGACGAGCGGGGCACCGGCACGGTCGACTCCGTCTCGGCGACCACACTGAAGATCACCTGGGAGGGTTCGGTCGGCGCCGAGACGTACACCAAGGCCGAGGGCGGGAAGCTGCCGTCCGGACTGCCGACGGGCGGAGCCGGCTCCTAGGGCGGCGGCTCCGGCGGCTCCAGCGGCCTTTGGAGCGGCGGCTGTACGCGTGCCGGGGGTGGCGGCGGGGTGCCGTCCAGGGCGTCGGACAGGTCCGTGAGGGACTTGAGGAGCAGTTCGGCGGTGTCGCGTACGACGGTGTCGGCCACGTCCGCCCAGGACGAGTCGTCGAGCACCTCGCGCACCGCGTCCCACCGGGGTACCCGACGTTCCCGTACCGCCTTCGCGCCCTGGGCGGTGGCCCTGCGCAGGGTTTCGGCGAGGCGGTCGGCGGGCGGGACCGGCGGGGCGTCGCGGTCCGGGAGGTGGGCCTCCAGCAGCATCGCCGCGCGGCCCATCTGGGTCAGCGCCTCCTCCGCGTCGTCGGCCGTGACCCGCGACAGGCCGCGGTGGCGCACGGGTTCGCTCTCCGCGCGGGCGACCGCCGTGTGCCAGTCGGCGCGTACCCGGCGGGCGGCGAGCAGGGCGTCCCGGATGTCGGTCGCGGCGGCGGTCGCCGGCTGGGCGTGGTGGCGCAGGACGGCGGCCGCGTAACCGCCCTGCGCGGCCAGCCAGTCGGCGAGGTAGGTGCGCAGACGCGGGGTCTCCCAGGCCGGGTAGACGGCGTACGCGAGCATCGCCAGCAGGCCGCCGAGCAGGGTGAGCAGGACACGTTCGGGGACAGTCTGCGTCCACTGCTCGCCGGCCATGCCGAGCAGGAACACGACGTACGCCCCGATACAGGCCTGGGCGGCGAACTGGCCCGTGCGCATCACGAGGTACAGCAGCGCCGCGCTGACGACGGCGAGGACGGCGGACATCCCCGTGCCGGGATCGGCGAGCCGCACGATGGCGGTCGCGACGGTCACGCCCAGCACCGTGCCGGCGAGCCGGGCCACCGCGCGGCTGTACGTCTGGGAGAAGTCCGGTCGCATGATCATGACCGCGGCGAGCGGGGCCCAGTAGCCATGACCCAGGGGCAGGGCGGCGCCCAGCAGATAGCCGGCGGTCGCGACCACCGTGACCCGGACGGCGTGCCGGGCGATCGGCGTGGCCGGGCGGTGCCGCAGTTCGTCGCGCATCGCCCGCACCGCGACCGGTGTGAGGCTGAGCAGACTGGGCCTGGGCAGATGCGGGGCGGGTGGTTCACCGCCCTTGGACACGGCGCCGGTCGCTCCCCCGGCACCCTCCGCCGCCTCGACCACGTCCGCCAGCAGTCGGGACAGGCGGGCCGCCGCGCGCCGCGGCGGGCCGGTCAGGAGAGAGCCGGTGTCGGGGGTGCGCAATGTGGCGAGAGCCGGGGCGGGCAGGGAGATGGGGACCCCGCGGCGGACCGCGTGGGCGGCGGCGTCCAGGACGGTGGCCGCGGCGGACAGGAGTTCGCGGACGCGGTCGCGGGCCCGGCCCTCCGCCGGGACGCCCAGCGCCGGGTCGGCGAGGGAGGCCAGGACCGGCCGGATGCGCTCGGCGAGACCGCGGGTGCCGTGCAGCTCGGCGGGACGGCGGCGGGCCTGGCGGGGGCTGACCGTGGCGGCGTTGCGGGCCTCCATCAGGGGTGCCGGGTCGAACGGGGCCACCGGGTCGTGGCGCAGGCGGCGGGCGTAGTCGGCCTCGGCGGCGAGCGCGTCGGCCAGCGCGTCGCGGTGCGGACCCCAGCGGCGGATCGGGAACAGCACGATCAGCGCCGCCTGGACGACACCACCGGCGATCATCATCGCCCCGTGGACCGCCGCCTGGGCGACGGAGGTCGGCAGGGTGACCGTCACCAGCATCATCGCCACGTTGGAGGAGGCGATCAGGCCGGTCGTGGGGCCCGTGGCCCAGCTCAGGCCGGCGACGAAGGTCCACAGCGCGAGCAGGGCGAGGAACAGGGCCAGGTGCGGGATGGTCAGATAGCCGAGGAAGGTCGACACCGCCAGGCTGGTGCCGGAGGCCAGCGCCAGCTCGGGGCGGGGCCGCCAGCTGCGCTGGAAGGTGGCGATCGCCGCCTGGAGCGCCCCGAACGCCGAACTGGCCGCCGCCTCCGGGCCCAGCGCCCACAGGCTGACCCCGATCGTGATCGCCAGTCCGGCGGCGCCGCGCAGCGCGACCAGTGGCTCCAGGGGCTTGCGTTCCACGGCGAGGCCCGAGCGCGCGGTCTGCCTCAGCGCGCGGAACCAGCTCATTCCGCCAGCGTAAGGGACATATGGGGTGAGGGTGGGTGGGGTGCGAGTGAGGGAGGGGTGGCGGGCGAGCGGTGTGCCGTGCCGTGCGTGATGATCCTTCCGACACCGTCATCACACCGTCAAAGCCCAAGGGGTCCCGTCATGCGCACCACGTCGTTCACCCTCACCGCCGGCGCGCTCGCCGCCGCACTCCTGCTGGCCGGCTGCGACAGCGGCGGCGACGAGGACGGTGCCGGCAGCGCGGGGAAGAGCGGCGGCAGCGGCGGGGCGTGCGCCCTCGGCACGCTCCGGGCGGAGGTCGGGCCCGTCGACGCCGCGCCCGCCGCCGGGGACAACGGCAACGTCACCGTCACGCTCACCAACACCGGCGGCTCCGACTGCACCCTTCAGGGGTTCCCCGAGGTCACCCTGCGGGCCGGGGACGCGTCCGCGGCCGTGCTGCCGTCCGAGGTGACGGCGCACCAGCTGACCGTGCCCGCGGCCGGCACCGCGTCCTTCACCGTCGGCTACACGCGCGGCGCGGCGGGCGAGGAGCGGAGTCTCGCGGTGAAGACGGTGGAGTTCAGCCTGCCGGGCGCCGCGAAGACGCAGGACTTCCCGTGGTCGTACGGCGATGTCGCGCTGCGCGGCGAGGGCGTGCCGGAGGCTTCGGTGAGCCCCTTCCAGCAGGCCGGGGACTGAGCGGCCCCGCGCCCTCCGGTCCCGCGCGGTTCAGCCCAGGCGCGGCCGGTGCCTCATCTGGGCCCGGTCCGCCGCGCGGGCGCCCTCCGTCCAGCCCGCCGCGTCGCTGACGCCGCGCAGGCGGGTGGTGGTCGTCTCGGGGAACATGCGTTCCATGCGATCGGTGACCGCGACCTCGCGGGTGGCGAGGACGGGCAGCAGGTCGGCGGTGACCTGGGTCTCGGCGGCGGCCGCCAGGCGGGTGCCGATGCGGTGGGCGTAGGCGGCGAGGAAGGACTGCCGGAACGTCTTCGTGCGCTTGCGGCCACCCGCGCGCTGGGCCGCCTCCGCCGTCGTCATCGCCGTGGTGGCCTGTACCAGGAGCGAGGTGTAGAGGAGCTCGACGACCTCCAGGTCCGCGTCGAAGCCGACGACCGTGGAGAAGCCGAGGGGTTCGTTCCACACCGCGCGGCAGTGGTTCGCGGCG
Organism: Streptomyces sp. NPDC001532; assembly: GCF_040298625.1. Taxonomy (NCBI): domain Bacteria; kingdom Bacillati; phylum Actinomycetota; class Actinomycetes; order Kitasatosporales; family Streptomycetaceae; genus Streptomyces; species Streptomyces sp. NPDC001532. Next base: position 85,240 of record NZ_JBEPAL010000016.1, read on the forward strand.
GCGACCGCGTCCAGCAGCACCGCCTTGGCCTGCTCGTACGGTGCCTCCACGCCGATCCGGCAGGCGGTGGGGGCGTCGGCGGCGGCCGGGGAGCGGGCGGCGAGCAGCGCCTCGTCGATGCTGTGGCGGGCCATCAGCTCCTGCGCCTTGGCGCTCAGCGCCTCGGCCTCCTCCGGGTAGCCGGTGGCCTCCGCCTTGGCGAGCAGCGCGCGGATGCGGGCGAGCATGCGGGACTCGGCGGGCGCGTCCCGGCGTGCCGGCTCGTGCTCGTCCAGGGGTTCGAGGGTGGGCAGGCGCAGCAGGAGGCGGTACAGCTCCAGGAGGGCCGTCGCCTGTGAGAAGCGGTCCGCGCGGGCCGGGGTCCGTTCGGGAAGGCCGGCGAGCTGGGCGCTCCAGCGGCGTCCGCGCGGACGGTCGTCCGGAGCCTGGGCGCGGATCAGCTCCGCCGCGAGCCGCACGTGTACGTCGTCCAGCTCCCGGCGCACGAGCCGCACCAGGTCGGCGGGCTGCCAGCCGCGCCGCCAGGCCGCGGCGACGAACTCGCGGCCGCGCCGGGACAGTTCCGCGTCGGCGGCCGGGTCGGCGGCGAGCAGGGACGCGCCGGTGTCGAGGCCGGTGTCGTCGGTGGCGTACAGGGCGGCTTCGAAGGCGCGGTCGACGGTGCTGGGCGTGCTCACCCGCCGATCGTGTCACGCGGGGCGGCGGACGTTCCACGCGCGCGTGGAGCGGGGTTTCCGCGCCCGTTCCACGCGCGCGTGGAGCGGGGTTTCTCCGCCCGTTCCGTCTCACTCCCCGGAATTCGGTCGCCCTCCAGGAGCGCCGTTTCGAGCATGGCCCCATGGTGGACGGCTCGATCGGGCTGCTCTCCGGAAGGCTCTCGGCGCTGTTGCGGCGCAGCCGGCTGGTGGCGAGGGGGCTCGACATCTTCAGCGGGACGGTGTTCGCGGGGCTCACCGTGAAGGTGTCAACCGAAGGTTGACAGTGCCGGGGGCGCAACCTACGGTTGACACATGACGAACCCCGACATCACGTCGTCCGTACGTCTGGACGACCTCATCGCGGCGATCAAGAAGGTCCACAACCAGCCCCTGGACCAGCTCCAGGACGCGGTGATCGCCGGGGAACACCTCGGCGACGTCGCGGACCACCTGATCGGCCACTTCGTGGACCAGGCCCGGCGCTCGGGCGCGTCCTGGACGGACATCGGCAAGAGCATGGGCGTCACCCGGCAGGCCGCGCAGAAGCGGTTCGTGCCCAAGGAATCCGCGGACCTGGACCCCAGCCAGGGCTTCAGCCGCTACACCCCCCGCGCGCGGAACGTCGTCATGGCCGCCCACAACGAGGCCATCGCCGCCCGCAACGCCGAGGGCCGGCCGGAGCACCTGGTGCTCGGGCTGCTCGCCGAGCCGGAGGGCCTGGCCGCGCACGCGATCACGGCCCAAGGGCTGACCCTGGACGAGGTGCGCCAGGCCGCGACCGCCGCACTGCCGCCCGCCTCGGACGAGGTGCCCGAACTCGTCCCCTACGGCCCCGACGCCAAGAAGGCACTGGAGCTGACCTTCCGCGAGGCACTGCGCCTCGGCCACAACTACATCGGCACCGAACACATCCTGCTCGCCCTGCTGGAGTTCGAGAACGGCGAGGGCGTGCTGTCCGGCCTCGGCATCACCAAGGAGGCGGCGGAGCGGTACATCACCGAACTCCTCTCGCAGTACCTCGACCAGCACAAGACGGGCGAGCCGACGGACGAGGGCACGAACGATTGAACGGGTGAGCCGACGGGCTGGGGCATGCGAGGGAACGGGCCGGGGGGGCCGGCAGGCCGGGTGGCGCGGGACCAGCGGGCCCGGTGGCGCGGGAGCGGCGGGCCCGGTGAGGGACCGGCGCGGGGCTGATGCCCGCCCGTTGTCAGACCCTCCTGCCACACTCGCTTGCATGACCGATCGGTGGGTGCTCGCTCCGGTCGAGGGTGGTGGCGTCGAGGTCGCCCCCCTCGGCCCGGACGGGCTGCTCGGCGGCCCGGTGTCGCGGGAGCCGGACGCGGCGCGGGCCGTGCGCAGGCGACCGGAGGTGACGCGGTGGGTGTGGCGGTCCACCGCCGAGATCTATCCGCGCCTGCTCGCCACGGGGGTGCGAGTGGAGCGGTGCTACGACATCGAGGCCGCCGAGACCCTCCTCCTCGGCCACGAGGGGCGGTACGGCGAGCCCCGCTCGGCCGCCGCCGCCCTGGCCCGTCTGCACGGCGGACCGGTACCGCCGGATCCGCCGCAGCGCGCCGCCGTACCCGGCGCGCAGTCCCCGCTGTTCGAACCGCAGGACCGCCCGCTCCCCCTCGCCGACCTGGCCGCCGTCCACGCCGACCAGCAGCGGCGGCACGAGAGCACCGCCCACCCGGAGCGGATGCGGCTGCTGACCGCCGCCGAGTCCGCGGGGATGCTGGTGGCCGCCGAGATGAACCACTCCGGGCTGCCGTGGAGCGCGGACGTCCACCGCGCGGTGCTGCACGACCTGCTCGGCGAGCGGTACGCGGGCGGCGGCGAGCCCCGGCGCCTGGCCGAGCTGGCCGACGAGGTGTCCGCCGCGTTCGGGAGGCGGGTGCGGCCCGATCTGCCCGCTGATGTCGTCAAGGCGTTCGCGCAGGCCGGCATCAAGGTGCGGTCCACCCGCCGCTGGGAGATCGAGTCCGTCGACCATCCGGCCGTGAAACCGCTCGTCGAGTACAAGAAGCTGTACCGGATCTGGGTCGCCCACGGCTGGTCCTGGCTCCAGGACTGGGTGCGCGACGGCCGGTTCCGGCCCGAGTTCCAGGCCGGCGGCACGGTCACCGGCCGCTGGGTCACCAACGGCGGGGGCGCGCTGCAGATCCCCAAGGTGATCCGGCGGGCCGTGGTCGCCGACCCGGGCTGGCGGCTGGTGGTCGCCGACGCCGACCAGATGGAGCCTCGGGTGCTCGCCGCGATCTCCCGCGACCCCGGGCTGATGGAGGTGGCGGGACGGGAGAGCGACCTGTACCAGTCCGTCTCCGACCGCGCCTTCTCCGGCGACCGCGCCCAGGCCAAGATCGCCGTGCTCGGCGCGGTGTACGGGCAGACCTCCGGGGACGGACTGAAGAACCTCGCCGCGCTCCGCCGCCGCTACCCACGGGCGGTGGCCTACGTCGACGACGCCGCCCGGGCCGGTGAGGAGGGGCGCCTGGTGCGCACCTGGCTCGGCCGGACCTGCCCGCCGGCCGCCGGGACGGGCGAGGACGCGGCGGAGGAGGCCGGCATCCCGGCCTCGGACGAGGCGAGCGACGACCGCGCCTGGGCACCGGGGTACGCCTCGACCGACGCCCGCGCCCGGGGCCGCTTCGCACGCAACTTCGTGGTGCAGGGCAGCGCCGCCGACTGGGCGCTGCTGCTGCTCGCCGCGCTCCGGCGGACCTGCGCGGACATGGCGGCCGAGCTCGTCTTCTTCCAGCACGACGAAGTGATCGTGCACTGCCCGCAGGAGGAGGCGGAGACGGTCGTCGCGGCGATCCGGGAGGCGGCGGAGCTGGCGGGACGGCTGACGTTCGGGGAGACACCGGTGCGGTTCCCGTTCACCACGGCGGTGGTGGAGTGCTATGCCGACGCCAAGTGATCAGCCGAGGCCGAGTGATCAGCCGAGGCCTAGTGATCAGCAGCGCGCCGCGGCCTGCGCCAGCAGCTGCCGCAGCTCCGCCGTCACCGCGGTCTCGTCGGTGCCGTCCAGCGCGGCGAGAGCGGTCCGCCACTCCGCGTACGCCTGCTGGACCAGACCCTGGGTGCGCAGCAGCAGACCCTGCTGGTGGCGGGCCAGACCACCGGTGTAGTGGTCCGCCCGGGCGTCCGCGCGGCGCAGGAGTTCCGCGCACTCGCGGGCGGCGCGCGCGGTGTGGCCCAGCTGGCGCAGCGCCCGGACCAGTCCGAGGCGGGTCTGCGACTCGCCGTGCCAGTCGCCGTGCCCGCCGAGGATGCGCAGGCTCTTCTCGAAGTGGCGGGCGGCGGCGGCCGGTTCGCCGAGGGTGAGGTGGGCGTAGCCGATGTTGCAGTGCGCGGAGTGCTGCACGATGACCGCGCCGATCGTCACGCCGATGGCGAGCGAGCGGCGGTGCTGCTCGATCGCGGCGCGCGGGTCGGTGTGCTCGTACAGATTGCCGAGGTGGCTGTAGGTGACGGCCTCACCGTGCGGGTCGCTCAGCTGGCGGGAGTAGGTGAGGCTCTGGCGCAGCGCGTCCTCGGACTCGGCGTGCCGGCCCAGCCCTTCCAGCAGCAGGCCCCGGTTGTTCAGGCAGCGGCGGATCCAGGAGACGACGCCCAGGCGCCGCCAGATCCCCAGCGCCCGGTCGTTGAGGGCGAGGGCTTCGCCCTGACGTCCGGTGAGGAAACGCAGACCGGCGAGGTCGCCCAGGGCGTACGCCTCGGCCGGGGCGTCGCCCAGGCGCCGGGCGGCGTGCAGCGCGGCCCCGCCCAGGATCTCCATCTCGGCGAGCCGGCCGCCGCGTTGGAGGTACGGGAAGAGGAGGCGGATGAGGGTGGAGACGCTGGCGGCCTTGCGGGCACCGCCGGCCGGGTCCGCCGCACAGCGCTCCACGAGGGCCACGATGTTCGGCAGCTCCAGATCCCCCCAGGCGAAGGCCTCCTCGGCGGACGCGAACGGGGACACGGCTGCCACCCGCGCCGCGTGCCCCGCGGGCTGAGCGGTGGTGGGCCGACGCCGGTCGTCCAGATCGAGGCCGGGTTCCACGATGGCGGTCAGCGCGCGCTCGGCTACGGCGGCGTACCAGTGGAGGGCGGTTTCGATCGGGTCGGGGGCGGAGACGGGGGTGACTTCGGGGCCGGCCTCGGGGCTGGTGCGGTCGGCCTTGGGACCGGTGCGGCCGGCCTCAGGAGCGGTGGGGCCGGCCTCGGGACGGGTGCGGTCGGCCTCAGGACCGGTGGGATCGGCCTCGGGACGGGTGCGGTCGGCCTCAAGACCGGTGGGGCCGGCCTCGGGACCGGTGCGGTCGGCCTCAAGACCGGTGGGATCGGCCTCGGGACCGGTGCGGTCGGCCTCGGGACCGGTGGGGCCGGCTGAGGTGGTGGCAGCCGCGGCGGCGGCCCAGCCGTCGGCGAGGTAGGTGGTCGCGTCGGCGGGGAGGCGGCCCGGGTCGCCCGGGTCCGCGCCTGGAACCGGGCCCGGGGCGACGAGCCTCCCGGCACCCGGCCCACGGCCCGCGGCACCCGCTGCCCCCAGTTCCTCCTCCGCCAGCTCCCTCGCGAAGTCCCGCACCAGGTCATGCGGCTCGTACCGCCCGTACGCCGTCTCCTCCAGCAGTGCAACGTCGACCAGGCGGTCGAGCGCGGCCTCGGTGCGGCGTTCGTCGGTGCCGGTGAGGTGGGCGAGGAGAGGGGCGCCGTAGGCGGGGAGGTCGAGGGCGCCGATGTGGCGGAGGGTGCGCGCGGCGTCGCGGTCGGCCTCGCGGTCGGAGGCGGCGAGCGCGTCGTGGGCGACGGCGAGGGAGCGGCGCACGCTCAGGTCGTCGTACTCCAGGTGGTGCAGCCGGCCCGAGGTCGCCGCGAGCTGACCGGCCAGGACGTCCGGGGTCAGGGCGCTGCGCGCGGCGAGGCGGGCGGCGACGACGCGCAGGGCGAGCGGGAGGCGGCCGGTGAGTTCGACGAGCGGGTGGGCGGCGTGCAGGCCGTGCCGCCCGGACACCGCACGCAGCAGCGCGGCGCTGTCCTCGCCGGTCAGCGGCGCCAGCGGGAAGCGGCGGGCGCCGTCGAGGGCGGTCAGCGGGGAGCGGCTGGTGACGATGACCGCGCAGCCGGGGCCGCCGGGCAGCAGCGGCCGCACCTGGGCGGCGTGCGCGGCGTCGTCGAGGACGAGGAGGGTGCGGGTGGGCGCGAGCAGCGAGCGCAGCAGCGCGGCCGCCGCGTCCGGGTGCTCGGGGATCCTGCGGGGCTCGGTGCCGAGGTCGCGCAGCAGGGCGGCGAGGGCCTGGGCGGAGGTGAGGGGGGTCATGCCGGGGGTGGCGCCGTGCAGGTTGACGTAGAGCTGACCGTCGGCGAAACGTTCCGCCAGAGTGTGGGCGACATGCAGCGCCAGGGCGCTCTTGCCGACGCCGGCCATCCCGCTGACCACGGCGACACCACCGGGCTCCGACAGGGCGCGGCGCAGATCGTCATGGACGGCGCCGCGGCCGGTGAAGTGGGGCGGGGGCGGCGGAAGCTGGGCCGGCCGAGGAGCCCGCTGCGCCGCCGGAACGGCAGCGGACGCGGCGGCGGGTTCCTCGTGCACTCCGTCCCGCGAGATGTCCCGCGATCCGTCCCGCGCCACCTCGCGCCCTCCGTCCCGCGACGCTCCGTGCGCGTCTCCACGCGTGCCCTCGCGCGTGTCCTTCCGTACTTCGCCCCTCGCCCCGTCCTCGGCACCGTTCCCCGCCGCGCCAGGCGCCACGCCGGCCGGTGCGCCGACCGACAGACCGGCCGATACGCCAGTCGCCGCACCGGACGACGCGTCCCTCGATCCGTCCCTCGCCCCGTCCCTCGATCCGCCCCTCGCCGTGTCCCTCGATCCGTCTCCCGCCCCGTCCAGCGGCACCCCCCGCAGCACCTCCAGATGGGCCTCCCGCACCGCCGTCCCCGGTTCGACGCCCAGCTCCTCCACCAGCCGGGCGCGCAGATCGCGGTGGACGGCCAGGGCCTCCGCGCGGCGGCCGGTGCGGTGCAGGGCGAGCATCAGCTGCCGCTGGTACGCCTCGCGCAGCGGATACTCGGCGGCCAGTTCCGCCAGTTCCGGCACCAGCTCGCCGAGCCGGGCGCCGCCGACGGCCAGTTCGGCGTCGTAGCGCCACTCCAGCAGGAGCAGCCGGGCCTCCGCCAGGCGCTGGACGAAGGCGTAGCCGCCCAGCTCGGCCGGGAGGCCGCTGAGCGGCGCGCCACGCCACAGCGCGAGCGCGGCGGCGGCCTCGGGCACCACCCGCTCCCAGTCGCCCGCGGTGTGCGCGGTGCGCGCGGCGGCGACGTGCCGTTCGAAGACGTGGACGTCGAGTTCGTCCGGCTCGACGCGCAGCCGGTAGCCGGGCGGTACGGCGCGCAGCCGGTCGGGGTCGTCGAGGAGGCGGCGCAGGCGGGTGACGTGGTTGTGCAGCGAGGCGTGCGCGGAGGCGGGCGGGGTGTCGCCCCACAAGGCGTCCTTGAGGGAGTCGACGGGGACGACCCGGTCGGCCTCCAGCAGCAGCGCGGCGAGCAGGGCGCGCGCCTTGGGGCTGCGGATGGCGCGCACGGCACCCTGCGGGCCGCACGCCTCGCACGGCTGGTAGAGCACGGGCGGGCCCAGCAGTCCGAACCGCATCACACCCTGGCGCATGTCCGCCCTCGTCACGACGGTTTCCCGCCATCTGCCCACTGCCGGTCCCCGCCGTCCTCGCCGACGCCGTCGGGGTCGTCCGGGTCGTCGATGGACGACTTCACGCCAACCGGCTGACGGCATCCCGGGGAACCGTTGGCCATATGTTAGCGATCCGTTGGTGGGGCCTGATGTGATCACCTCATCGGATCTGGCCCGACGGTGCGCGCGTATGACGCGTTGCTCGGGGGAGTGTCGCCGCCGTGGCCGGGTCCGGGACGCCAGTGGGTCCCGGTCGTCAGAGGTGAACGGCCGGGGCCCGCGTCGCGTCCCCGAACGGACGGTGGACACTACTGCCATGCGATTGCGCTGTGCCGTCCTCGACGACTTCCAGAACGCCGCGACCACCGCCGCCGACTGGTCCCCCGTGACCGACCGGGTCGAGGTCGTGCCGTTCACCGAGCACTTCGGCACCGAGGAGGAACTGGCGGCGGCGCTCGCCGACTTCGACCTCGTGGTCACCCTGCGCGAACGGGTGCCGTTCCCCGCCTCGCTGCTGGACCGGCTGCCCCGGCTGAAGCTGATCGTCGCCACCGGCCTGCGCAACACGGTGATCGACTACGCCGCCGCCCGCGCCCACGGCATCACCGTCTGCGGCACCGAGAGCTCCTCGACCCCGCCGGTCGAACTCACCTGGGCCCTGCTCCTCGGCCTGGCCCGCGGCCTCGTCCAGGAGAACACCGCCCTGCGGGAGGGCGGCCCCTGGCAGTCCACCGTCGGCGCCGACCTGCACGGCCGCACCCTCGGACTGCTCGGCCTCGGCAAGATCGGCAGCCGGGTCGCGCGGATCGGTCTCGCCTTCGGGATGGACGTCGTCGCCTGGAGCCGGAACCTCACCGCCGAGCGCGCCGCCGAGACCGGGGTCCGCCTCGCGCCGAGCATGGCGGAGCTGCTCGCCGGGAGCGACTTCGTCTCCGTCCACCTCGCGCTCTCCGACCGCACCCACGGCCTGCTGGGCGCCCCCGAACTGGCCCTCATGAAACCGACCGCCTACCTGGTCAACACCTCCCGCGCGGCCATCGTCGACCAGGACGCGCTGCTCGCCGCGCTGCACGAGGGCCGGATCGCCGGGGCGGGCGTCGATGTGTTCGACGTCGAGCCCCTGCCCGCCGGCCACCCGATGCGCACCGCCCCCCGCCTGCTGGCCACGCCGCACCTCGGCTACGTCTCGCGGGCGAACTACGCCCGCTACTACGGCCAGGCCGTCGAGGACATCCGCGCCTACCTGGACGGCACTCCGGTACGGCTGCTCGGCTGACCACGGCTCGGCCCTCCGGTCCGCCCGTACCGGCGCCCGTACCCATTCCATGGTGGTGCCCCTCCCATGGTGGTGCCCGTGCCATGGTGGTGCCATGACGATCGAGGTGCGCCCGGCGTCGTCCTTCGAGGACGTCCGCGCGGTGCTCGGCCCCAAGTCGCCGACGGCGAACGTGTGCTGGTGCCTGAGCTACCGCATCCCGAGCAAGCTCAACAACGAGCTGCGCGGACCGGCCCGGGGCGAGTACGTCGCCGGTCTCTGCCACGCCGACCCCGCGCCGGGCGTCCTCGCCTACGACGGCGACGAACCGGTCGGCTGGGCCGCGGTCGCCCCGCGCGCGGAGACGTCCTTCGCCCGCAACCGCAAGATCCCGCACGTCGACGACCTGGCCGTCTGGTGCGTGTGGTGCATCCGGGTCCGCCCCGGCCACCGCAAACAGGGCATCTCCCACGCCCTGATCGCCGGCGCGGTCGACTTCGCCCGCGCCCACGGCGCCCCGGCGATCGAGGCCTACCCCCTCGACAACGGCGACGCCAAGGTCGACCTGACCATGGCCTACCCCGGCCTCCGCGCCAACTTCGAACGCGCCGGCTTCACCCACGCCGCCGACACGACCTCGGTCCTCTCCGGCCACCCCCGCATCCTGATGCGCCTGGACCTGCGCTGACCCGCCACCACCCCCACCGAACACAAGAAAACCCCAGGTCAGTAACTTCTGACCTGGGGTTCTCAGTGGAGCCGCTTTCGGGATTCGAACCCGAGACCTACGCATTACGAGTGCGTTGCTCTGGCCATCTGAGCTAAAGCGGCGCGTCGCCCGCACTATGGTGCGATCGGCGACGTCGGTAAGTCTACACAGTTTCCGAGAGTGCTACGCACCAGCCCCGGGGCCGGGCCGGGACCGGGCCGGGGCCGGGCCGCAGGGGCTGGTGGGCGGGGCGTGCGAGGGCTATGAGCAGCGCTTCCCTTCCGCCGGCGGCGTGCCGCGCAGCAGGTAGGCGTTGATCGTGCTGTCGACGCAGTCGCTGCCGCGGCCGTAGGCGGTGTGGCCGTCGCCGTCGTAGGTGAGGAGGCGGCCGGAGGAGAGCTGGCCGGCCAGGGCCTCGGCCCAGCGGTAGGGGGTCGCGGGGTCGCGGGTGGTGCCGACCACGACGATCGGGTCGGCGCCCTTCGCCTCGATGCGGTGCGGCTCGCCGGTGGGGGCGACGGGCCAGTACGCGCAGTTCAGGGCGGCCCAGGCGAGGCCCTCGCCGAAGACCGGGGACGCCTTCTCGAAGTCGGGCAGCGCCTCGCGGACGTCGTCGGGTCCGTCGAAGGCGGGCGGCAGGTCGAGGCAGTTCACGGCGGCGTTGGCGAACATCAGGTTCGAGTAGGCGCCGTCGGCGTCCCGCTCGTAGTAGCTGTCGGACAGCGCGAGCAGGCCCGCGCCGTCGTTCTCCTTCATCGCCGACGTCAGTGCCTCGCTCAGCTGCTGCCAGGCCGACTCGTCGTACATCGCTGCGATCACACCGGTGGTGGCCAGGGACTCGACGAGCCGGCGGCCGTCCGCGTCGCCGGTGGGGACCGGCTTGGCGTCCAGCTCGTCGAAGAACGCCTTGAGGTTCTTGCCGGCCTGCTCCGGCGTGGTCCCCGGCCCGCCGAGCGGGCAGCCGCTTCGCCGCACGCAGTCCTTCGCGAACGCCTGGAACGCGGTGTCGAAGCCCGCAGTCTGGTCCAGGTTCAGCCGGCGCGCGGACAGCGACGGGTCCATCGCGCCGTCCAGCACCAGCCGGCCGGCCCGGTCCGGGAACAGCCCGGCGTACGTCGCGCCGAGGAAGGTGCCGTACGACGCCCCGACGTAGTTCAGCCGCTCGTCGCCCAGCACCTCCCGCAGGACGTCCATGTCCCGGGCCGCCTCCACGGTGGAGACGTGCCGCAGCAGTTTCGGCGCGTCCGCGCCGCAGCCCTCGGCGAACTTCTTGTACGCGTCGACCAGCCCGTCCGCCTCCCGCTCGTCGTCGGGCGTGCCGTCCGTCCGCGTGTACGCGTCCATCTCCGGCCCGTCCAGACACTCCACGGGCTCGCTGCGGGCGACGCCGCGCGGATCGACGGCGACCATGTCGTACCGCGCACGGACCTCCGCCGGGTAGCCGATGCCCGCGTACATCTGGAGGTAGCCGATCGCCGAGCCGCCCGGCCCGCCCGGGTTCACCAGCAGCGAGCCCAGCCGCTTCCCGGGGCCGGTGGCCTTCTTCCGGGCCACCGCGAGACGGACGTCGCCCTCGCCGGGGGACGCGTAGTCGAGCGGGACGCGCAGGGTGGTGCACTCGAAGCCGGGGACGCCGCACTCGCGCCAGCGCAGCTTCTGCGCGTAGTACGGCGCCAGGGCGGACGGGGTCGCGCGCGGCAGGGCGGTCAGCGCGGCCTCGCCGACCCGCGCCGGCTGCGCCGCCGAGCTGGCGGAACTCGTGGAACTTCCGGAGCTGCACGCGGAGACGACCAGCGCCGCGGCGGCGAGGAGAACGGCTCCGGTACGGGACCTGGACCTGCGGTGGGGGCGCCTTGTGTACATCCAGCGAGCGTAACGCTGCGCGACGGCTCGGGTGCCGTGCGTGCGGGACGTGCCCCGGATGGGTGGTGGTTGTCCAACGGAAGAGGGACGGGAAAGGGACGGGAAAGGGGCGGAAGAGGGAGGGGAAAGGGGCGGAAGGGAGACGGAAGGGGCGGAAGAGGGCGTGACAGGCGCGACTGGTGGCTTGCGGGCCTCTTCCGCCGGCTTCAGCCCGCTCTCAGCGCCATCGCCATCGCCTCCACCGCGAGCAGCGGTGCCACGTTGCGGTCCAGGGCGTCCCGGCAGGCGGCGATCGCCTCGATCCGGCGCAGGGTCGACTCCGGGGAGCTGTCGCGCGCGATGCGTTCCAGGGCGTCCTCGGCGTCCGTGTTCGCGAGGGCGATGCGGGAGCCGAGCTGGAGGGCGAGGACGTCGCGGTAGAAGGCGGTGAGGTCGGTCAGGGCGAGGTCGAGGCTGTCGCGCTGGGTGCGGGTGCGGCGGCGCTTCTGCTTGTCCTCCAGGTCCTTGATCACACCGGCCGTGCCGCGCGGCATCCGGCCGCCCTGGACCGCGCCGAGCGCCGCCTTCAGCTCCTCGGTCTCCTTGGCGTCCATCTCCTCGGCGAGCTGCTTGGCGTCCTCCGCGGCGGCGTCCACCAGCTCCTGCGCGGCCTTGAGCGCCCCGCCGACCTCGGCGACGCGCAGCGGCAGCTTCAGCACGGCGGCACGGCGCTCCCGCGCGGCCGGGTCGGTGGCCAGGCGGCGGGCCCGGTCCACGTGCCCCTGGGTGGCGCGCGCGGCGGCGGCCGCGACCTCGGGCTCGATGCCTTCCCGGCGGATCAGCATGTCGGCGACGGCGTCCACGGACGGCGTGCTCAGGTTCAGGTGGCGGCAGCGGGAGCGGATCGTCGGCAGGACGTCCTCGATGGACGGCGCGCACAGCAGCCAGACCGTCCGCGGGGCGGGCTCCTCCACGGCCTTCAGGACCGCGTTGGCCGACTTCTCGTTCAGCCGCTCGGCGTCCTCGACGAGGATGACCTGCCAGCGGCCGTTGGCCGGCGAGGTGAACGACTTGCGCACGGTGTCCCGCATGTCGTCCGCCAGGATCTGGGTGCCGACGGCGGCGACGGTGGTGACGTCGGCGTGCGTGCCCACCAGTGCCGTATGGCACCCGTCGCAGAACCCGCAGCCAGGGGCCCCGCCCAGCGCCCGGTCGGGGCTCACGCACTGCAAGGCCGCGGCGAACGCGCGCGCCGCCTGCGTCCGGCCCGCGCCCGGCGGGCCGGTGAACAGCCAGGCGTGCGTCATCTTCGACGCCTCCGGCGGCGGTGCGTCGGTCGCGACGGCGGTGACCAGGGCGTCGGCGTCCCGAGCCGCGGCCGCCAGCTGCGCGCTCACCTTCTCCTGGCCCACCAGGTCGTCCCACACCGCCATGCGGCCACCGCGCCTTCCATCCGCTCAGCCTTTCGTCCTCCATTGTGGGGGCGCCGACTGACAACGCGGACGACGCCTCAGCCGACAGCCACCGACGGCCACCGACGGCCACCGACGGCCACCGACGGCCACCGACGGCCACCGACGGGAGGAGCGTCACCGGCGCGACCGACGTCACGGTCGCGTCCGACATCACCGCGCGACCGGCGTCACCGGCGCGCCGAACCGCACAGGCATGACGATGCGCACCGGTGCCCCGAAGCGCACCGGCACGACGATGCGCACCGGTGCCCCGAAGCGCACCGGCACGACCAGGCTCAGCGACCCCGCCGCCGCCTGCGCCCCTCGTCGCCCTGCTCGTCGTCCCGCGGGCCCAGCAGTTCGTCCGCCAGGGTCGGCAGGTCGTCCAGCGGGGTCTCCTCGGCCCAGTCGGAGCGCGGTCGCCGCTGGGCGGCGCCGTCCGGGTCGACCTGCGGCAGCTCCCGCGTACGGTCGTCGGACGAGCGATCGCCGGACGAGCGGTCCGGCGCGACCGCGTCACCCTCCTCGCGGAAGTACCCCTGCGGAACCCGGTCCACCGGGTCCTCGCCCCGCACCGGCGGCAGCACCGCGGTCTCGTCGACCGCACCGGGCACCACCTGCGGCAGCACAGCCGTCTCGTCGACCGCACCCGGCACCACCGGCGGCTGCGGCAGCTCGGTGGTCACCTCGGAGTCGCCGCCGGCCGCACCGGGCTGCGCGTCCTCGGAGCGCGTGTCGTCCGGGCGCACCGGCCGCAGCACGGTCGTCGCGTCGTCCGCGCCCCCGGGCTTCACCACCGGCGTCGGCACGGTCAGGGCCTCCGACGGCGCAGCACTGAGACCCGGAGACGAGGCCGCGGCCGCCGTCCCGGACGCGCCCGCACCCGCAGAACCCGCACCCGCACCGCCACCCGGTCCGGGCTTCTTCGGCCCCGCCTGGGCCGCGGCCGCCGCCTGCTCGGCCGCCCGGCGGGCCTCCTCGGCGCGCAGCAGGGCCTCCTCGGCCTTGCGCTGCTTCTCCACGCGCCGCGCCTCGGCCTCGGCCCGCAGCCGGGCCTCCTCCTCGGCCTGCTGGCGGCGCCGCTCCTCCTCGGCCTTGCGGCGGGCCTCCTCCTCGGCGCGGGCCTTCTCCTCGGCGAGCAGCCGCTGCCGCTCCTCCTCGGCCCGTCGGCGTGCTTCCTCGGCCCGTCGGCGGGCCTCCTCGGCCTGCCGTTCGGCCTCGCGGCGCTGCGCCTCCTCCAGCTCGCGCCGCTTGCGCTCCTCCTCCTCGGCGCGCAGCCGGGCGAGCTGTTCCTGGCGCTCCCGCTCCAGGCGCTCCTCCTCGGCCTTGCGGGCGGCCTCTTCCTCGGCCTTGCGCCGGGCCTCCTCCTCGGCCTTGCGCCGGGCTTCCTCACGGGCCTCGATCTCGGCCTGGGACAGCGGCAGCACCTGGTCGAGGCGGGCGCGGATCACGGTGGTGACGGCCTCGGGCTCCTGCCCGGCGTCCACGACGAGGTACCGACCGGGGTCGGAGGCGGCGAGCGTGAGGAATCCGGACCGCACGCGCGCGTGGAACTCGGCGGGCTCCGACTCCAGCCGGTCGGGCGCCTCGGTGAAGCGCTCGCGGGCGGTCTCGGGCGCGACGTCCAGCAGCACGGTCAGGTGCGGGACCAGCCCGTCGGTCGCCCAGCGGTTGATCCGGGCCACCTCGGTCGGGGACAGGTCGCGGCCCGCTCCCTGGTAGGCCACCGAGGAGTCGATGTACCGGTCGGAGATGACGATCGCGCCGCGCTCCAGCGCGGGCCGCACCACGGTGTCGACGTGCTCCGCGCGGTCCGCGGCGTACAGCAGGGCCTCCGCGCGGTGCGACAGTCCGGCGCTCGACACGTCGAGCAGGATGGAGCGCAGCCGCTTGCCGACCGGGGTGGCGCCCGGCTCGCGGGTGACCACGACCTCGTGGCCCTTGGCGCGGATCCACTCGGCGAGCGCCTCGGCCTGGGTGGACTTGCCGGCGCCGTCGCCGCCCTCCAGGGCGATGAAGAACCCGTTGGCGGTGGGCGCCTGCACCGGGTCGTCGCCGCCGAGCACCGCGTCGCGCAGGTCGTGCCGCAGCGGCACGCCGGAGCGGTCGTCGAGCTTGGCGAGGACCAGCGCGGCCACCGGCAGCAGCAGCGCGCCGACCAGCATCAGCGTGAACGCGGCGCCGCCGTGCGCGAAGACGAACTTGCCGCTCTCCAGCCGGTGCGGCCCGATCAGGGCGGCGACCAGCGGTGCGAGCAGCGCGCCGAGCGCCACGAGGACGCGGACGACCGCGTGCAGGTGCTCGGTGGTGCGGGCGCGCCGGAACTCCTCGGTCTCCTGGTCGAGCAGCGCGTGCCCGATGTTGGCGGCCATGCCCGCGCCGACGCCGGCCAGGGCGACGATCAGCAGCACGGTGGTGTCGTCCGGGACCAGTCCGGCGGCGAGCAGCGCGACGCCGGTGAAGGCGATGGCCAGCGCCAGCATGCGGCGCCGCGACAGCGACACCAGGGCCCTGGGCGCCGTACGGATGCCGACGACGACTCCGCCGGTCAGCGCGAGCACCAGCAGCCCGTACGTCACCGGACCGCCGCCCAGGTCCTCGGCGTGCAGCACGGACACAGCGACGGCGGCCGCGACCGCGCCCGCGACGGCGGCGCAGGCGAGTACCAGCAGCGGGATCGCACCGGTACGGCCCATGTCGGCGCCGGTGCCGGTCCGGGGCCGGCGCAGGCCCTCCAGCGGCGACCGCGCGCGCGGGGTGCGGACGGCGGGCAGTTCCAGGAAGGTCAGCACGGACAGCGAGGCGGCGAACAGCCCGGCCGCGACGTACGAGCCGAGGGCCGCCTGGTGCTCGGCGAACCAGTCGAGCCCGACGCCGAGAAGGTTGTTGAGCAGGGCGGCGACGACGAGCGTGGCGGCGGCGACCGGGATCGCCACGAAGCCCGTACGCAGCGACAGGCGGCGCAGGGCGTCCATGTGGTCCGGCAGCGGCCGCACCGTGGCGCCTTCCAGCGGCGGGGCGGGCAGCAGCGCGGGCGCGGCGCTCTCGCGGCACACCGTCCAGAAGCGCTCGGCGACGCCGGTGACGAAGACGGTGACCAGGAGGACGGCGAGCGCGTCGTCCGAGGTCCAGTCGATCCACAGCGGGGCCACGATCAGCAGCGCCGCGCGCACGCCGTCCGCGCCGACCATGGTCCAGCGCCGGTCGAGCGGGCCCTCCTGGGAGGTGAGCGAGGTGAG
This sequence comes from Streptomyces sp. NPDC001532, assembly GCF_040298625.1. NCBI lineage: Bacteria > Bacillati > Actinomycetota > Actinomycetes > Kitasatosporales > Streptomycetaceae > Streptomyces > Streptomyces sp. NPDC001532. The sequence goes on from NZ_JBEPAL010000016.1 coordinate 101,110, forward strand.
CGGGCCGAGCAGGACGGCGCCGAAGAGCAGGGTGGCGAGGACGCGCGCGGCGAAAACCGTCGCCACTGCGAACGCCACGCCCCGGTAGCCGCCGCCGAAGGCCTCTTCGGCGATGGCCGCCTGGAGGACCAGGAGGACCAGCACGAGAAGAGCGAGGACATCGCCGACCCCGCTCACCAGTTGCGCACTCCACAGCCGTTTCAGCTGCGGTTGGCGCAACAGGGAACGGACGGCGCGCTCGCGGGAGTCCGCTACCAGCGCTTCGTCGGGGTCCGGGTGAGGGGCCGTTGGCTGATCGGCTCGCGTCATGCGTTCAGCCTATCGGGCCGCACCGACACTCCGGGGCACCCGCCCGAACGCGTGCACACCCCGACACCCGGACGATGCCGGATCGTTGGTTTCGCGAACCGGACGAGGGGAAAGCCCCCGCCCGGTCCGCCCGGCCGCCGCCGGGAATCACTCCTCGGACGCCGTCCTGGACGCCGTGGCCTTCTTCGCCGCGGTCGTCTTGGCCGTCGTCTTGGTGGCGGTCTTCTTCGCCGCCGTCTTCTTGGCGGCCGTGGTGGTCTTCTTCGCCGCCGTGGTCTTCTTGGCGGCCGTCTTCTTCGCCGTCGTGGTCTTGGCGGCCGTCGTCTTCTTCGTGGCCGCCTTCTTCGCCGTCTTCTTGGCGGGCCCCTTGGCGCGCTTCTCGGCGAGCAGCTCGAAGCCCCGCTCCGGCGTGATCGTCTCGACGCTGTCGCCGGAGCGCAGGGTCGCGTTGGTCTCGCCGTCGGTGACGTACGGGCCGAAGCGGCCGTCCTTCACCACGACCGGCTTCCCGCTGACCGGGTCGTCGCCGAGTTCCTTCAGCGGCGGCTTGGCGGCGGCGCGGCCACGCTGCTTGGGCTGGGCGTAGATCGCCAGCGCCTCTTCCAGCGTGATCGTGAAGAGCTGCTCCTCGGACTGGAGGGACCGCGAGTCCGTGCCCTTCTTCAGGTACGGGCCGTAGCGGCCGTTCTGCGCGGTGATCTCCTGGCCCTCGGCGTCGGTGCCGACGACGCGCGGCAGCGACATCAGCCGGAGCGCGTCGTCCAGCGTGACGGTGTCCAGCGCCATCGACTTGAACAGCGAGGCGGTGCGCGGCTTGACCGCGTTCTTGCCGGTCTTCGGGGTGCCCTCGGGCAGGATCTCCGTGACGTACGGGCCGTAGCGGCCGTCCTTGGCGACGATCTGGTGGCCGGTGGCCGGGTCGGTGCCCAGCTCGAAGTCGCCGCTCGGCTTGGCGAGCAGTTCCTCGGCCAGCTCGACGTTCAGCTCGTCGGGCGCCAGGTCCTCGGGGATGTCGGCCCGCTGATGGCCTTCGGAGTCCTTCTCGCCGCGCTCGATGTACGGCCCGTAGCGGCCGACCCGCAGCACGATGTCGTTGCCCACCGGGAACGACGACACCTCGCGCGCGTCGATGGCGCCCAGGTCGGTCACCAGTTCCTTGAGGCCGCCGAGGTGGTCACCGTCGCCGTTGCCGGCGTCGGCGGCCACGCCCTCGACAGTGCCCTCGCCGAAGTAGAAGCGCTTCAGCCACGGCACGGCCTGCGCCTCACCGCGCGCGATGCGGTCGAGGTCGTCCTCCATCTTGGCGGTGAAGTCGTAGTCGACGAGCCGCCCGAAGTGCTTCTCCAGCAGGTTGACCACGGCGAAGGAGAGGAAGGACGGCACCAGGGCCGTGCCCTTCTTGAACACATAGCCGCGGTCGAGGATCGTGCCGATGATCGACGCGTACGTCGACGGGCGGCCGATCTCGCGCTCCTCCAGCTCCTTGACCAGCGAGGCCTCGGTGTAGCGGGCCGGGGGCTTGGTCGAGTGGCCGTCGGCGGTGATCTCCTCGGCGGTGAGGGCGTCGCCCTCGCTGACCTGCGGCAGCCGGCGCTCACGGTCGTCGAGCTCGGCGTTCGGGTCGTCGGCGCCTTCGACGTAGGCCTTCAGGAAGCCGTGGAAGGTGATGGTCTTGCCGGACGCGCTGAACTCGACGTCGCGCCCGTCGGCGGCGGTGCCGCCGATCTTCACGGTGACGCTGTTGCCGGTCGCGTCCTTCATCTGGGAGGCGACGGTGCGCTTCCAGATCAGCTCGTACAGCTTGAACTGGTCGCCGGTCAGGCCCGTCTCGGCGGGCGTGCGGAAACGATCACCCGAGGGGCGGATCGCCTCGTGCGCCTCCTGGGCGTTCTTGACCTTCGCGGCGTACGTCCGCGGCTGCGGCGGCAGGTAGTCGGCGCCGTACAGCTGCGTGACCTGGGCGCGGGCGGCGGCGACCGCTGTCTCGCTCAGCGTCGTGGAGTCCGTACGCATGTACGTGATGTAGCCGTTCTCGTACAGCTTCTGCGCGACCTGCATGGTGGCCTTCGCGCCGAAGCCGAGCTTGCGGCTGGCCTCCTGCTGGAGCGTCGTCGTACGGAACGGGGCGTACGGCGAGCGGCGGTACGGCTTGGACTCGACGGACCGGACCGCGAACCGCGTGTTCTCCAGCGCGGCGGCCAGGGCGCGGGCGTTCGCCTCGTCGAGGTGCAGGATGTTCGGGCTCTTCAGCTGACCGACGGAGTCGAAGTCGCGGCCCTGGGCGACACGCCGGCCGTCGACCGTCTGCAACCGCGCGACCAGCGACGACGGGTCCGAGGGGTCGCCCGCGCGGCCGGTGGCGAAGGTGCCGGTCAGGTCCCAGTACTCGGCGGAGCGGAACGCGATGCGCTCCCGCTCCCGCTCGACCACGAGCCGGGTCGCGACGGACTGCACACGGCCCGCCGACAGCCGCGGCATGACCTTCTTCCACAGCACCGGCGAAACCTCGTAGCCGTAGAGGCGGTCGAGGATGCGGCGGGTCTCCTGGGCGTCGACCAGCTTCTGGTTGAGCTGACGCGGGTTGGCCACGGCGGCCTGGATCGCGGCCTTGGTGATCTCGTGGAAGACCATCCGCTTGACCGGGACCTTCGGCTTGAGCACCTCCTGGAGGTGCCAGGCGATGGCCTCGCCCTCGCGGTCCTCATCGGTGGCGAGGTAGAGCTCGTCGGAATCCTTCAGCAGGTCCTTGAGCTTCTTGACCTGGGCCTTCTTGTCGGCGTTGACCACATAGATCGGCTGGAAGTCGTGTTCGACGTCCACACCGAGGCGGCGGACCTCGCCGGTGTACTTCTCGGGCACCTCCGCGGCGCCGTTGGGGAGGTCGCGGATGTGCCCGACGCTCGCCTCGACGACGTATCCGGGGCCGAGGTAGCCCTTGATCGTCTTCGCCTTGGCAGGCGACTCGACGATGACGAGTCGGCGGCCGCCCTGTGCGGTCTCGCTGGTCGGGGACAACTTCGCTCTTCTCTCCGGTCGACGCTGGGCCTCCCCAGGGGCCTTCGTTCCCGGGGTCGGGTCATGGTGACGCTGCGGAGTGTGACGGTACATCCCGCCCCCGTGTCAAACGGGAAAAGCCCGCAACGGCCACTCGAACGGTAACCCGACTTCCGCCATTCCTGCCGCCCGGAGTGTGCATCACCGTTTTCCGGCCGATCCGGAGCGTGATCTCCCTATTACCTGGGAGACGCCCCGTCCACCGTCGTCACAGGTGCAGGAAGCACCATCCCGCGAGGACCAGGGCGAGCACCGCGGCGACGCTCGCGACAGCCGCCGATGCGATCGGACTCACATCCTCGGCGACCGGCTGCCGCTGCCGCGTCCGGAGCCCGGTCCACATCAGGAGTCCGCCTCCGAACAGGGCGAACACCATTCCCGTGAAGATCGCCGGCCCGCTCTCCATGGTTCCCCGTGCCTCTTTTCCCGTCCGCGAGTGCCCCGCCGCCCGGAGGTTGACACGCGTGGGCTGCGGACAGGCGAACCCGGGGTGAACGCGAGGCCGACGGTTCCCCCCGCGCGGGCCCGCGGCCGGGACCGGGGCGGCTCAGGACACCGGTCGGGAGACTCAGACGGCGCCGGGCGGCGATATCTTTCCGGTCGTCTTTTCGTTGTCGACCCGGCTCACCGTGCAGATGATCTTGGTGAAGCCCTGGTCCCAGTCCTCCTCGTCGGCCATCCAGCCGAAGACGGCCCGCTCCGGGCCGGGCGCCCAGCTCGACTCGAACTTGTTGCCGCACAGCTTGGTCGCGTTGTCGCTGCCCTTGTCGTAGCTCATGCCGTCGGGAGCCTCCGCGACACCGACGACCTGGTCGGTGTGCGGCTTCGCGCAGTCGGTGAGCGGCGCCTTGTAGCCGTCCTCCAGGTCCTCGTAGACCCAGCAGTCGCCGACGCTCATCTGTCCGACCCACAGATCGGTGCCGGCGTCGCGGAAGCGGCCCACCTCACCGCCGATCGCGGCATGCCGGCCGAGCACCAGACACGCCGTACCGCCACCGGCCGCGTCGAAGCCCTCCTGGCTCGGCAGCACGGCGTAGCCACCCGCGTCGGGCAGCGCGTCGACGACCGAGCGGGTCTGGTCCGCGCACCGCCGCGCCCCGTTCGCGCGCGCGTCGGCGTGGTCGGTGGCGGTGTCGACGGCCACCACCTGGCCGTCGGGCCAGTCGTCGGCGCAGTCGACCACGCCGAGGTTCGGCGCCGACTCGAACGGCGTCCCGGTCCACACGGCCCGCACGCAGTCGCCCGCCTCCAACGGCTCGCTCAGCCCGACCGCCGCCCCGTACGGCAGCACCGGCCCCGTCGGCGACGGCGATCCCCCGGCCGCGCTCGCCGACGGCGCCGCGCCCTTCGCGGAACCCTTGCCGCCGTCGCCGTCGTCCCCGGTGAGCGACACGGCCGCCCAGCCGCCGAGCCCCAGCACCAACGCCACGGCGAGCGCGAGACCGGCGATCAGGACCGGCTTGCGGCGGCGGGACCCGTCCGGCGGGTACGTGGACCGGGCCGCACCGCCGGTGTAGGGGGGCTGCGGCCCGGCCGCCCAGTACGGCGGCCGGCCGTCGGCGGACGGGTACGACGGCTGGGTTCCGGCGGCGGCGAAGGCGGAGGCCGGCGACTGCGCGTACGGGTTGCCTGGCAGGGCGGGGGCGCCGGCGTTCGCGCTTCCGGGGGTGTGGGGTGTGTGGGGTGTCTGCGGGGTCTGGGGCGTGTGCGGGGTGCTCGGCGCCGGACCCGCCGCGCCGGGCGCTCCCGACGTGCTCGCCGGGAGCGGCGTTCCCGGCGTACCCGGCGTACTCGGTGTCGAGGCCGCCCCGGCAGGCGTGTTCGGCGTCGGACCCGCCACACCGGGCGTACCCGGTGTCGGCCCCGCCGCCCCCGGCACCGGTGGCGGCCACGCCGGCGCGAACCCGGCGTTCGGCGGTGGCCCGAATCCCTCCGGGACCCCGCCGGGCCCGGCGGCCGGGCCCCGTGCCGCCACCCGTTCCAGCCCGCGCGCCACCGCCTCCGGCGCCGACCGGCGCACCGGGTCCTTCACCAGCAGGCCCTGGAGCACCTGGGTCAGCTCTCCGGCCCGCACCGGCGGGGTGGGTTCCTCGCCGAGCAGGGCGGTCAGGGTGGCGTACTCGCCGTGGCGGTCGAAGGGGCCGTGGCCCTCCACCGCGGCGTACAGCGTGGCGCCGAGGGAGAACAGGTCGGCGGCCGGGGTGGGCGGCTCGCCGCGGGCCCGCTCCGGGGCGAGGTAGCCGGGGGTGCCGAGGATGCCGGCCGTGGCGGTGAGCCGCGGCTCGTGGGACTCCGGGCGCAGGGCGATGCCGTAGTCGGTGAGCAGTACGCGTGCGGCGGGGTCGCCCGAAGCGTCCGGCGCGAGCAGGATGTTGGCCGGTTTCACGTCCCGGTGCAGGATGCCGATGCGGTGTCCCGCGGTGAGCGCGTCCAGCACGGCGAGCCCGATCCGGGCCACCCGCGCGGGCGGCAGCGGCCCGGACTGGCGTACGACCGCCTGGAGGTCGACCGCGTCCGGCACGTACTCCATGACGATCCAGGGCAGGCCCTCGTGGACCACCACGTCGTGCACCGTCGCCACATGCGGATGGCCGCGCAGCCGTGCCGCGTGCCGGGCCTCGCTGCGCGCCCGGGCGATGCGCTGGGCCGTCTCGCCCGCGTCCGCGGGCGTGTCGGGCAGCGCGATCTCCTTCAGCGCGACCTCGCAGGCCAGTTCCGTGTCATGGGCGAGCCACACCCGGCCCATGCCGCCCGCGCCGAGCGCGCGCAGCAGCCGGTACCGCCCGTTGATGACCCTGCCGCCACCCTGCTCCGGCGTCTCCCCCGCCATCACGCCTCCCCCTGGGACAGCGCGCATCCCCCGAGGACGCGTGAAATCTGGCCCCTTCGAAGGTAGCTTCGCAGGCCCCACTGACAGGAGCCCTTTTCCGGAGCAATCCCGTCAGACCAGACACAGCGGCCTCAGATGTGCGCGGCCGTCCCAGTGGTGACGGCACCGGGCCGCCGGGAACACCGCCCGACGGCCCACGGCGTCACGCCGGCTCGAGGAAGCCCTGCTCCACCAGGAGCCGGATCTGTGCCGGCGTACGGTCGCGGAGCAACACCGGGTCCTCGCCGACCAGTTGCGCGATCGCGTCCAGGATCCGCCCGGCCGTCAGCGAGCCGTCGCAGACGCCGGCGAAGCCCGCGCCCACCGTGTCGACCTTGGTGGCCCGCCGCATTCCGCGGTTCTGCCGCAGCACGACGTGCTCCGGGTCCTCGGCGCCGGGCAGGCCGACCTGTTCCTGGACCACCTCGTCGACGAGCCGGAAGCGTTCCTCCAGCAGCGCCGCGTCGTCGCGCGCCCGGAGGTAGTCGAGGCGGGTGAAGTGCGCCCGGACCGTCTCGCCGAGCGGCTGTTCGACCGGGTGGGGCCATTCCTCGACGGTCACCGAGGGCTCGGCGGCGTCGGTCCGGCGCAGGGTGATCCAGCCGAAGCCCACGCCCTTCACCTTGCGCGCCTCGAACTCGTCCAGCCAGGCGTCGTACCGCGCCTGGTACTCGGCCGTGTCGCCCCGGTGGTCGCCCGCGTCCCGCAGCCACAGCTCGGCGTACTGCGTGACGTCCTGCACCTCGCGCTGCACGATCCAGGCGTCGCAGCCGGGCGGCACCCAGGACCGCAGCCGGTCCTGCCACTCCTCGCCCGCCACGTGCTGCCAGTTGGCGAGGAACTGCGCGAACCCGCCCACGTTCAGCCGCTCCCCGGCCTGCCGGACCAGCGTGCGGCACAGGTCGTCGCCGCTCATCCCGCCGTCGCGGTAGGTCAGCCGGGCGCCCGGCGAGATCACGAAGGGCGGGTTGGAGACGATCAGGTCGTACGTCTCGCCCTCCTCGACCGGCTCGAACAGCGAGCCCTCCCGCAGGTCGGCGGCCGGGGCGCCGGACAGCGCGAGGGTGAGCGCGGTGATGTGCAGCGCGCGCGGATTGAGGTCCGTCGCGGTCACGCGCGTGGCGTGCCGGGCGGCGTGCAGGGCCTGGATGCCGGAGCCGGTGCCCAGGTCGAGGGCGGACGCGACGGGCGTCCTGACGGTGATCCCGGCCAGCGTCGTCGAGGCGCCGCCGACGCCGAGGACCACGCCCTCGTCCCGGCTTCCGATGCCTCCGGCGCCGCCGACCGCGCAGCCCAGGTCGGACACGATGAACCAGTCCTCGCCGCCGGGTCCGCCGTACGGCCGTACGTCCACGGTGGCCGCCAGCCCGTCGTCACCGGCCCGCACCAGCCAGCCGCTCGCCAGGCACTCCTCGACCGGCAGCACGTCCGCCACGCGCGCGTGCGGCACGGGCTGCTGCAACAGGAACAGGCGTACGAGCATCTCCAGCGGAGTGTCCCCGCGGGTGGCGCGGAGCGCGGGCACGGTCTCGCTGCGGGCCAGCGCCGCGTACGCGGAGGCGCCGAGCAGTTCGAGCAGTCCGTCGGCGGTGAAGGAGGCCCCGAGCAGGGCCTCCCGCAGCCGGGCTGCGACCTCGGGGCGGTCGGTGGCGGGCAGAGGGGGCGTCGAGGACAGGCTGGTGTTGCTCACCACCCCATTGTGTCGGCTCCCACCGACAGCGCACCCGCGCGAGCGCCACCGAGGGCCTGCGGCCGCTCAGCTCCGCGCCACCGCTCAGCCCTGTGTTGCCGCCGGGGAGGCCGACGCGGAGGCCGCCTGGCAGCTTTCCTGCTTGGCCATCGCCTGGCCGACCTCGCCCTCCTCCAGGGCCTTGAGCGCGTCGTTGCCGGTCTTGCCGAGCTTGTCGAGCTCGGTGGCGACGTCCTTGAGGCCGTCGGCGAACTTGGCCTGGTCCTTGGTGTCGAGCGCGTCGACCTGCTTCTTCAGGGAGGCGTAGGAGGCGGAGAGGCCGTTGAGCTCCTTGACCGCGTTCTGCTGCTTCTTCTCGCCGTTCTCGACGTTCGGCGCGCCGGCCTTGGTGATGGCGGTTCCCATCGCCTTGTAGGCGTCGGACATGTCCTGGAAGGCCTTCGAGTCGGCCGCCTGGACCTCTGCCGGCGTGCTGTCGTCGGAGGTCTCCTTCTGGATCTCGGCGTTGGCGGTCCTGATCTTCTTCGCCTGCGGCTGCACCGCGTCACAGACCTGCTTGGCCCAGGTGTCCAGCTTCTCGTTGCCTTCGTCGCTGCTGCTGCATCCGGACAGCGAGAGTACGAGTACCGCACCGCCGGACAGCGCGGCCGCGAGCTTCTTGTTCACCGGTTTGGTCCCTTCCATGGCTCTCGGCCCCGGAACATACACGCCAAGCACGCGACATCCGCACGGTGAACATCCTATATTTACCTTTTTGTAGCCGTTTGCACCATGGGAGAGAAGGCTCACGGCCACAGCTCGGACAGCACGGAGGCGGACGGACGACGCGTCAGTGCGCGCCATCCGCCCGCCCTTTGGACCGAGCCCTGCCGGACGCCCTACGAAACGACGGCCGTGTCGGGCGACTTGGAGCCCGAGCCGGCGCCGTCCGCCTCGTCCTCGTCGCCCATGGCGATCCCGCGCCGCTTGGAGACGTACACCGCCCCCACGATCACCAGGAAGGCCACCACCGCGACCGCCACCCGTACGCCGACGTTCTCGTCGGCGCCGTAGGAGAACTTGATGATGGCCGGCGCGATCAGCAGCGAGACCAGGTTCATCACCTTCAGCAGCGGGTTGATCGCCGGGCCCGCGGTGTCCTTGAAGGGGTCGCCGACCGTGTCGCCGATCACCGTCGCGGCATGCGCGTCACTGCCCTTGCCGCCGTGGTGCCCGTCCTCGACGAGTTTCTTGGCGTTGTCCCACGCGCCACCGGAGTTGGCGAGGAACACCGCCATCAGGGTGCCCGCGCCGATCGCGCCCGCGAGATAGGCGCCGAGCGCGCCGACGCCCAGCGTGAAGCCCACGAAGATCGGCGCCATGACGGCGAGCAGACCGGGCGTGGCCAGCTCCCGCAGCGCGTCCCTCGTGCAGATGTCGACGACTTTCCCGTACTCCGGTTTCTCGCTGTAGTCCATGATCCCCGGATGCTCGCGGAACTGCCGCCGCACCTCGAACACCACCGAACCCGCCGACCGCGACACGGCGTTGATGGCCAGTCCGGAGAAGAGGAAGACGACCGCCGCGCCCGCGATCAGGCCGACGAGGTTGTTGGGCTGCGAGATGTCCATCGCCAGGGTCAGCGGCGCGCCCTCGCCGGTCAGTCTCTCGCCGACGTCCCGCGCGCCGGTGGTGATGGCGTCGCGGTACGACCCGAAGAGCGCCGCCGCCGCGAGCACGGCGGTGGCGATGGCGATGCCCTTGGTGATGGCCTTGGTGGTGTTGCCGACGGCGTCCAGGTTGGTGAGCACCTGCGCGCCCGCGCCCTCCACGTCGCCGGACATCTCGGCGATGCCCTGCGCGTTGTCGGAGACCGGCCCGAAGGTGTCCATCGCGACGATCACCCCGACGGTGGTGAGCAGCCCGGTGCCGGCCAGTGCCACCGCGAACAGCGCCAGCATGATCGACGTACCGCCGAGCAGGAACGCCCCGTAGACGCCGAGGCCGATCAACAGCGCGGTGTAGACCGCCGATTCGAGGCCCACCGAGATCCCGGCGAGGACGACGGTGGCGGGGCCGGTGAGGGCGCTCTTGCCGATGTCCCGCACCGGGCGGCGGCTGGTCTCGGTGAAGTAGCCGGTGAGCTGCTGGATGACGGCGGCGAGCAGGATGCCGATCGCCACCGCGACCAGCGCCAGGATCCGCGGGTCGCCGTCCTTCGCCCGGATCGCCGCGTCGGTGACGCCGTCCAGCTCGGAGTACCGGCCCGGCAGGTAGACGAAGACCGCGATCGCCACCAGCACCAGGGAGATCACCGCGGAGATGAAGAAGCCGCGGTTGATCGCGCTCATCCCGCTGCGGTCGGCGCGTCGCGGGGCCACCGCGAAGATGCCGATCATCGCGGTGAGCACGCCGATCGCCGGGACGAGCAGCGGGAACGCCAGCCCGGCGTCGCCGAACGCCGCGGTGCCGAGGATCAGCGCGGCCACCAGCGTCACGGCGTACGACTCGAAGAGGTCCGCCGCCATGCCCGCGCAGTCGCCGACGTTGTCGCCCACGTTGTCCGCGATGGTCGCGGCATTGCGCGGATCGTCCTCCGGAATGCCCTGCTCGACCTTGCCGACCAGGTCGGCGCCGACGTCGGCGGCCTTGGTGAAGATGCCGCCGCCGACTCGCATGAACATCGCGATCAGCGCCGCGCCGAGCCCGAATCCCTCCAGCACCTTCGGCGCGTCGGCCGCGTACACCAGCACCACGCAGGAGGCACCCAGCAAACCGAGCCCCACCGTGAACATGCCCACGACACCGCCCGTACGAAAAGCGATCTTCATCGCTTTGTGCGAGACGGCGGTGAGATCCTTTTCCGGCTCACCCGGACCGGGAGTGGCCTCCCGGGCCGCCGCGGCCACGCGCACATTGCTGCGTACGGCGAGCCACATGCCGATATAGCCGGTGGCCGCCGAGAACGCCGCGCCGATCAAGAAGAACACCGACCGCCCGGCCCGCTGATTCCAGTCGTCCGCGGGCAGCAGCAGGAGCAGGAAGAACACGACGACGGCGAATACGCCGAGTGTGCGCAGCTGCCGGGCCAGATAGGCGTTCGCGCCTTCCTGGACCGCCGCCGCGATCTTCTTCATGCTGTCGGTGCCCTCGCCGGCCGCGAGCACCTGGCGCACCAGCACTCCGGCGACCAGGAGTGCCGCCAGCGCCACGGCCGCGATGACCGCGATCATGGCTCGGTTGCCATCGGTGAGCACCGCGACCGCGAGAGCTGTGGAGTGGTCGAGCCGATCTGGAGAAGAAAGCCCCGCCATTCGTCCTCCTTGACGCTTGGGCTGAGCTCAAGATGTGGACGGATTCTAGAGATCTGTTCCGGATCAAAACAGTACGCGGGAAACGGAATCGGTACACCCCGGTGGGCGCCGAGTAATGCCCCGAAAGCGTTCTGGGCCATTCGGGTGATCGGAATTGATCGTGAATTCCTTCACGAATTCTGGGCGGGCTTGCGCCATCCGTGGGAAAACACAGCGAGGGCCCTGCTCGGCAGGGCCCTCGAATGCTTTGTGCGAGCGCGTCAGGCGGACGCGCCGCGTGTGCGGCTCAGGGGAGCACCGCGGTCGGCGAGGGAGTGGTCGGCCAGGTCATACGGATCGACCCGCCCTCCGCTCCGGTGCTGACCTCCACGTCGTCGACGAGGCCGCTGATGACCGCGAGGCCCATCTCGTCCTCCTCGGTCTCCGCGTCCGGGTCCTCGGCCGTGCCCGGCGCACCACCGGGGACCGCGTGCGGGGCCTCGTCGCCGACCTCGATGGAGAACTGCTTCTCCTCCTCGATCAGCAGCACCCGCACCGGCGCGGTGATACCGACGTTCTGATGCAGCCCGACCGCGCGGGAGCACGCCTCACCGACGGCGAGGCGGACCTCGTCGAGAACCGCCTCGTCCACTCCGGCCTTGCGGGCGACGGAAGCGGCCACCAGGCGGGCGGTCCTGACATGTCCGGGGACCGCACTGAAGCGGAGCTCAACGGTGGCCATGCATCCCCCTCGGAGCTACGGGCGTGCTGACGGGCGGGCCAGGCCGCCGTGACGCCCGGCCCCCCTTCTTCCACTCTGCCGACCGGGCATCGCGCCCGGAGCGGCGTATCAGTCGGTGGCCGCCACCGCTTCCTCGACCGAGGTGTGAATCGGGAACACCTTGGTGAGGCCGGTGATGCGGAAGATCTTCAAAATGCGCTCCTGGTTGCAGACCAGGCGCAGCGAGCCCTCATGGGCACGCACACGCTTCAGGCCGCCGACCAGCACGCCGAGCCCGGCGGAGTCGAGGAAGTCCACGCCCTCCATGTCGACGACGAGGTGGAAACTGCCGTCGTTCACCAGCTCGACCAACTGCTCGCGCAGCTTGGGCGCGGTATATACGTCGATTTCGCCACCGACCCTGACGATCGTGCGATCGCCCATGGTCTCGGTCGACAGGGACAGGTCCACGGATCCTCCAGCACCTTGCTATCGAGCGTTCGTCCTCGGGGCATCTCGGCTTCCGCCCCCAAGACGGTTCGCCAGCCGCGATGGCATTCAATCACTTACCGGCAGGCGTGCACGACGCCTTGGTCCCATTGTCCGTCACGCCAGTGACACACTCGGTGCCGATGGCCAAGAATCACCGATCCGATCGATCCCCGGCGGACCCCGTGTCCCGCCTCGCCCCGGGCACGGTCCTGGACCGGCTCGCCTCGGGGCCGAGCCGGGCTTCGCGCATCACTCATACGGAGCACTTGCCCCCGCGTGCGGGCCGCCATGCCGTCTGGCCGGACCGGATCCGCCCGGAGGTCATCGCGGCCGTGCAGGCCGCCGGGATCGAGCATCCGTGGGCCCACCAGGCACGGGCCGCCGAGCACGCGCTGGACGGCGACTCGGTGGTGGTCGCCACCGGCACCGCCTCCGGCAAGTCCCTCGCCTATCTGGTCCCGGTGTTCTCCACCCTTCTGGACGGCTCGGAGGCTCCGAACGGCCGCGGCGCCACCGCCCTCTACCTGGCACCCACCAAGGCGCTCGCCGCAGATCAATGCCGATCGGTGAAGGAACTTTCACAACCTTTGGGCCATGCCGTTCGTCCGGCCGTGTACGACGGCGACACCCCGTTCGAGGAACGCGAGTGGGTCCGCCAGTACGCCACCTACGTCCTCACCAACCCCGACATGCTGCACCGCGGCATATTGCCGTCCCACCCGCGCTGGTCCTCCTTCCTGAAGGCGCTCAAGTACGTCGTCGTCGACGAGTGCCACACCTACCGCGGCGTGTTCGGCTCCCACGTCGCCCAGGTGCTGCGCCGGCTGCGCCGGCTGTGTGCCCGCTACGGCGCCGACCCGGTCTTCCTGCTGGCCTCCGCGACCGCCGCCGAACCCGCCGTCGCCGCGCGCCGGCTGACCGGCCTGCCCGTCGTCGAGGTCGCCGACGACGCCTCTCCGCGCGGGGAGATGGTGTTCGCGCTGTGGGAGCCGCCGCTCACCGAGATGCAGGGCGAGAAGGGCGCTCCCGTCCGCCGTACGGCCACCGCCGAGACCGCCGACCTGCTCACCGACCTCACCCTCCAGGGCGTCCGCTCGGTCGCCTTCGTCCGCTCCCGGCGCGGCGCCGAGCTGATCTCGGTCATCGCCCAGGAACGGCTCTCGGAGATCGACCGCTCGCTGGCCCGGCGGGTCGCGGCCTACCGGGGCGGCTACCTCCCGGAGGAGCGGCGCGCCCTGGAACGCGCCCTGCACTCCGGTGAACTCCTCGGTCTCGCCGCCACCACCGCCCTGGAGCTGGGCGTCGATGTCTCCGGCCTGGACGCGGTGGTGATCGCCGGCTATCCCGGCACCCGCGCGTCGCTGTGGCAGCAGGCCGGCCGCGCGGGCCGCTCCGGGCAGGGCGCGCTGGCCGTCCTGGTGGCCCGCGACGACCCGCTGGACACCTTCCTCGTCCACCACCCCGAGGCCCTGTTCGACCAACCGGTGGAGTCCACCGTCCTCGACCCCGACAACCCGTACGTCCTCGCCCCGCATCTGTGCGCGGCCGCCGCGGAGCTTCCGCTGACCGAGGACGACCTGGAGCTCTTCGGACCGGCGGCCACCGACCTGCTTCCGCAACTGGAGGCCGCGAAGCTGCTGCGCCGCCGCACCAAGGCCTGGCACTGGACCCGCCGGGAGCGGGCCGCCGACCTCACCGACATCCGCGGCGAGGGCGGGCGCCCGGTCCAGATCGTCGAGTCCGGCACCGGCCGCCTGCTCGGCACGGTCGACGAGGGCGCCTCGCACACGACCGTCCACGAGGGCGCGGTCCACCTCCACCAGGGCCGCACCTATATGGTCCGCTCCCTCGACCTCGACGACTCGGTCGCCCTGGTCGAGGAGGCCAACCCGCCGTACTCCACGGTCGCCCGCGACACCACCTCGATCTCCGTGCTGGAGACGGACATCGAGATCCCCTGGGGCGACGGCCGCCTCTGCTACGGCTCCGTCGAGGTCACCAACCAGGTCGTCTCCTTCCTCCGCCGGCGCCTGATCACCGGCGAGGTCCTGGGCGAGACCAAGCTCGACCTCCCGCCTCGTACGCTGCGCACCCGCGCGGTGTGGTGGACGGTCACCGAGGACCAACTCGACGAGGCCCGCATCAACCCCGAGATCCTCGGTGGCGCGCTGCACGCCGCCGAGCACGCGTCGATCGGCATGCTCCCGCTCTTCGCGACCTGCGACCGCTGGGACATCGGCGGCGTGTCGGTCCCGCTGCACCCCGACACCCTCCTCCCGACGGTCTTCGTCTACGACGGCCATCCGGGTGGCGCGGGCTTCGCCGAGCGGGCCTTCCACACCGCCCGCGACTGGCTCACCGCGACCCGCCAGGCCATCGCCTCCTGCGAGTGCGACGCCGGTTGCCCGTCCTGCATCCAGTCCCCCAAGTGCGGCAACGGCAACGACCCACTGCACAAGCGGGGCGCGGTACGGCTGCTCACGGTGCTGCTTCGGGGAGCACCGGAGGAGAAGCCGCAGCCGGAGGCGGGGGGATCGGCGGAGCCGGAGGGACCGACGGAGGCGGGGGGATCGGCGGAGCCGGAGTGACCGGCGGAGCCGGAGTGACCGCCGGAGCCGGTGGAGCCGGAGGGACCGGCGGGGCCGGAAGACCGGGCGCCGTCCCCGCCGGGCCCGCCCGCGCCCTGACCTCCGCCGCGAACGGCGCCGCGCCCGCCACCACCGACACATCCGAGATCTCACCGACCAGCACGCACCGCACGAGCCGTGTGCCATGCGCCCGCGCCACCCGCTCCGCGCGGTCGCAGGCCCCGTCGGTGCCGTGCGCCCAGTGATCCGCCGCCGCGAGCGCCGCCAGATCCGCGCCGGTGGCCGCACGATGCCGTGCCACCACGGCCTGCCCCAGGGCGAGCACGACACCGAACACCACACAGAGCACGGCGATCACCCCGACACTCCAGACGGTCGCGGAACCCCGGTCCCCGCCCGCCCAGCGGGTGACGGCAGTCGCGGTGCCGGCTGCCGCACGGGTGATGACCCTCGGGGTGCCGGCTGCCGCACGGGTGATGGCCCTCGGGGTGCCGACTGCCGCACGGGTCTTGGCCTTCGGGGTGCCAGCTGCCGCGTCGGTGAAGGCCCCCGGGGTGCCGCCTGCCCCACAGCCGGCGGCCATCCGGGCGGAGCCTGCTTCACGGAGGTCGGGCCGGCGGGGGTCGGGCCCCGCCCCGGACCACCACCCACACCTCACCCGCCCCCACCTGGCCCTCCACCACCCACACCTCGCCCTCCCCCACCCGCTCACAGTGCCCCCTCCACCGACGCCACGGCCTCCTCGCGTACCTCGAACGCCACATCGCCCAGGACCGGCGGCGCGACGGAGACCACGACCCGGACCCGGTCCCCTTCGCGGCCGACCGTGACCCGCGCACCGCGCGGTGCCACCTGCCGGGCCGCAGCGACGACCGCGTCGACGGGGTCCTGGCGGGCCGCCGCGCGAGCACCGGTGCGTGCCGCGTCCACGCACTGGATCTGCGCGGCCACCACCAGCAGCCCCCACACCAGCGCCATCGCGAAGGCCACCAGTACCGGCAGCACCACGGCCGACTCAGCCGTCACGAACCCCCGGTCCCGCCGGTCCCGCCAGGCCCGCCGTGCCTCACACCCGGGCACCGAGGGCCTGCTTCACGATGCTGTGCAGCTCCGCACTGACCTCTCCGCTGGTCACCACCTTGTAGAGCAGCACCGCGAAGCCCGCCGCCGCGACGATCCCGACCGCGTACTCGGACGTGACCATGCCGGCCTCCCTCCGCGCCCCGCGCACTCCCCGCACCCGGCCGACCAGCGCCCGTACCACCTTGCTCATCCCAACCCCTCCGATTCCGTACTGCCGTTGCTCCATACGCGTCATCACCCAGGCGTCCCCCGGTCATCGACCACCCCCGCCCATCACCTCGCCCGCCATCCCGATCACCACGGGCAGGACGCCGACCGCCAGGAACGCGGGCAGGAAGCACACCCCCACCGGCGCCGTGACCAGCACCGCCGCCCGCCGGGCCCGTACCGTCGCGGAGCGTCCCCAGGCGGCGCGGGCGTCGGCCGCGAGCCGCGCCGCCGGACCGGCGGCAGGCAGTCCGGACACATCGGCGCGTTCCAGCAGGCGCGCCAGGCCTTCGGCTCCCGGGAGCGCGCCAAGCGCCCGCCAGGCCTCCCCGGGCTCGCCGCCGAGGCGCACCTCCGCCGCACCCCGCGCGAGCGCCCGCCCCACGGGCCCGCCCAGCGCCTCGCCCACCGCCTGGGCGGCCGGCACCGGCGCGGCTCCCGCGGCCACGCAGGCGGCCACCAGGTCGGCGGCGAGCGGCACTTGCCGACCGGCGGCACGAACATCGGGCGTCGCACCGGCGGCCGTACGCCGGCCCCGCTGCCGCTCCCACCGCCGCCACCGCCGGACCGCCACCGCCGCCAGCACCCCCACGACGACCCCGAGGCCCCCTCCTACGAGCACCCAGGCGGCGCCCGTCACACCCACCTCGGGCAGCAGCCGCCGTACGGCGTCCGGCACCCGGAACCGCGCCTTCGCGGCCGGGACCTGCCGGGCCAGCAGGCCGGCCAGCCGGCGCCGCACCCGCCGCTCGCTCCGCGCGGAGGCCGCTTTTCGTGTCAGCCAGGCCAGCGCGAGGATTGTCCCCAGGACTACCCCCAGCCTGTGGACAACTTCCGGGCTCATGCCGCCGCCTCCGCCGTCCGGACGATCCGCAGCACCCACCACAGCCCCAGGGCCTCCAGCAGACCGCCGACGAGCAGGCAGCCGAGCCCCGGCCCGGTGTGCAGCAGCACCCGCAACGGGTCCGCACCGAGGGCGGTGCCCAGGACGAGGCCCAGCGCCGGGAGCGCGGCGAGCATGGCCGCGGTGGCGCGGGCTCCCGCCATCTGGGCCCGCAGCTCGGCGCGTTGATCGCGCTCCGCGCGCAGAGCCGCCTCCAGCCGGTCGAGCCCGGCCGCGAGGCCCGCGCCATGGTCCACGGCGACCCGCCAGCACGCGGCGAGTCCGAGCAGGCCCTCGGCACCCGGTTGACGGGCCGCGGTCGCGAGCGCCCCCGGCACCTCCCCGCCGAACCGTGCCGCCGCGGCCACCGCCGCCTGGGCCTCGGCGAGCCCTCCGGTGTCCCGCGCGGCCCGCAACAGCGCCTCACCCGGCTGCCGTCCGGCCCGCACCTCCCCGGCGAGCGCCCCGCACAGCGCGATCACCTCGTCGCCCCGGCGCTCCCTGGCGCTGCGCGCCTCCCGGGCCAGCCGCGCCCGCCTCAGCAGCGGCACCCCGGCCGCCCCCGCGACGACCGGCAGCACCGAGGAGCCCAGCACCGCCAGCACCACGCCGGCGACCGGGGCCCACCACTCGGCCCGCGCCCGTTCGCGCAGCAGCCGTAGCGCGTCGGCCCACCACCGTGGCACCGGCGGCCCGGTGCCCGTCATCGCGCCGCCGCCCGCGAGCAGCAGCCGCGTCCGGCGCGCCCCGGCGTGCGGGCCGCCGATCACCCAGGCCGCGGCGCCCACGCACAGCGCCGCCGCGCTCATCGCCGTCTCTCCCATCGCCACCTCATCCATGTCCCGCCCCGCTCCCCTCTCCGGTCCACTCATCCCGCCCGGTCATCGGCCCACCACTCCGGCCGGGTCATCTGTCCGCTCATCAGCTCGGTCGCCGCTCCACCCGCCGACTCGGTCATCTGCGCGGGCGCGACTCCGCACGTCGGCCAGGCTTTCGGCCCGCCGGCCGGACCGCCCGTCGGCCCGGCCGTCAGCCCGGTCATCGCTCCACCCGTCAGCCCGGCTCCTGACCCGATCACCGCTCCACCCGTCGCCCAGGTCATCGCCTAGCTCATCGGCTCGGCCATCGGCCAGGTCATCACCCAGCTCATCGGCTCGGTCATCGACCAGCTCATCGCCCACCTCGTCGGCTCGCTCACCAGCCCGATCGCCCGTCCACCCGTCGCTCCCCTCGCCGCCCAGCAGTCGCCGCAGCCGCTCCCAGCCGCGCTCCCGGACGAACGCCTCCTCGCCCCAGCGGAGTGCCGGCACGGTCCGCACCAGTCCCGTCGGGTCCCGTTCCAGTACGCGCACCTCGGCGATCCGGCGTCGGCCGGAGCGGTCGCGCACCAGGTGCAGCACCACCGACAGCGCGGCCGCCAGCTGGCTGTGCAGCGCGGCCCGGTCGAGTCCGGCGGCGGTGCCCAGCGCCTCCAGCCGGGCCGGCACATCGGCGGCCGCGTTGGCGTGGACCGTTCCGCAGCCGCCTTCATGGCCGGTGTTCAGCGCGGCCAGCAGATGGACCACCTCGGGTCCGCGCACCTCGCCGACGACCAGCCGGTCCGGCCGCATCCGCAGCGCCTGGCGGACCAGGTCCTCCAGCGTGACCAGGCCCGCACCCTCCTGGTTGGCGGGCCGGGTCTCCAGCCGGACGACATGCGGATGGTCCGGCCGCAGCTCCGCGGAGTCCTCGGCGAGCACGATCCGCTCCCCCGGCCCGACCAGGCCGAGCAGCGCGCTCAGCAGGGTCGTCTTGCCGCTGCCGGTGCCGCCGCTGATCAGGAAGGACAGCCGGGCCCGCAATAGCGCCCGCAGCACCCGGTCGCCGCCCGGCGGTACGGTGCCCGCCGCGACCAGCTCGTCGAGCGTGAACGCCCGCGGCCGTACCACCCGCAGCGCCAGGCAGGTGCAGCCGACCGCGACCGGTGGCAGCACCGCGTGCAGCCGGGTGCCGTCGGGCAGCCGGGCGTCCACCCAGGGCAGGGCGTCGTCGAGCCTCCGTCCGGCGACCGCGGCCAGCCGCTGCGCGAGCCGTCGTACGGCGCCCGCGTCCGCGAAGGCCACCGGGGTCAGTTCCAGGCCGCCGCCCCGGTCCACCCACACCCGGTCCGGGGCCGAGACCAGGACGTCGGTGACGGACGGGTCGGCGAGCAGCGGCTCCAGCGGCCCGCTGCCGACCAGCTCGGATCGCAACCGCTCGGCCGCGCCGAGCGCTTCGGCGTCGCCGAGCACCCGCCCCTGCTCCCGCAGCGCCTGCGCGACCCGCGCGGGCGTGGGCTCGGCCCCGCTCTCGGCGAGCCACTGCCGCACACCGTCCAGCAGCGGTGCGGGAAGGCTCGGCCCGCCACCGGCGGCGGCAGTCGGGAAGCCGTTCACGCCGCGCCCGCCTCGACCAGCGCACGCTCCCAGAACTGCCGGCAGAACCGTGCCAGCGGCCCACGGCCGTCCGCGCCGGGCGGTGCCGTGTTCTCGGCGGGGCGCAGCAGGCCGGACTCGACGGGCAGTTCTCCGGCCAGGGGCAGTCCGAGCAGCCGGGCCACCTCGCGGTCGTCGAGGCCGGGCGCGTAGGGCCCGCGCACCACGACCCGGAGGTCCCGCAGGACCATGCCGACGGCGGAGGCCACCCGGCCGGCCGCCGCGATGGCGCGCAGTTCGGCGGGGACCACGAGGAGCCCGACGTCGAGCTGGGCGAGGGCTTCGGCGACGCCGTCGTCGAGGCGGCGCGGCAGGTCGACGACGACCGTGCCGCCGCGGCGCCGGGCGGCGGCGAGCACCGCCCGCACGGCCTGCGGGGCGATGGCGAGGCAGTCGCCGCGGTCCCAGCTGAGCACCCGCAGCGCGTGCAGCTCGGGCAGCGACTCCTCCAGGGCCCCGCTGCCGACCCGGCCGCGGGAGGCGGCGAAGGCGGGCCAGCGCAGCCCTTCGGCGCTCTCACCGCCGAGCACGACGTCGAGTCCGCCACCGAGCGGATCGGCGTCGACCAGCAGGGTGCGCAGTCCTTCCCGTGCGGAGGTGACGGCGAGGGCGCAGGCGAGCGTGGAGGCTCCGGCGCCGCCCCGGCCGCCGATGACGCCGACGGTGAGCGCGGGCCGCCCGACGCCCTCGGCGACGTCGGCGATCCGGTCGACCAGCCACTGTTCGCCGTCGGGCAGCATCAGGACGTGGTCGGCGCCGATCTCGACGGCGCGCCGCCACACCCCCGGATCGTCCTGGTCCCGTCCGACCAGCACCACCCCGCCTCTGCGCGGGGCGCCGCGCACTCGCCGAGCGGCGTCGTCGCCGACCAGCACGAGCGGCGCGGCCTCCCAGCCGCCGCCTCGGTCGGGCGGCGCGTGCCGGACCTCGGGGGTGGCTCCGGCCGCCGCGCACAGGCGCAGCAGGTCGTCGAGGAGGTCCGCGTCCTCGGTGACGATCAGCGGCCTGCCCTGCCGCCCTCCGGCCGCGGACGGCTGTTCGTGTGTGACGGTTCCGGCCATCGCCGATGTCCCCCTTCGCTCTCTGACGGCGTCGTCCGCAAGGCCTCGGCGGCCTCGCCTTTCGCGACGGATGAAGGACCGGCGTCCCGCCCGCCCATCGGAGCGGGACATGGAAACCGGCCATACGCGCCCGGCAAACGGAACGCCGGAACTCGCCTGAGCGAGGCGCGCTGGAATCACCGTGCAGCGCATCGGGAAATAAAGTGGATCTTGGTGGAAAACTGTGGACATCTCGATGGCTGTGAATATCGCCGTCACCCATACCGGTGAGCCCCGGAGGCCTCCGCACCATCTCCTGTACGACTTCCGCAGAGGAGTCCGACGACTACTCTGCGTCACTGATCATGGGCATGAGAAAGGGGCGGCCGCAGCCGCCCCGATCCGGCGCCGACAGTGCGCCGTGAAGCCAAAAACCCACCCGGACATGCGACGACCCCCGCCGGGGGGGAGAGCGGGGGTCGTCCCCACGGCCGACTCGGGGGGGGAGGAGTCGGGCCGGGTTAGCACGGTCGCGAACGATCCGTGACTTCCATGGTGTACCCGAGAGCCCTCTCAGGCAAACCCACACGCCCCACCTTACGCCGAATGGGCTGCGCCTATGCTCGGGGTCGTGGAAAACCACTCCTTGCCCCGCACAGCGGCCTTCTTTGACCTGGACAAGACGGTCATTGCGAAGTCGAGCACGCTCACCTTCAGCAAGTCCTTCTACCAAGGCGGGCTGATCAACCGCAGGGCCGCCTTGCGGACCGCGTATGCCCAGTTCGTCTTCCTCGTGGGCGGTATGGACCACGACCAGATGGAGCGGACGCGCGAGTATCTATCCCGGCTCGTCCGCGGCTGGAACGTCCAGCAGGTCAGGGAGATCGTCGCGGAGACGCTGCACGACCTCATCGACCCGCTCATCTACGACGAGGCCGCCTCCCTGATCGAGGAGCACCACACCGCCGGCCGCGACGTGGTGATCGTGTCCACGTCCGGTGCCGAGGTGGTCGAGCCGATCGGCGAGCTGCTGGGCGCCGACCGCGTGGTCGCCACCCGGATGGTCGTGGGCGAGGACGGCTGCTTCACGGGCGAGGTGGAGTACTACGCCTACGGCCCCACCAAGGCGGAGGCGATCAAGGAACTGGCCGCGTCCGAGGGCTACGACCTGGCGCGCTGCTACGCCTACAGCGACTCGGCGACCGACCTGCCGATGCTGGAGTCCGTGGGCCGTCCGCACGCCGTGAACCCGGACCGCGCGCTGCGCCGGGAGGCCGTCTCGCGAGGTTGGCCGATTCTCGACTTCCATCGCCCGGTCCGCCTCAAGCAGCGCATCCCCGCCTTCTCCGTACCGCCGCGGCCCGCCCTGGTCGCGGCGGCGGCGATAGGGGCGGCGGCGGCCACCGCGGGTCTCGTCTGGTACGCCAGCCGACGCCGCGCCACGGCCGTCTGACCTGCCCTTCTCCACCGAGCCCGGTGAGCAGCCGTCAAGAGGTACCTGCTCAGCCGGTTGCTTGAGAAGACAAGTAAAGAAGTAGAGCCACCACTTCCGCTTATTCGGTGGCAGGAGTACAAAGGACTCAACGGCCCGCGAGACCAAGGACATCCGAGAGGATCACCTTAGACACGCAATTGGCCCCACGGACCGATGCATGAACACCGGGCACCCACGCGACGTCGACCCGTCGATTACGGGCCAGCCGCACCAGGTGACGGGCAAAGAACCCGACCTGATGGGCAACTTTTCGAGGACGCTTGGTAACTCGGTGGGAGTGCCAGCGGCGGTACGAATTCGTTCGTACCGCCGCAACCCGTTCAACCCGTTCGCGGGCCCTTTCGAGGGCCCTTCTTCACGCGGCTCCGCGCTGGAGCGCCTCGCACACCGCCGTCGACTCGCGCACGCCCAGTTCGATCGCCCGGCCGCAGTGGGCGATCCAGGCCGCCATGCCGTCGGGAGTGCCGGACAGATAGCCGTCGAAGGCGGCCAGGTAGGCGGCGCGGCCCAGCTCGGCATGGCCGACCTCGGCCGGGCAGACGGACTTCGGGTCCAGGCCGCTGCCAACCAGGACGATCCGCTCGGCCGCGCGCGCCACCAGGCCGTTGTGCGAGGTGAACGGGCGCAGCGCCAGCAGTTCGCCGTGCACGACGGCGGCCGTGACCAGAGCGGGGGCCGAACCGCCCGCGATGATCAGCTCGGCCAGCCCGTCCAGCCGCGCCGAGACCTCGTCGGCACCGGGCAGCGGCTGCTCGACCAGCGGCTCGTCGACCGGCTCGCCCGGCTGCCGCGGCCGTCCCACCTGGTCGGCGTCGTCGGCGGCCGCCACCAGGTGCAGCCGTGCCAGCACCCGCAGCGGCGACTGCCGCCAGATGGACAGCAGCTGGCCCGCCTCGGCGGTCAGCCGCAGCGCCGCCCCCATGGTCCGGGCCTCGTCGTCGCCGCTGAAGTCGGTGCGCCGGCGCACCTCCTCCAGAGCCCAGTCGGCGCCGGAGAGCGCCGCCGAGCCACGGGCGCCGCGCAGCGCCGCCTCTGAGGTGATCTCGTTGCTGCGGCGCCGCATGACCCGGTGCCCGTAGACCCGGTCCACGGCCTTGCGCACGGACTCCACGGACTCGGCCACTCCGGGCAGTGCGCCCAGAGCCGCAAGGGGGTCCCCTGTCGTACTCATGCGTACGACATTACGCACCGAGGGCCACGACCCCACGAAGGAGTGGTCTTCTTCACGTCCGGCCCGCGCGCGGGGTCACCTCACCACTAGGCTTACTGAACATGAAAATTGCTTTCGTCGGGAAGGGCGGGAGCGGCAAGACCACCCTGTCCTCCCTGTTCATCCGCCACCTCGCGGCCACCGGCGCGCCGGTCATCGCCGTCGACGCGGACATCAACCAGCACCTGGGCGCCGCGCTCGGCCTCGACGAGCCGGAGTCCGCCGCGCTGCCCGCCATGGGCGACCACCTGCCGCTGATCAAGGACTACCTGCGCGGCACCAACCCGCGCATCACCTCCGCCGCCACAATGATCAAGACCACGCCGCCCGGCGAGGGCTCGCGGCTGCTGCGGGTGCGCGAGGACAACCCCGTCTACGACACCTGCGCCCGGCCGGTGGAACTCGACGGCGGCGCGGTCCGTTTGATGGTCACCGGCCCCTTCACCGAAGCCGATCTCGGGGTCGCCTGCTACCACTCCAAGACCGGAGCGGTGGAGCTGTGCCTGAACCACCTGGTCGACGGGCGCGACGAGTACGTGGTGGTCGACATGACCGCAGGCTCCGACTCCTTCGCCTCCGGCATGTTCACCCGCTTCGACATCACGTTCCTCGTCGCCGAGCCGACCCGGAAGGGGGTCTCCGTCTACCGCCAGTACAAGGAGTACGCCCGGGACTTCGGCGTCGAGCTGAAGGTCGTCGGCAACAAGGTGCAGGGCCAGGACGACCTCGACTACCTGCGCGACCAGGTCGGGGACGATCTGCTCGTGACCGTCGGCCACTCGGACTGGGTACGCGCCATGGAGAAGGGCCGCCCGCCCCGGTTCGCGCTCCTGGAGGACGCCAATCGCCGCGCCCTGCAGACCCTGCAGTCCGCCGCCGACGCGACGTACGAGGGCCGCGACTGGGAGCGGTACACCCGCCAGATGGTCCACTTCCACCTGAAGAACGCCCAGTCGTGGGGGAACGAGCGCACCGGGGCCGACCTGGCGGCGCAGGTCGACCCCGAGTTCGTGCTCGGCGAGAGCGTGGTGGCGAACGCCTGACCGCTCCGGCGGCTAGTCCTTGCCCCCGGGCGCCCCGGGGACGCCCTTGGGGGCCGGGGCCGGCCGGCCCGACAGGAAGGACGCCCAGCCCTGCTTCGGCGCCTCGCCCACGCTCAGCGTGCGGAGCTTGGCGAGGGTCTGCGGGTCCTGGGCGTCCAGCCAGTCGGCCAGTTGGCGGAAGGAGACGCAGCGCACCTCCTCCTTGGTGCACACCTCCTCGATGACCTCCTCGACGGCGCGCATGTAGGTGCCGCCGTTCCAGGACTCGAAGTGGTTGCCGATGATCAGCGGGGCGCGGTTGCCGTCGTAGGCCCGGCGGAAGCCCGCGAGCAGGCCGTCGCGCATCTGGTCGCCCCAGGCCTCGTACTTGTCGGGGTCGCCCTGGGTGGTGGTGCCCGACTGGTTGACCATGAAGTTGTAGTCCATGGTCAGCTGCTCAAAGGTGTGTCCCGGGAACGGCACCAACTGCATCGACAGGTCCCACAGGCCCTCCTTCTTCCTCGGCCAGACCTGGTCGTTGACGCCGCTGGTGTCGTAGCGGAAGCCCAGCTCGCGGGCGGCCTGCATGAAGTTCGACTGGCCCTCCAGACAGGGTGTGCGGGCGCCGATCAGCTCCTTGTCGTAGTCGAAGGGCAGCGGGGAGGCCTCGGTCAGGCCGGCGTTGGTCTTCCAGGACTTCACGAAGTGCTTGGCCTGGGCGATCTCGTCCTTCCACTCCTCCACCGACCATTCGCCCACCCCGCCGCCGGGGCCGCAGAAGTGGCCGTTGAAGTGGGTGCCGACCTCGTTGCCCTCCAGCCAGGCCAGGCGCAGCTGCTCGACGGTGTCGGCGATGCCCTGCCGGTCGTTGAAGCCGATGTCCGAGCGGCCCGGTGAGTGCTGTGGCGGCTTGTAGAGGTCGGCCTTCTCCTCCGGGAGCAGATAGACCCCGCTGAGGAAGTACGTCATGGTGGCGTCGTTCGCCTTGGCGACCTGGCGGAAGTGGGAGAACAACTTCTGGCTGTCCTCGCCCGCGCCGTCCCAGGAGAAGACGACGAACTGGGGCGGCTTCTGACCGGGTTCGAGGCGCTCGGGCCGCGGCAGATGCGGCTGGGCGCCGGTGAACGCCGTCGAGCCGTCGCCGATCAGCCGGACCGGGCTCTTGGGAGCTGGTGCGGCGGCCTTCTCCTTCTCCGCACCGGGTGAACCCTCCTCCGCGGCGCCGGAGCCGAACGAGCAGCCGGCGAGCGACACGGCACAGACCGCGGTGGCCACAGCGCCCGCGGCGATCCTCTGGGTGGCGGCCATCATCCGCCCACCTTCTTCCTTCTCTCGGGCCAACGCCGCTGAGGCGTTTTCGGGTGATGTGCCGGAAAGAGCCGACAGTGCCGTCAAGTTCGCACGGACCCGAGAAGGAATTAGTACGACAAGCCGATCAAATGCTCACTTCACTCTCCGGAGTGATTTCATGACCCATTTGCCGGGAAAATCCATGCCTGACCTTTACTCTGGATTACGATCCGTTTACCGAGCGTTGATTCATCCCGCCGCTGCACGCCGTGACCACACGGCCGCGACGGCCCCGCCGTCCGGCGGGACCGACCTGTTCCGCGACCGCGCTGCCCCGGAGGAGACGGGAAACATGTCCGCCTGCGTCCCCACACGCATCACCGACCCCCACCACACGAACCGCAGTCACCAGCCGCACAGCCCGCCACCGCACCGGCCCCGCCGGCTCCGGATCGCGGGTGCCGATGTGTCGGCCGCCATCGCGGTCTTCCTCATCGCCCTGCCGCTGTCCCTCGGCATCGCCCTCGCCACCGGCGCGCCGCTCCAGGCCGGCCTGGTCGCCGCCGCCGTCGGCGGCATCGTCGCCGGCCGGCTCGGCGGCTCCCCCCTCCAGGTGAGCGGCCCCGCCGCCGGACTCACGGTCGTCACCGCCGACCTCATCCAGCGTTACGGATGGCGGACGACCTGTGCCATCACCGTCCTCGCCGGCCTCGCCCAACTGGGCCTCGGCTGCCTGCGCGTGGCCCGCACCGCCCTCGCGGTCAGCCCCGCCATCGTGCACGGCATGCTGGCCGGCATCGGTGTCACCATCGCCGTCGCCCAGCTGCACATCGTCCTCGGCGGCACTCCGCAGAGCGCCGTGCTCGACAACCTGCGCGCACTGCCCGCCCAGCTCGCGGACCTGCACCCCGCCGCCGTGACGACGAGCGCGCTCACCCTGACGGTGCTGATGCTCTGGCCCCGGCTGCCCGGACGGGTCGGGCGGGCGCTGCGCAAGGCTCCGACGCCGCTCGTCGCCGTCGCCGGAGCCACCGTGACCGCCTCGCTCACCGGCCTCGCCCTGCCCAAGGTGGACCTGCCGTCCTGGCGCAGCCACGCACTGGCCGGGCTGCCCGAAGGACCGGTGCTCGGGCTGATCGCCGCCGTCCTCACCACCACGCTGGTGTGCAGCGTGCAGTCGCTGCTCGGCGCGGTCGCGGTGGACAAGATGGCCGCCGCCCGCCCCGGCCTCTCCGGCCGGGTGCCGCGCTCCGACCTGGACCGTGAACTGCTCGGCCAGGGCGCCGCGAACATCGTCTCCGGCAGCCTCGGCGGACTGCCGGTCGCGGGCGTCGCGGTGCGCAGCACGGCGAATGTGCACGCGGGCGCGGTGAGCCGGAACTCCACGATGCTGCACGGCGCGCTCGTCGTGGTCGCCACGCTGCTGATGGTCCCGCTCCTGGAGCTCATCCCGCTCGCCGCCCTCGCCGCCCTGGTGATGGCCGTCGGCTTCCAGATGGTGTCCCTGCACCACATCCGCACGGTGACCCGCCACCGAGAGGTGCTGGTGTACGCCGTGACCACCCTCGGCGTGGTGCTCTTCGGCGTCCTGGAGGGCGTGGCGCTCGGCATCGCCGTGGCCGTCGGCGTCGCCCTGCACCGCCTCACCCGCACCCGCATCACGCACACCGAAGAGGGAGGCGTCCATCATGTCCACGTACGCGGCCAGTTGACGTTCCTCGCGGTGCCGCGCCTGAGCAGGGTCCTGCACCTGGTGCCCCAGGGCACCGATGTGGTGGTGGAGTTGGACGGCTCCTTCATGGACCACGCGGCGTACGAGACCTTGCAGGACTGGCAGAACACGCACACCGCGCAGGGCGGCACCGTCGAACTGACCGGCCGCCGCGCCGGAATCCGCATCGCCGAGCCCGGCGCCCCGATCGAGCACCCCACCGGCGCCGGACCGGACGACGCGGTGGACGGCCATGACTGCCGTTGCAGCCCGTGGACGCCGTGGCGCAACCATCAGTGCGAGTGGGAACGGCCGGGGGCCGCTTCCGGAGGTACCGGTGATCCCTTCACAGGACGCACCGGCGGCCCCGAGGCACCGGTCCCGGTCGACGGCCGGCCCGCCCCCGGCGAGAGCACCGCGTCCATCGGCACCCCCGACCCCGCTCCCACAGCCGCCGCAAGCACGGCACCGAGCGACCCCAAGGGCACAGCCACAGCCACCACCTCGGCAACCGGCACCGGTACAGGCACGAGCACCGGCACCCGGACGAGCGACCGCACCCGCCCCCGCACCGGAGGCCACCAACTGGCCCGCGGCATCAGCGCCTTCCAGCGCAAGACCGCCCCGCTGGTGCGCGGCGAGCTGGCGCGGCTGGCGCGGGAGGGGCAGCGGCCGGTGCAGCTCTTCCTCACCTGCGCCGACTCCAGGCTCGTCACCTCGATGATCACCTCAAGCGGTCCCGGGGATCTCTTCGTGGTGCGCAACGTGGGCAACCTGGTGCCGCCGCCCGGCGAGGAGAGCGGCGACGACTCGGTGGCCGCGGCGATCGAGTACGCGGTGGACGTGCTGAAGGTGCGGTCCATCACGGTGTGCGGGCACTCCGGGTGCGGGGCGATGCAGGCCCTGCTGACCTCCGAGCCCGGCGGTGCGCAGACCCCGCTCAAGCGGTGGCTGCGGCACGGGAAGCCCAGTCTGGAGCGGATGGCCGACGAGAGCCGGCCGTGGGCACGGCTCGCCGGGCGGCGGCCGGCCGACGCGGTCGAGCAGCTCTCGCTGACCAACGTCGTCCAGCAGCTGGAGCATCTGCGGGCCCATGAGTCGGTGGCCAGAGCCCTGGACGCGGGTGCGCTGGAGCTGCACGGGATGTACTTCCACGTGGGCGAGGCCCAGGCGTATCTCCTCGCCGACACGCCCGACGCGGAGGTCCCCGACGCGGAGGTCTTCGACCATGTGGCCGACGTCGAGGACCTGCCCAGTCCGGCGTAGACAGAGCCCACCACCGGCCCACCACCGGCCCATCACCCCGCCCCGCCCCTCGTCGGCCCCTCGCCCCGCCCGCTCAGCGGAGGCCGGGCGCCGGCGTCGGGCGGGGCTCGGGGGCCCGTACGGGATCGCAGGGCGCGATCTCGCCGCGGACGCCGTAGAAGCTGACGACCCGCTGCCGGGATCCGTCCGGTCGCGGCTGCGTGATGCTCTCGAAGGCCAGGGAGTCCCCGCGGCGCAGAGTGATCTCCCAGCCGCCCTCGCCCCCGTCCGGGGCGAAGCGCCCCGGCAGGGTCTTGCCCCGCGGGTGCGTGCACTCGTATCCGGCCGGCAGCTCGTCCACGGCCACGTGGATGCCCTGCCGCTCCAGCCGTTCGGCGAGCCCGTCCTGGAGATGGCCGCCGAGGGCCATGTCCTTGAGGGTGAGGGTCACACTGCCGTCGGGGTGCGCCTCCAGCGCGTAGGCCGGGGTGCCGGCCGGGGAGCCCGGCATCAGCACCCACGCGGCCGCGGCGGCCGCGCAGGCCAGGGCGAGGAGGCCGAGCCTCGGCGCGGTGACGGCCGTACGGCGGCGGCTCGGTGCGGGCGCGGGGACCGCCGCGAGGTCGCTCGTGCCGCTCGCACGCCGGTCGATCTCGCGGCGCAGCTCCGTGAGCAGCCGGTCCTCGAAGGTCGCCTTGGTGGTCATGCCTCTCCTCCGGTCTCTCCAGTGACGTACGACAGGGCGGTGCCGCGCGGTCCTTCGGCCGGTTCGGGCGCCGCCGCGGCGCGCAGCGCCTTCCGGGCCCGGTGCAGCCGTACACGTGCCGTGACCTGGCGGATGCCCAGCGCGGCCGCGGCCTCGGTGACCGTGAGCTGGTCGACCGCGATCAGTTCGAGGACCGCCCGTTCGCCCTCCGGCAGCCGTTCCAGCGCGGCGAGGGCGCGGCGGCCCGGGGACTCGGCGTCGAGCTTGTCCTCCAGGCGGGCGATGTCGTCGGCCTCCAGCAGCCGCCGCCCGGAGATCAGCCGGTCGCGCCGGGTCTCGCGGGCCAGGCGCCGGCGCTCGGAGGAGACGACGTTGCGGGCGATGCCGTAGAGCCAGGCCCGTTCGCCGCCCCGCCCCGGCCGGTAGGTGTGGGCGGAGTCGAGGACGGCGAGGAAGACCTCGGCCGTCAGGTCGGCGACGGTGTGGGCGTCGGCGACACGCCGGGCCACGAAGGACGTCACGGCGTCGACGTGGCAGCGGTAGAACTCCTCGAAGAGCTGGGGGTCGCGGGCCGCCGCCGCGGGCCCGCCCCGTATGCCATCCACTCGCTGTCCCCTCTCGTGGTCCACGATGACGCTTCACCCGTACTTGGGCCGGAGTGTGAAAGGCGTTACAGCGGCTGAACTCCGCTCCGGTCGCGTCCGTGGGTACGGATGACCGCGACCGTCGCAGCGGACCGACCGAACACCCCACAGGTCTAAACCAATTTCCCAACGACCCTTGTCATCGGGCCCCCGGGTCTGATGAGCTGTGGCCTGGGACACAACGGACACCCTGGGAAAGGGAGATGTCGTGAGCAACGAAAGCCTGGCCAACCTGCTCAAGGAAGAGCGCAGGTTCGCACCCCCCGCCGACCTGGCCGCGAACGCCAATGTCACGGCGGAGGCGTATGAACAGGCCAAGGCTGACAGGCTCGGCTTCTGGGCCGAGCAGGCCCGCCGGCTGAGCTGGGCCAAGGAGCCGACCGAGACCCTGGACTGGTCGAACCCGCCGTTCGCCAAGTGGTTCCAGGACGGCGAGCTGAACGTCGCCTACAACTGCGTCGACCGCCATGTCGAGGCCGGACACGGCGACCGGGTCGCCATCCACTTCGAGGGCGAGCCCGGCGACAGCCGCGCCCTCACCTACGCCCAGCTCAAGGACGAGGTCTCCCAGGCCGCGAACGCCCTGCTGGAACTGGGCGTGCGCAAGGGCGACCGGGTCGCGGTCTACATGCCGATGATCCCCGAGACCGCGGTCGCGATGCTGGCCTGCGCCCGGATCGGCGCCGCGCACTCCGTCGTCTTCGGCGGCTTCTCCGCGGACGCGCTCGCGACCCGGATCCAGGACGCCGACGCCAAGGTCGTCATCACCGCCGACGGCGGCTACCGGCGCGGCAAGCCCTCCGCGCTCAAGCCCGCCGTGGACGAGGCCGTCTCCCGCGCGGCCGGCGTCGAGCACGTACTGGTGGTGCGCCGCACCGGCCAGGACGTCGCCTTCGACGACAGCCGTGACGTTTGGTGGCACGAGATCGTCGGCCGGCAGTCCACCGAGCACACACCGGAGGCGTTCGAGGCGGAGAACCCGCTGTTCATCCTCTACACCTCCGGCACCACCGGGAAGCCCAAGGGCATCCTGCACACCTCCGGCGGCTACCTCACCCAGGCCGCCTACACCCACCACGCCGTCTTCGACCTCAAGCCCGAGACCGACGTCTACTGGTGCACCGCGGACGTCGGCTGGGTCACCGGCCACTCCTACATCGTCTACGGGCCGCTCGCCAACGGCGCCACCCAGGTCATGTACGAAGGCACCCCGGACACCCCGCACCAGGGCCGCTTCTGGGAGATCGTCCAGAAGTACAAGGTCAGCATCCTCTACACCGCGCCCACCGCGATCCGCACCTTCATGAAGTGGGGCGACGACATCCCCGCCAAGTTCGACCTGAGCAGCCTGCGCGTGCTGGGCTCGGTCGGCGAGCCGATCAACCCCGAGGCGTGGATCTGGTACCGCAAGCACATCGGCGCCGACCGCACCCCCATCGTCGACACCTGGTGGCAGACCGAGACCGGCGCCATGATGATCTCGCCGCTGCCCGGCGTCACCGCCACCAAGCCCGGCTCCGCCCAGACCCCGCTGCCCGGCATCTCGGCGACCGTCGTCGACGACGAGGCCAACGAGGTGCCCGACGGCGGCGGCGGCTACCTCGTCCTCACCGAGCCCTGGCCGTCCATGCTGCGCACCATCTGGGGCGACGACCAGCGCTTCCTCGACACCTACTGGTCCCGCTTCGAGGGCAAGTACTTCGCCGGCGACGGCGCGAAGAAGGACGACGACGGCGACATCTGGCTCCTCGGCCGCGTCGACGACGTCATGCTGGTCTCCGGCCACAACATCTCCACCACCGAGGTCGAGTCCGCGCTCGTCTCCCACCCCTCGGTCGCCGAGGCGGCCGTCGTCGGCGCCGCCGACGAGACCACCGGCCAGGCCATCGTCGCCTTCGTCATCCTGCGCGGCACCGCCGCCGAGACCGACGACCTCGTCGCCGACCTGCGCAACCACGTCGGCGCCACCCTCGGCCCCATCGCCAAGCCCAAGCGCATCCTGCCGGTCGCCGAACTGCCCAAGACCCGCTCCGGCAAGATCATGCGCCGCCTGCTGCGCGACGTCGCCGAGAACCGCGCCCTGGGCGACGTCACCACCCTCACCGACAGCAGCGTCATGCAGCTCATCCAGGACAAGCTGCCGGCCGCGCCCAGCGAGGACTGACCGCAGCCGCCCACGACCAGGGGTGCCCGGCGCCGAGCGTGCCGGGCACCCCTGTCGCGTCTAGGATCGGGCTCAGGGTGCGCCGGGAAGTCTGGTCGGCAACCGATTCGCGCTGCCCACCCACCGGAGGTCTCCGTGTCCGCGCCCCGCACGCCCCACAAGGTCCTCGGGCGGCTGTCCCTCCCGGAGCGCACCTTCGTCGCGGACGCCCTGCGCACCGAGACCGTCGGCGGCGTGCTGCTGCTCATCGCCGCGGTCACCGCGCTGATCTGGACGAACATCCCCGCGCTGCACGACAGCTACGAATCGGTCAGCCACTTCCACTTCGGCCCGGAAGCGCTCGGCCTGGACCTGTCCGTCGAGCACTGGGCGGCCGACGGACTGCTCGCGATCTTCTTCTTCGTCGCCGGTATCGAGCTGAAACGCGAGTTGGTCGCCGGTGATCTGCGCGATCCGAAGGCCGCCGCGCTGCCGGTCGTCGCCGCGCTGTGCGGCATGGCCGTCCCGGCGCTGGTCTACACCCTGACCAACGTCACCGGCGGCGGCTCCCTGGACGGCTGGGCGGTGCCGACGGCCACCGACATCGCCTTCGCGCTCGCCGTGCTCGCGGTCATCGGCACCTCGCTGCCCAGCGCCCTGCGCGCCTTCCTGCTGACCCTCGCCGTCGTCGACGACCTGTTCGCCATCATGATCATCGCGGTGTTCTTCACCGACACCCTGAACTTCGCCGCCCTCGGCGGCGCGGTGGCCGGCCTCGTCGTCTTCTGGCTGCTGCTGCGCAAGGGCGTCCGCGGCTGGTACGTGTACGTCCCGCTGGCTCTGGTGATCTGGGCCCTGATGTACAACAGCGGCATCCACGCCACCATCGCCGGTGTCGCGATGGGGCTGATGCTGCGCTGCACCACCCGTGAGGGCGAGGTGCACTCTCCCGGCGAACACATCGAACACCTCGTACGGCCGCTCTCGGCGGGCCTCGCCGTGCCGCTGTTCGCCCTGTTCAGCGCGGGTGTGACGGTGTCCGGCGGCGCGCTCGGCGATGTCTTCACCCAGCCGGAGACACTGGGCGTGGTGCTCGGTCTGGTGGTCGGCAAGACGCTCGGCATCTTCGGCGGCACCTGGCTCACGGCCCGTTTCACCCGGGCCTCGCTCAGCGACGACCTCGCCTGGGCCGACGTCTTCGCGGTGGCCACCCTGGCCGGAATCGGCTTCACCGTCTCGCTGCTGATCGGCGAGCTGGCCTTCGAGGGCGAGGCGGCGCTCACCGACGAGGTCAAGGCGGCCGTCCTGACCGGTTCCCTGATCGCGGCGGTCCTCGCGACGGTCCTGCTGAAGATACGGAACGCCAAATACCGCCGGATGTGGGAGGAAGAGGAGCGCGACGACGACCTCGACGGCATTCCGGACATCTACGAGGAGGACCAGCCGGAGTACCACCTCCGGATGGCCGCCATCTACGACGCCAAGGCCGCCGAGCACCGCCGTATGGCGGAGCGGAGGGCCGCCGAGCGCGACGGGCTTGCCGAAGTGGCGGGCGGGGCAGGCGAGGAGGACGACCGTCCGGCATGATCTGACGAGACGGTACAAAAGACGGGCCCGTCACCCGTCAGGCAGAAGAGGGAGACCGCGATGAGCGCACCCGACGGCAGCCCGGTCGGCGCCGAACGCAGCATCGGCCAGCTGTTCGCGTCGGCGACGACCGAATTGTCCGCGCTGGTGCACGACGAGATCGCACTGGCCAAGTCCCAGCTCCGACAGGACGTCAAGCGGGGAGCGACCAGCGGCGGCGCCTTCATGGCCGCAGGCGTGCTCCTGCTGTTCTCGCTGCCGATGCTCAACTTCGCCCTGGCGTACGGCATTCGGACCTGGAGCCACTGGAACCTGGCGGTCTGCTTCCTGCTCTCCTTCGCGGCGAACGTGCTCGTCGCCGGTCTCCTCGCGCTGATCGGCGTGCTCTTCGCCAAGAAGGCGAAGAAGGGCCGCGGCCCGCAGAAGGTCGCCGCGTCGATGAAGGAGTCGGCGGGCGTCCTGCAGAAGGCCAAGCCGCACCCGCGCCCCGAGCTGCCGCAGGACCGCGCGCCCGCGGCCATCGAGCCTGTGGCACGCTCGTCGTCATGACGGAACCCGACACCCCTTGGGCCCAGCCCGCCTCGGTCGTACGACTCGACCTGCCCGGCGGGCGTGAGGTGATCCACCGGGACGTGGCCGCCAACGGCGCGCGTTTCCACATCGCGGAGGTGGGCGACGGACCGCTGGTGATGCTGCTGCACGGCTTCCCGCAGTTCTGGTGGGCCTGGCGGCACCAGCTGGTGGCGCTCGCCGACGCCGGGTTCCGGGCCGTCGCCATGGACCTGAGGGGCGTCGGCGGCAGCGACCGCACGCCGCGCGGCTACGACCCCGCCAACCTCGCCCTCGACGTCACCGGCGTCATCCGCTCGCTCGGCGAGCCGGACGCCGCGCTCGTCGGGCACGACGTGGGCGGCTACCTGGCGTGGACGGCGGCCGTGATGCGGCCCAAGCTGGTCCGGCGGCTCGCGGTCGCCTCGATGCCGCATCCGCGGCGCTGGCGCTCGGCGATGCTCTCCGACCCCAGGCAGACCGCCGCCGGCTCCTACATCTGGGGCTTCCAGCGGCCGTGGATCCCCGAGCGGCAGCTCGTCGCGGACGACGGGGCGCTGGTGGGCCGGCTGATCCGGGACTGGTCCGGGCCGCGGCTGCCGGACGACGAGGCGGTGGAGGCGTACCGGCGGGCGATGCGCATCCCGTCCACCGCGCACTGCTCCGTCGAGCCGTACCGCTGGCTGGTCCGCTCCCTGGCCCGCCCCGACGGCATCCAGTTCTACCGGCGGATGAAGCGGCCGGTGCGGGTGCCGACGCTGCATCTGCACGGCTCGCTCGACCCGGTGCTGCGCACCCGCAGCGCGGCCGGCTCCGGCGAGTACGTCGAAGCCCCGTACCGCTGGCGGCTGTTCGACGGCCTCGGCCACTTTCCGCACGAGGAGGACCCGGTGGCGTTCTCCAACGAGCTGATCGGCTGGCTGAAGGACCCCGAGCCGGACCGCTGAACCGCTTCCGAACCCGGGCCGTGACCGCTCCGCTGCGCCCGGTATCCGGACACGCGAACACCTGTCCTACGAACGGCCACATGCCCGCCGCATAGGCCAATTGGGGGCGCGCGAGGCGGTTATCGACCTTCGCGCGGGGGCACACGTCGGGGTATGGGCTGGACGCACGACTACAGTGACGCAGCAGCACGCGACCGCCGCTCTGGCAGCGGCGCACTGAGCTCTCACCAGCGGGGGGAACCGCAACTCGCGGGCGCCGACCCGCGGGTGGGCATTCCGCGCATCCTCCGCCGCCGGGCCCGCTGGGTCTCGATGCGCCTGCGTCACCCCCGCGGCTGACCGGCGCGCCGCGTCAGAGCGCGCAGCTGTCGGTACCCACCTGCTGCTTGGCGGTACGCCCCGCGGTGATGTCCTCCCGGATCTCGTCCACGGTCAGCGCGTACCCCGTCTCGGCGTCGTCCAGCGACTTCGCGAACACCACGCCGTAGACCTCGCCCTGAGGGGTGAGCAGCGGGCCGCCGGAGTTGCCCTGACGGACGGTCGCGAAGAGCGAGTACACATCCCGGCGGACGGTGCCGCGGTGGTAGATGTCCGGGCCGTTGGCGGTGATGCGCCCGCGCACCCGCGCGGAACGCACGTCGTACGCGCCGTTCTCCGGGAAGCCCGCGACGATCGCGCTGTCGCCGCTCTCCGCGTCGCCGTCGGTGAACTTCAGGACGGGCGCCTTCAGGTCGGGCACGTCGAGTACCGCGATGTCGCGCTCCCAGTCGTAGAGCACGACGGTGGCGTCGTACTTCTTGCCCTCGCCGCCTATCTGCACGGTGGGCTCGTCGACACCGCCCACCACATGCGCGTTGGTCATCACGCGGCGGTCGGAGAAGACGAAGCCGGTGCCCTCCAGGACCTTGCCGCAGCTCTGCGCGGTGCCCACCACCTTCACGATGGAGCGCTGCGCGCGGGCGGCCACCGGGCTGCCCACGAGCGCCGGGTCGGGCGGCTGGACGTCGGTGATGGGCTCGTTGGCGAACGGGCTGAAGACCTGCGGGAAGCCGTTCTGCGCGAGCACCGAGGAGAAGTCCGCGAACCAGGTGTCGGCCTGCGCGGGCAGCGCGCGCGACACACCGAGCAGCACCTTGGAGCTGCGGACCTCCTTGCCGAGCGTCGGCAGCGTGGTGCCGGCCAGGGCCGAGCCGATCAGCCAGGCGACCAGCAGCATGGCGACCACGTTGACGAGGGCACCGCCGGTGGCGTCCAGCGCGCGGGCCGGGGACCACGTGATGTACCGGCGCAGCTTGTTGCCGAGGTGGGTGGTCAGGGCCTGGCCGACGGAGGCACAGACGATCACGACGACGACGGCGACGACGGCGGCGGTCGTGCTCACCTCCGCGTTGTCGGTCAGCAGGTCCCAGATCACCGGCAGCACGTAGACGGCCACCAGGCCGCCTCCCAGGAAGCCGATCACCGACAGGATGCCGACGACGAAGCCCTGGCGATAGCCGACGATCGCGAACCACACGGCAGCGACGAGCAACAGGATGTCCAGCACGTTCAACGCTTCAGGCCTCGCCTCGTCATCTTCCGCTCACACCGCCGACCGGTCCCAGGGACGGCCCCCGGGTGAACACGGCACGGGGGCCACCCTGTCATGCGCGCCAGTCGAGCGGGACCAGCTTGTCCCGGTCCCAGGGGCGCTCCCAGCCCGCGTAGTGCAGCAGCCGGTCGATGATTCCCGCCGTGAAACCCCAGACGAGTGCCGATTCGACCAGAAATGCCGGGCCTCGATGGCCGCTGGGGTGCAGGGCGGTGGCGCGGTTGGCGGGATCCGTGAGATCCGCCACGGGCGCGGTGAACACCCGCGCGGTCTCGTTGGGGTCGACGACGCCGACCGGGCTCGACTCCCGCCACCAGCCCAGCACCGGCGTCACGACGAAGCCGCTCACCGGGATGTACAGCTTGGGCAGCACGCCGAAGACCTGGACGCCCGACGGGTCGAGGCCGGTCTCCTCCTCCGCCTCGCGCAGTGCCGCCCGCAGCGGCCCGTCGGCATGCGGGTCGCCGTCCTCGGGGTCGAGGGCGCCGCCCGGGAAGGACGGCTGCCCGGCGTGCGACCGCAGGGTGCCGGCGCGCTCCATCAGCAGCAGTTCCGGACCGCGCTCGCCCTCGCCGAACAGGACCAGGACGGCGGACTGGCGGCCGGCCCCGTCCTCCGGCGGCAGGAAGCGGCTCAGCTGGACCGGCTTCACCGTCTCCACGGCCCGCACCACCGGGTCCAGCCAGCCCGGCAGCCCGTCCTTGCTGACCGTCACCGGACCGCCCTGCGTCTCGCTCGCCCGCGTCATCGCCACCCCCGTCGTCCTGCTGCTTCCAACGCCCGAGGGCCCCGCGATCGTTCCGCCCGGCCCGGCGAGCCGCCCGGCCGTGGCCAGGACACCGCCGCGCCCCTCATCCGGCCCCCAGCGGCGGGGCCGGCCTGCCGCCCGCGTCCAGGTAGGCCTGCGGAGGGTTCAGCCGCTGGCCGGGCAAGCCGCCCTTCTCGTACTTCAGCAGCTTCTTCGCCTTCTCCGGGTCCGTCTCGCCCTCGCCGTACGCCGGGCAGAGCGGGGCGATGGGGCAGGCGCCGCAGGCCGGTTTGCGGGCGTGGCAGATCCGGCGGCCGTGCCAGATGACGTGGTGCGAGAGGTCGGTCCAGTCGCCGCGGGGGAAGAGCGCGCCGACGGCGGCCTCGATCTTGTCGGGGTCGGCCTCCTCGGTCCACTGCCAGCGCCGGACCAGCCGCTGGAAGTGCGTGTCCACGGTGATGCCGGGGTGGCCGAAGGCGTTGCCGAGGACCACGAAGGCGGTCTTGCGCCCGACGCCGGGCAGTTTGACGAGGTCTTCCAGACGGCCAGGGACCTCGCCGCCGAACTCCTCCGTCAGCGCCTTGGACAGCCCTATCACCGACCGCGTCTTCGCCCGGAAGAACCCGCAGGGCCGCAGGATCTCCTCAACCTCCTCCGGGTTGGCGGCGGCCAGGTCCTCGGGGGTCGGGTACTTGGCGAACAGCGCCGGGGTGGTCTGGTTGACGCGCAGGTCGGTGGTCTGCGCGGACAGCACCGTGGCGACCAGCAGCTGGAAGGGGTTGTCGAAGTCCAGCTCCGGGTGGGCGTACGGAAAGACCTCGGCGAGTTCGCGGTCGATCCGGCGGGCACGGCGGACCAGGGCCGTACGGGACTCCGCGCGGGGCGACTTGGGCGCGATGGTCTTCGCGGGGGCCTTCTTCACCGCGGCGGCGGCCTTCTTGGGCGCGATGTCGGCCTTTTTGACGGTGGCTTTGCTGAGGGGGGCGTCCGGGGCGGCGGTCTTGGCGGAGACGGCCTTCTTGGCAACAGCCTTCTTGGCGGCGGTCTTCTTTGCGGCGGTCTTCTTGCTGACGGCCTTCTTGGAAGGGGCCGTCTTGGAGGCGGCCTTCTTGGAGGCGGCCTTCTTGGAGGCGGCCGTCTTGGCGGTGCTCTTCGCGGCCGTCTTCTTCGCCGCCGGTTCCTCGGCCGCGCCGCCCGCGGCGGCCGTCCTCAGAGGCGCGGCCTTCTCCGCCGGACCCGACTTCTTCACAGCAGCC
This sequence comes from Streptomyces sp. NPDC001532, assembly GCF_040298625.1. Classification (NCBI taxonomy): domain Bacteria; kingdom Bacillati; phylum Actinomycetota; class Actinomycetes; order Kitasatosporales; family Streptomycetaceae; genus Streptomyces; species Streptomyces sp. NPDC001532. The sequence goes on from NZ_JBEPAL010000016.1 coordinate 139,915, forward strand.
TTCTTTGTCGCTTTTGCCGTTTTTCCCTCACTGTCCGGGACCTGTTCGCCCACAGCGGAATCGCGACGTACCACCACCCGCGCAGCCCCCTCGGCCTGTGCTCTCACCGGCTTTTTGGACACTCGGCCAGCCTAAGGCCCCGCACTGACATCCGCCCCGGACCTCGAAGATCAGCCCCCGATTGGACCCCTGCCGCTTACCACGGGACACCAGTGCGGCATCCTTGTGACAGATCACACTGTTTGGACCCTCCGGCAAAATGGGCACCACGGTCCCCTGGTACAAGGGGGAGCAAGATCCCCTGAGCAGGTCGACAAGGAGAGAACTCGTGGACGACGTTCTGCGGCGGAATCCGCTCTTCGCGGCGCTCGACGACGAGCAGGCCGCGGAGCTGCGTGCCTCCATGAGTGAGGTGACCCTCGCGCGAGGCGACTCCCTGTTTCACGAGGGAGACCCGGGCGACCGGCTCTACGTCGTGACCGAGGGCAAGGTCAAGCTGCACCGCACGTCGCCCGACGGCCGCGAGAACATGCTGGCCGTGGTGGGCCCCGGCGAGCTGATCGGCGAGCTGTCCCTGTTCGACCCGGGCCCGCGCACGGCGACCGCCACCGCGCTGACCGAGGTCAAGCTGCTCGGCCTCGGCCACGGCGACCTCCAGCCCTGGCTGAACGCCCGCCCCGAGGTGGCCGCCGCGCTGCTGCGCGCCGTCGCCCGCCGGCTGCGCAAGACCAACGACGCCATGTCGGACCTGGTCTTCTCGGACGTCCCGGGCCGTGTCGCACGCGCCCTGCTGGACCTCTCCCGCCGCTTCGGCGTGCAGTCCGAGGAGGGCATCCACGTCGTCCACGACCTCACCCAGGAGGAGCTGGCGCAGCTCGTCGGCGCCTCCCGCGAGACGGTCAACAAGGCGCTCGCCGACTTCGCCCAGCGCGGCTGGCTCCGCCTGGAGGCCCGCGCGGTGATCCTGTTGGACGTGGAGCGGCTGGCCAAGCGCTCCCGCTGACACCGGTCACGCCGTCACGAAGCGGTACGACGACGGGGTCCCGCCTGGCAGCAGGCGGGACCCCGTCGTCGTACGTACCGGCGCTGTTCGCGGGGCCGGCTAGATGAGCCCGTGCTCCTCCAGGTACTCCAGCTGGGCCCGCACCGACAGCTCAGCCGCCGGCCACAGGGAGCGGTCGACGTCGGCGTAGACGTGCGCCACGACCTGCTCGGGCGTGCGGTAGCCGTCCTCCACCGCCGTCTCGATCTGGGCGAGGCGGTGGGCGCGGTGGGCGAGGTAGAACTCCACGGCGCCCTGGGCGTCCTCCAGGACCGGTCCGTGGCCCGGGAGGACCGTGTGGACGCCGTCGTCGACCGTGAGGGACCTCAGACGGCGCAGCGAGTCCAGATAGTCGCCGAGGCGGCCGTCGGGGTGCGCCACGACCGTCGTGCCGCGGCCGAGGACCGTGTCGCCGGTGAGGACCGCGCGGTCGGCCGGGATGTGGAAGCAGAGCGAGTCCGCGGTGTGGCCGGGCGTCGGGACGACCCGCAGCTCCAGACCGCCCACCCGGACCACGTCACCGGCGGCCAGGCCCTCGTCGCCGAGCCGCAGCGCCGGGTCGAGGGCCCGCACGCGCGTGCCGGTCAGTTCGGCGAAGCGGGCGGCGCCCTCGGCGTGGTCGGGATGGCCGTGGGTCAGCAGGGTCAGGGCGATGCGCTTGCCGGCCCGCTCGGCGGTGTCGACGACGTGCCGCAGGTGCCCGTCGTCCAGCGGGCCGGGGTCGACGACGACGGCCAGCTCGGAGTCGGGCTCCGACAGGATCCAGGTGTTGGTGCCGTCCAAGGTCATGGCGGACGGGTTGGGCGCGAGGACGTTGACGGCCCGCGCGGTGGCGGGTCCGGACAGGACCCCGCCGCGCGGCCGGCCGGGAAGGGCGCCTGCGTCGGTCATGAGGAAGCTCCCCCGCTCGGGATGTGCTTGGTGAACTCGTCGTGGCCCGGCCAGGACAGCACGATCTCCTCGCCCTCCATACGGGCCTGTGCGAGGACGGGGGCCAGGTCCCGGCCCGGTGCGGCGGCCAGCGCCCCGGCGGCCGTGTCGTACGGCGTCAGCTGGCGCAGTGTGGCGATGGTGGGCGGCATCATCAGCAGCTCGCCCTTGTCGTAGGCCGCCGCCGCGTCCGCGGGCCGGATCCACACGGTGCGGTCCGCCTCGGAGGAGGCGTTGCGGGTGCGCTGGCCCTCGGGGAGGGCGGCGACGAAGAACCAGGTGTCGTAGCGGCGGGTCTCGAACTCCGGGGTGATCCAGCGGGTCCAGGCGCCGAGCAGGTCGGAGCGCAGCACCAGGCCCCGCCGGTCCAGGAACTCGGCGAACGACAGGTCGCGGGCGACGAGGGCCGCGCGGTCGGCCTCCCAGTCGTCGCCGGTGGTGTCGCCGACGACGGTGTCGGAGGTCGGGCCGGCCAGGAGGACGCCCGCCTCCTCGTACGTCTCGCGCACGGCCGCGCAGACGATCGCCTGGGCCAGGGTCTCGTCGACGCCCAGCCGGTCCGCCCACCACGCGCGCGTGGGGCCCGCCCAGCGGACGTGGCGGTCGTCGTCGCGCGGGTCCACGCCGCCGCCGGGGTAGGCGTACGCGCCTCCGGCGAAGGCCATGGAGGCGCGTCTGCGCAGCATGTGCACGGCGGGGCCGCTGTCGGTGTCCTTCAGGAGCATCACCGTGGCCGCGCGCTTCGGGGTCACCGGGGTGAGGGTGCCGGCCGCCAGCGCGCGGATGAGCTCCGGCCACTCGGAGGGATACCACTGACCGTTCGCCATGGCCGGAGGCTATCCCCTGGCGCGCTGATGTTCGAGAGGCAACGATCACCGGCGCCGCGGAGGGCCGCTTACGGCTGCGTCAGCTCCACCTGGATCTCGACCTCGACCGGCGCGTCCAGCGGCAGCACGGCCACGCCGACCGCGCTCCGCGCGTGGACGCCCTTGTCGCCCAGGACCTCGCCCAGCAGCTCGCTGGCGCCGTTGAGGACGCCCGGCTGCCCGGTGAAGTCCGAGGCCGACGCCACGAACCCGACGACCTTCACCACGCGCGCGATGCGGTCCAGGTCACCCGCGACCGACTTCACGGCGGCGAGGGCGTTGAGCGCACAGGTCCGGGCGAGCTCCTTGGCCTCCTCGGGCGTGACCTCCGCGCCGACCTTGCCGGTGACGGGCAGCTTGCCCTCGACCATCGGCAGCTGGCCGGCGGTATAGACGTACGGGCCGGACTGCACGGCCGGCTGGTAGGCGGCCAGCGGCGGGACGACCTCCGGCAGCGCAAGGCCCAGCTCGGCGAGCTTCGCCTCGACCGCGCTCACGCCTGCCTCTCCCGCTTCAGGTAGGCCACCAGCTGCTCGGGGTTGTTCGGGCCGGGCACGACCTGGACGAGCTCCCAGCCGTCCTCGCCCCAGGTGTCCAGAATCTGCTTCGTGGCATGGACGAGCAGCGGCACGGTTGCGTATTCCCACTTGGTCATGGGGCGACTGTAGCCGCTGTCGCGGCGGGGTCCGGCGACGGCTCCGGCGACGCCTTGCGACACGGCTTCGGGGCCGCTTCGGCGACGCCGCCGAGGACGGTTGTCCACAGCCTCCCGATTGGTCGGGGCGCGGACTGGTTACGCTCGAAGGCGTGAGCAGGCTCCAGGTCGTCAGCGGCAAGGGCGGGACCGGAAAGACGACGGTCGCCGCGGCCCTCGCGCTGGCCCTCGCCACGGAGGGGAAGCGGACGCTCCTCGTCGAGGTGGAAGGCCGGCAAGGCATCGCACAGCTATTCGAGACGGAGGCGCTTCCCTATGAGGAGCGCAAGATCGCCGTCGCTCCCGGTGGCGGGGAGGTGTTCGCCCTCGCCATCGATCCCGAACTGGCCCTTCTGGACTACCTCCAGATGTTCTACAAACTGGGGGGAGCCGGACGGGCCCTGAAGAAACTCGGCGCCATCGACTTCGCCACCACCATCGCCCCCGGTGTGCGGGACGTCCTCCTCACCGGCAAGGCCTGTGAGGCGGTCCGGCGCAAGGACAAGGCGGGACGGTTCGTCTACGACCACGTCGTCATGGACGCACCGCCCACCGGACGCATCACCCGCTTCCTCAACGTCAACGACGAGGTCGCGGGGCTCGCCAAGATCGGTCCGATACACAATCAGGCGCAGGCGGTCATGCGGGTGCTGAAGTCCGCGGAGACCGCGGTGCACATGGTGACGCTGCTGGAGGAGATGCCGGTCCAGGAGACCGCCGACGGCATCGCCGAACTGCGTGCCGCCCGGCTGCCGGTGGGCCGGGTCGTCGTGAACATGGTCCGGCCCCAGCTGTTCGACGCCGCCGACCTGGACCTCGTCCGGGCCGTTCCGCACGCCGAGGTCGCCCGGTCGCTGTCGGCCGCCGGGCTCGGCGGCGCCCGCCGCGGCCAGCACGCCGAGCGGCTGGTGGACCCGCTCCTGGAGCAGGCGGACGAGTACGCGGAGCGGTACGCGCTGGAGGGCGAGCAGCGCGCCGTCCTCGGCGAGCTGGATCTGCCGCTGCACGAACTGCCGCTGTTCGCCGAGGGCATGGACCTGGCGGGCCTGTACCAACTCGCCCACGAGCTGCGGAAGCAGGGGATGACATGAGCGCGGAGCCCGTCCCGACCCCCCATCGCCTCGCCTCCGCGCGTGTGCTGGAGGTCGACCCGCTGCTCGACGACCCGCGCACCCGGATCGTGGTGTGCTGCGGCTCCGGCGGCGTCGGCAAGACGACCACGGCGGCGGCGCTGGGTCTGCGCGCCGCGGAGCGCGGCCGCAAGGTCGTCGTCCTCACCATCGACCCGGCCCGTCGGCTCGCCCAGTCCATGGGCATCGACTCCCTCGACAACACCCCGCGCCGGGTGAAGGGCGTCGAGGGCGACGGCGAGCTGCACGCGATGATGCTCGACATGAAGCGCACCTTCGACGAGATCGTCGAGGCGCACGCGGACCCCGACCGGGCGGCCGCCATCCTGGGCAACCCCTTCTACCAGTCGCTCTCGGCGGGCTTCGCGGGCACGCAGGAGTACATGGCGATGGAGAAGCTGGGCCAGCTGCGGTCGAAGGACGAGTGGGACCTGATCGTCGTCGACACCCCGCCCTCGCGCTCCGCGCTGGACTTCCTCGACGCCCCGAAGCGGCTCGGCTCCTTCCTGGACGGCAAGCTGATCCGCGTGCTGCTGGCGCCCGCGAAGGTCGGCGGCCGCGCGGGGATGAAGTTCCTGAACGTCGGCATGTCGATGATGACCGGGGTGCTGGGCAAGGTGCTCGGCGGACAGTTCCTCAAGGACGTCCAGACGTTCGTGGCCGCGATGGACTCCATGTTCGGCGGTTTCCGGACCCGCGCGGACGCCACCTACAAGCTGCTCCAGGCGCCCGGCACGGCGTTCCTGGTGGTCGCGGCGCCGGAGCGGGACGCGCTGCGCGAGGCCGCGTACTTCGTGGAGCGGCTGGCCGCGGAGGACATGCCGCTCGCCGGGCTGGTGCTCAACCGCGTCCACGACAGCGGCGCCGGCGGACTGTCGGCCGAGCGGGCGCTCGCCGCCGCCGAAAATCTTGAGGAGTCCCGCATTGTGGATCAGGGGGACGGGAAAGCTGGACTTCGTAACTCTCCCGACACATACGGCAGTTCGGTTCCCGACGAAGGCTCCCCCGCCGAGACGGACGAAGCCGCCGTGCCGGACGACGACGGCTCCCCCGCCGACCCGGACCCGGAGCTCGCCTCCGAGGAGCGGTCCGTCGACCGGCTCACCGCGAGCCTGCTGAGGCTGCACGCCGAGCGCATGCAGCTGATCGCCCGCGAGCAGCGCACCCGCGACCGCTTCGCCGCGCTCCACCCCGAGGTCGCGGTGGCCGAGGTGGCCGCGCTGCCCGGCGATGTGCACGACCTCGCGGGGCTGCGGGACATCGGCGACCGGCTGGCGGGCCAGGAGGCGGACGGCGAGTGAGGTGTGGGCGGCCGCGGTGACCGGGGACGGCTGCCGGCGGCGCCGGGCGCGTGAGCAAGCGCCCCATGTGCGGGACAGGGGCATGCCGGTGGCACTCGGGGCGCGCAAGAAGGCGACCGTCGCGGACCGTCGTCGGCCTGTGCGGCAGCGGGGACACACGCGGACACCGCCTGCGTGACAGCCGGGGCTCCTGAGAACGCGGCTCCTGCGCAGACCGAGGCCACACGAGCGCCATGACTCCGCTCAGCCGGACCCCGCGCCACGGCAGCACCCGCACCACTCACCAGGCACTACGCAGCACGGCAGCACGCGCGCCGCGCCCTGCCCGGTGACGCCCACCCGGGCGAGACGGCGGCCCATGGCACCTCTCGCCCGCCAGCACCACTCGCCCGCCGGCACCACTCGCCCGCCGGCACCACTCGCCCGCGCCGCGAGCGAACCCAGGGCATTGCGAGCGCACCCGGGGCATCGATCGGCCGACGGCACTCGAACACCCGTCGGCCGGCACCCTGCCGGGATCAGCTCACGGCCGCGTAGTTCTCGTACACCTGGTCGTCATCGAGCGGCACCAGTCCGGCGCCTCGCTCGTACTCCGAACGCGCCGTCTCCAGGAGCCGGCGCCAGGAGGTCACGGTGGGCCGCCTGCGCAGCAGTGCGCGGCGCTCCCGCTCCGTCATTCCTCCCCACACGCCGAACTCGACGCGGTTGTCGAGCGCGTCGGCCAGGCACTCGGTCCGCACCGGGCATCCGGTGCACACCGCCTTGGCCCTGTTCTGCGCTGCTCCTTGAACGAACAGTTCATCCGGATCGGTAGTGCGGCAGGCCGCCTGCGCACTCCAGTCGGTTACCCAGCCCATACCGGCGCCGTCCTCTCCCGAATCGAGGCTCCCCCACGGCGGCAGCGGCATATTCACCGCCGCCAGTTGAGGACGTTACGGAAGGTGGGCACAGCGCAACACCCCCTTCGGGCCCAATCTTGAATGGCCCGAACGGACTATGCGTAAGCGGCAGATCACCCGGGGGAGTGAGCCTGCGACATGCGCGGCAATCCCGGCATTTCGGGATGGTTCAGTTGCGTCACAACGGACGCCTGGTGACACACAAGGCGGATTCGGGCACCCCTCCAACAGGCCCTCGGAGAAAGCCCCGAGAAGTCGTCGGGCGGATCCGGAACGATTCGCGCTCGCCGGACGTATTGATACGTGACCGCACTGCTGTGACAGTTGAGAGCAGCTTAGGCCAAGGCCTATACGTGTGTCCGGCGAATGAGAACGTAGGCTGCCCTCATGGCAAAGAAGCGCTCGGGCGGTGGTCTGTCGCCAACGCAGCAGGCCGCCAAGTTCCTCGGTGTCAGTGTGCTCGCGGGAGCCGTCATGGCCGGCATCGCGCTGCCCGCCGTCGGCGCGCTGGGGCTCGCGGCGAAGGGTTCGGTCGAGGGATTCGACGAGATCCCGGCGAACCTGAAGACACCGCCGCTCAGTCAGCGCACCACGATCCTCGACGCCGACGGCGGCACCATCGCCACGGTGTACTCGCGCGACCGCACGGTCGTCGACCTCACGGACATCTCGCCGTACATGCAGAAGGCGATCGTCGCGATCGAGGACGCCCGCTTCTACAAGCACGGCGCGATCGACCTGAAGGGCGTGCTGCGCGCCCTCAACAAGAACGCGCAGAGCGGCGGGGTCGCCGAGGGCGCCTCCACGCTCACCCAGCAGTACGTGAAGAACGTCTTCGTGGAGGAAGCCGGCGACGACCCGACGAAGGTCGCGCAGGCCACCCAGCAGACCCTCGGCCGCAAGGTCAAGGAACTGAAGTACGCGATCCAGGTCGAGGAGGAGCTGGGCAAGAAGAAGATCCTCGAGAACTACCTGAACATCACGTTCTTCGGCCAGCAGGCCTACGGCGTCGAGGCCGCCGCCCAGCGGTACTTCTCCAAGCACGCCAAGGAGCTGAACCTCCAGGAGTCCGCCCTGCTCGCCGGCATCGTCCAGTCGCCGAGCCGGTACGACCCGGTGAACGACGAGGCCGAGGCCACCAAGCGCCGCGACATCGTCCTCCAGCGCATGGCCGAGGTCGGCAACATCTCCCAGGCGGAGGCCGACCGCGCCAAGAAGACCCCGATCGACCTGAAGGTCAGCCGCCCCAAGAACGGCTGCATCACCGCGGTCAAGGGCGCCGGCTTCTTCTGTGACTACGTGCGCGAGGTGTTCCTCACCGACCCGGTCTTCGGCAAGACCAAGGAGGCCCGGGCCAAGGTCTGGAACCGCGGCGGTCTGACCATCCGCACGACCCTCGACCCGCAGGCCCAGGAGTCGGTGCAGTCGTCGGTCAAGGAGCACGTGAACAAGAGCGACGACGTGGCGACCGCCGCCACCATCGTCGAGCCCGGCACCGGCAAGATCCTCGGCATGGGCCAGTCCCGGCCGTACGGCTTCGGGAAGAACGAGACGCAGATCAACCTCTCGGTCGACGCGGCCATGGGCGGCGGCGCGGGCTACCAGCCCGGTTCGACGTTCAAGCCGATCGTGGCCGCCGCCGCGATCGAGGGCGGCATGCCCGCCACGAAGTCGTACTCCTCGCCGTACGAGATGGAGTACCCGAACCCGGTCCAGGCCTGCGACGGCAAGACCTGGAACGAGCGGGGCGTCAAGCTCACCAACGAGAACGAGTCCGAGGTCGGGCCGTACGCGATGAAGGAGGCGACGGCCAAGTCCGTCAACACCTACTTCGTGCAGATGATCAGTGAGATCGGCATCTGCCCGGTGACCGAGATGGCCAAGAAGATGGGCGTGGAGCGCGCCGACGGCGGCAAGATGCAGCAGGCCCCGTCGATCGCCCTCGGCACCCAGGAGATGTCCCCGCTGACCATGGCGAACGGGTACGCGACCTTCGCCTCGCGCGGGATGTACTGCACGCCGATCGCCATCGAGTCGATCAGCCAGCGGATCGGCGAGCAGAGCAAGTCCCTGCCGGTCCCGAAGTCGACCTGCTCGCGCGCGATGTCCGAGACCACCGCCGACACCATCAACACCCTGCTCCGGGGCGTGGTCGAGGACGGCACGGGCACCCAGGCCGGCCTCGACTCCCGGGCCAGCGCCGGCAAGACCGGCACCACCGACTTCCGCTACGCCGCCTGGTTCGTCGGCTACACCCCGAACATGGCCGGCGCCGTCTGGGTCGGCGACCCCGCGCACAAGCGCCAGATGGTCGACATCACCATCGGCGGCGTCTGGCACGACAAGGTGTACGGCGGCCAGGTCCCCGGTCCGATCTGGCGCGACATGATGGCCGGCGCGCTCCAGGGCAAGCCCGCGCCCGACTTCAACCTCGTCGACATCCCCGACGCCGTGGACCGCGACCGCGACCGGGGCGACGAGGACAACGACCGCGGAAACGGCAACGGCAACGGCAACGGGGACGACAACGGGAACGGCGACGACGGCGGTGGCCTCTTCGCCGGCCTCACCGACGGCGGCACGACCGGCGGCACCGAGCCGTCCCCCTCCTTCTCCCTCCCCGAGGGCCTCTTCGAGGGCACCGACAACGGCGGGAACAACGGGAACGGCAACGGCGGGAACTGGCCGTAGGCCCGGAGGATCCCGGCCGTAGGCCCGGAGGATCCCGAAGGCGGTCCGAGTACGACGGTGGGGGCGCCCCTGGTGACCAGGGGCGCCCCCA
>NZ_JBEPAL010000017.1:0-88592 GCF_040298625.1 Streptomyces sp. NPDC001532
CGACCGCTCGGGTGCCGCCCCCGCGGGCCTCGTGTGGGGGATGCGGCGGCCGGCGTCGTCGTCCCGCGCTCGGCGCGCACCGGCTCAGCGGCCCATCTGGTCCCGCGCCGACAGATGCTCCACCGTCTCGCCGGTCTCGGTGAACGTACGCGTCACATGGCCCGAGGAGTACACCCACAGGATGCGCAGCGGGCCGTCGCCGGTGTTGCGGAACAGATGCGGGACCGGCGACGGGATGTAGGTGGTGTCGAACCGCTCCAGCTTCGTCACCTCGCCGTCCACCACCACCTCCGCCTCGCCCTCCAGGATCGTGACGTGCTCGTCGCAGTTGTGCGAGTGCAGCGGCGCCCCCGACCCGACCGGATACACGCTCATCCCGCTGGTGATCCGGTTCTCCCCGCCCGCCGACGGCGTGGTGATCAGCGGCGTCGTCACGACGGCGCCGCCACGGTCCAGCAGGGGCACGGACGCGGCCTTGATGATGGTGGTCATCCGGAGTTGCTTCCTCTCGGCACGGGGGACTTCACGGGCATCGTCCACCGACGTTAGGACCGCGCCCCGTGAATGGGTGCCCTCCGGCATGCAGGTTTACCTTGCGCTCCGGGAGGGGTGAGCTTCCCGGTACCCGGCTGTACCTTCACCTGGCGTCGCACGGCGTCCCGTTCCGTGCCCGAAACGCGCCGGAAAGAAAAGGCAGGTATCGGCCAGATGAGGCTCCCCGTTCTCAGCGATGAGGAAATGAACCCGCGGCAGCAGGAGCTGGCCGCCCGGATCGCCGGCCGCCGCGGAGCCGTGCGCGGCCCCTTCCGCGTCTGGCTGCACAGCCCGGAGATGTGCGAACGGGCCGAGTCCCTCGGCGCCTTCGCCCGCTTCGACTGCGGCCTCCCCAGGCATCTGCGCGAGCTGGCGCTGCTCATGGCCGCGCGGAACTGGGACGCGCAGTACTCCTGGAACGCCCACGTCCACCAGGCGATCGAGGCCGGCGTCCCGGAGGCCGCCGTCAAGGCCATCGCCGAGAAGCGCGAGGCCGTCTTCGAAGCCCCGGCGGACCAGGCCTTCTACCGGTTCTGCCGGGAGATCCTGGAGGACCACTTCGTCACCGACGACACCTTCGCCGCGGCCCTCGGACACTTCGGCGCCAAGGGACTCGTCGACACCATCGGCGCGCTCGGCAACTTCACCATGCTCGGCATGTGCCTGAACACCTTCCAGGTGGACCTCCAGGCCGACAAGGAGCCCCCGTTCCCCGACATCCGCGGCTTCGGCCGGGTCGGCCCCGACGACGACCGGACCCGCTCGTGACGCCCCCGGGAGGCACCGCCGTGACCACCCCCGCCCGCACCGCGCGGCAGGCCGTGCTGCGCGTCAGAGGCGTCACCAAGAGCTTCGGCGGGGCCGCCGCCCTCAAAGGCGTCGACCTCGACCTGCACCCCGGTGAGATTCACGCCCTGATGGGCATGAACGGCGCCGGCAAGTCCACGCTGGTGCAGATCCTGTCCGGGGCCCACCAGCCCGACGGCGGCAGCGTCGAGGTCGGCGGCGAGATGCACACCGGGCTCACCGTCCGCAAGGCCCGCCGGCTCGGCATCTCCTGTGTGCCGCAGCGCCGCGAACTCGCCATGGGACTGACCGTCGCCGAGAACGTCCTCCTCGGCGACCTGCCCACCCGGCGCCGCACCGTCCACTGGAAGACGGTCCGCGCCGAGGCGCGCCAGGCACTCGCCGCACTCGGCATCGACATCGACGTCGAGCGGATCGCGGGCACCCTCACGGTCGCCGAGCAGACCATGGTGGAAGTGGCCCGCGAGGTGCGGCGCGGCGGCCGGGTGCTGATCCTCGACGAGCCGACCGCGTGCCTGAGCGCCAAGGACGCCGACCAGATCCGCGGCCTGGTGCGGACCCTGCGCGACGACGGCGTCGCCGTCGTCTACATCTCGCACTACATCGACGAGGTGATGTCCGTCGCCGACCGCCTCACCGTGCTGCGCGACGGAACCGTCGTCCGCAGCGCACCGGCCGCCGAACTCGACCCGGCCACGCTGGTGCGCAGCATGGTCGGCCGGGACGTCGTCTCCCGGCGCCCCGAACGCCCGGCGCCGAAGGACGAGAGCGGGCTCACCGTGCGCGGCCTGACCGACGGCCGGGCCGTCCAGGACTTCTCCGTCGAGGTGCGCAAGGGCGAGATCGTCGCCGTCCTCGGACCCGCCGGGGACGCCCAGTCCCGCCTGTTCGACCTGCTCTCCGGACGCCGCCGCCCCGACGCGGGCGAACTCGCCGTCGACGGCCGCCCGGTGCCCTTCGGCCGGGTCGGCGCCGCGCTGCGCGGCGGACTGCGCTGTGTCACCGGCGACCGCCGCACCCTCGGTCTCGTCCCCGGCCTCACCCTGGACGAGAACCTGATGCTCGCCGACGACCGCTTCGCCCGCCGGCGGCTGCACCGGCGCGGCGAACTCGCCCGCCGCGCCGCCCCCCGGCGCCGCGCCTACGGCGTGGTCGCCCTCACCGGCAACCCGCCCGTCGGCTCGCTGTCCGGCGGCAACCAGCAGAAGGTGCTGCTCGGCAAGTGGCTGGAGACCGATCCGGTCGCCTGCTTCCTGGAAGACCCCACCAACGGCGTGGACGTCGCCGCGATGGCCGACATCCACACCCTCGTCGACGACCTCGCCGCGCGCGGAGTGGCCGTCCTGCTCGCCTCCTCCTCCGCCGAGGAGGTCATGCGGCTCGCCGACCGGGTCGTCGTCGTCAGCGCCGGCCGGGTGGTCGCCGAGCACGACATCACCGCCATCACCCGCGACGAGCTCGTCGCCACCGCTCTCGGAGGACAGCCCCAGTGAGCCTCAAGACCCCGCCCGCCGCCGCCTCCGACGACCTCGCCGCCCGCCCCGACCGGGCCCCGGCGCCCCGCTGGACGCCCAAGGCGCTGCTGCACGTCCCGCACGGCGGACTGATCGTCGTGCTCGTCCTGGTGGCCGTCTTCACCGCCCTCCAGGCCGACTCCTTCACCAGCTCACAGAACCTGCTGAACGTCCTCCGGCAGATCAGCGTGACCGCCGTCGTCGCGGGCGGCCTGACCCTGCTGATGACCGCCGGCGGCATGGACTTCTCCATGGGCAGCAACGCGGCCGTCACCCTGTCGGTGGCCGCGGTGATGCTGCACGACGGGCACTCCACCGCCGTCACCGTGCTCGTCACCCTGCTGCTGGCCACCCTCATCGGCCTGGTCAACGGCCTGGTCGTCACCTTCACCAGGGTCGCCCCGTTCGTCGCCACCCTCGCCTCCGCGATGCTGCTCGACGGTGTCGCCCTGCTCGTCCTCAACGGTGAGTCCATCTCCATCGGCGACCGGATGACCGAACTCGGCAACTCCAAGGTGCTCGGCATCCCCTATCTGCTCGTGGTGGCGCTGCTGGTGCTCGCGGTGATCGGGCTGGCCATGCGCTTCACCACCTTCGGCCGGGACGCCTTCGCCATGGGCGGCAACGAACACGTCGCCCGGCTCAGCGGCATCAACGTCCCCGGACGCAAACTCGCCCTGTACGCGCTGGCCGGCGCCCTCGCGGGACTGGCCGGCCTGATGCTGCTCTCCCGGCTCGGCGCCGCCGCCCCCAACACCGCCGGTCTGCAGACCCAGTTGACCGCGGTCGCCGCGGTCGTCATCGGCGGCACCTCGCTGGCCGGCGGCTACGGCACCGTCATCGGCACCGCGCTCGGCACCGTGCTGCTCGGCGTGGTCGCCAACGCCCTCAACCTCCTCCAGGTCAACAGCTACTACCAGTTCGTGGTGACCGGCGGGGTGCTGCTGGTGGCGGCCGTCGTCAACGAGTTCCAGCGCAAGTCCTCACCTGGGCACTGACACCCGGCCCGCGCTCACCCGGCTGCCCCCACGCCGCTTCCCTTCCCCCACGCCGCTTCCCTTCCCCCACGCCCCTTCTCTTCAACGACGCAGGAAAGGCGTATCCCCATGAACCCCATCGCCCGCACCCGCCGCACCACCGCGGCCTGTCTCGTCGGCGTCGCCGCGCTGCTGCTCTCCGGTTGCGCGGAGAACGGCGGCGCGGGCTCCGACGGCGACGCGGTCACCCTCGGCTTCGTCAACGGTGCCAACACCCACTTCCACAGCTGTCTGCTGAAGTCGGTCGAGCAGACCGCGAAGGAGCGCAAGGCCACCCTCTACTCGGCCAACTCCAAGCAGGACGCCGGGACCGAGCTGTCCAACATCGAGGACATGATCGCGCGCGACGTCGACGCCCTGATCGTGCAGACGGTGAACGTGGACGCCCTGGAAGGCGACATCAACAAGGCCAAGGGCGCCGGCATACCGATCTTCCTGACCTCGGTGGCCACCGACGACATGTCCGACGTGCTCGGCGTCGCCAAGGTCGACCTGAAGCAGGTGGGCGCGCTGGACGCCGGCTGGATCGAGAAGGACGCGGCCGGCGAGGACGTCACCGTCGGCGTGGTCGCCGGTGCTCCGGGCGCCGCCTCCGACCTGCTCGTCGGCGGCTTCCAGGACGCGCTGCCGGACACCGCGAAGGTGGTCGCGAACCAGCCCGGAATGTTCAATCCCGCAAAGGCGCAGGACGTGGCGGAGAACATGATCCAGGCCCATCCGGACCTCGACTACGCCTTCGTCGCCAACGAGGAGATGGCCTTCGCGGTGCGCAAGGCCTTCGACGCCGCCGGGGCGGAGGACGTCAAGATCGTCACCGTCAACGGCACCGAGGACGGGGTCGCCGCGATCGAGGACGGACGGATCTCCGCGACCGTGGCGAACTCGGCCCTGACGATCGGCAGGACGGCCGTCGAGAACACGATCGCGCTGCTCGAGGACGACAAGACCGTTGACAAGATTGCGAACATTCCTCTTGTCTTGGTCACGAAGGACAACGTGAGCGAGGCGCCGCAGTACTGCCCGAAGTAGGGCCCCCACCGGGAACCGGCGCTCACCCACCCGTGTCCGAGCCGCACCCGCATCACACCGCCGCCATGCCCTCGTCGGGCCGTTCCCGGGCGGCCCGCCGGAGGAAACATGGATCGCCTGCTGCTCATGCACAGCTTCGTCACCGTCGCCCACGTCGGCAGCTTCAGCGGAGCCGCCAAGAAGCTGGGCTCGTCCGGCTCCCTGGTCTCCCGCCACGTCGCCGAACTGGAGCGACAGGTGGGCGTCCGCCTCGTCAACCGCACCGCCCGCTCGGTGAGCCTCACCGAGCCGGGCCAGCGCTACGCCGAGTTCGCCGCGCGCATCCTCGACGAGATCGACGCCGAGGACGCCACCCTCTCCCAGCTGCACGACCGCGCCGAGGGCACGCTCAGCATCATCTGCCCCAAATGGATAGGAAGCCTCGACCTCGGCGACGCGATCGCCGCCTTTTCCGCGGCCCATCCGAAAATCCAGGTCCGATTCGAGCTGGGCGGAATGTCCGACCGTACCTACGATTTCCTGGACAGCGGATTCGACGTGGCCTTCCACACCCGCGACCTCAGGGATTCCAGCGTCCGGCTGAAGAAGATCGCCTCCCTGCCGTTCGTGCTGTGCGCGTCCGAGGACTACATCGCCCGGCGCGGCTCCGTCGGCCACCCCAACGACATCGCCGCCCACGACTGCCTGGTGCACGTCAACGACCCCGTGTGGCGGATCGGCCACGGCCACGCCAGCACCCTGCACAAGATCCGCAACATCGCCTTCTCCTCCAACTCCTACATCGCCCTCCAGAAGGCGGCCGTCCACGGACGCGGCCTCGCCCTGCTCCCGCAGCGGCCGGCCTACGACGACCTCGTCGACGGCGCGCTGAAGGTGCTGCTGCCCGAACTGGCGGTACCGGACCGGCCGCTGTACGCGATCTACGGCCCCGGACAGGACACCCCGCGCAAGGTCAGCGTCTTCCTGGACTTCCTCGCCGAATGGTTCTCGCAGAATCCCATTCCGGCGATCCGGCCGTAAGCGCAAGAAACGATTGCGCATTCCGTAGAGCTCAGACCGTTGAGTGCCGCTCGGACCGAAATCTACGCTCGCCAGGCGACCCGCGAAACGAGGAACCATGGGAATCCAGAGAATCGAATCGGTCACCTACGGCATCGACGACCTCGCCGCATGCGTCCGGTTCTTCGACGACTTCGGGCTGTTCCCGGTGGAGCGGACGGACGAGCACGCGGTCTTCGAGACGCTCACCGGCCAGACCCTCCACCTGGACACCCGCCCCGGCCCGCCGCTGCCCCCGCCGGTCGAGCAGGGCCCCACCCTGCGCGAGGTGGTCTGGGGCGTCGACACCCGCGCGGAACTGGACCGCCTGGTGGCCGGCGTCGCCCGGGACCGCCCGGTCCGGGCCGGCGCCGACGGCGTCCACCACACCGTCGACGAGACCGGCTTCGGCGTCGGACTGACCCTGGCCCGCCCCAAGGCGGTCTCCGTCACCCCCCGGCCCGCCAACGCCCTCGGCAGCATCCGCCGCTGGAACACCGCCCTGGAGGCGATCACCCGCGTCCGCCCGCTGCGGATGTGCCACGTGGCACTGAACATCCCCAAGGACGGCCGCGAGGAGGCCGTCGGCTTCTACACCGACCGCCTCGGCTTCCGCCCGACCGACGTCGTCGAACCGATGGGCGTCTTCATGCAGGCCCCCGGCGACGACGACCAGCACACCATGCTGCTGTGCCACCGACCCGACAAGGCCGGCGTCAACCACATCGCCTACGAGGTCCCCGGCTTCGACGACGTGGTCGAGGGCGGCAACCACATGATCGAGCGCGGCTGGCGCGAGGCCCGCCGCCTCGGCCGCCACACCATCGGCTCCAACGTCTTCCGCTTCCTGCACGCCCCGTGCGGCGGCCGGGTGGAGTACGCCGCCGACATGGACCGCGTCGACGACACCTACGAGACCCGCGTCCACGCCACCACCCCGCCCCACCACATCTGGGCGCTGCGCACCAACCGCGACCAGGAAGCACCCGCATCCTGAACCCCTGAGAGGGCACCCACCCATGACCACCGACCACGGCTACCCCGCCGTCCGCATGCACATCGCGGGCGAATGGTGCCAGGGCGGCAGCGGACTCACCGCCCCGATCGTCAACCCCGCCACCGAGGAGGAGATCGGCCGGGTACCGCTCGCCACCGCCGCCGACCTCGACCGCGCCCTCGACGCCGCCGCACAGGGCTTCAAAACCTGGCGGGACACCCCCGTGGCCCGGCGCACCGCCGTGCTGCACCGGGCCGCCGACCTGCTCACCGATCGCGCCGCCGGCATCGGCCGGATCATGACCCTGGAGCAGGGCAAGCCGCTCGCCGAGTCCGCCGGAGAGGCCCGCCGGGTCGCCGACACCCTGCGCTGGCACGCCGACGACGCCCGGCGCGCCTACGGCCGGATCATCCCGTCCGCCCCCGGCACCCTGCTGTCCGTGCGCCGCGAACCGATCGGCCCCGTCGCCGCGTTCGTGCCCTGGAACTTCCCGGCCGGCGGCCCCATGCGGAAGATCTCCTCCGCGCTCGCGGCCGGCTGCTCGATCGTCATCAAAGCCTCCGAGGAGACCCCCGCCACCGCCGCCGAGCTGGTCCGCTGCTTCGTCGACGCGGGCCTGCCCGCCGGAGCGCTGAACCTGGTCTTCGGCGAGCCCGCCGAGGTCTCCGCGCACCTCATCGCCTCCCCGGTCACCCGGCTGATCGCGTTCACCGGCTCGGTCCCCGTCGGCAAGCTGCTCGCCGCCGAGGCCGGCAAGGTGATGAAGCCGTCCCTGATGGAGCTGGGCGGCCACGCCCCGGTGATCGTGTGCGCCGACGCCGACCCGGTACGGGCGGCGCGCAGGGCCGCGCAGGCCAAGTTCGCCAACGCCGGACAGGTCTGCACCTCGCCGAGCCGCTTCCTGGTCCACGAGAGCCTGGTGGAGGAGTTCACCGCGGCCTTCGTCGAGGCCGCCGAGGCGGTCGTGGTCGGCGACGGCCTGGCCGAGGGCACCACCATGGGCCCGCTCGCCAACGAGCGGCGCCTCGCCGCCATGGAGCGCCTGGTCGCCGACGCCGTCGAGCGCGGCGCCAAGGTCCTCACCGGCGGCGAACGGCCGGACCGCCCCGGGTGGTTCTACGCGCCGACCGTCCTGACCGACGTACCGGCGGACGCGGAGCTGCTGCACGAGGAGCCGTTCGGGCCGCTCGCGCCGATCGTGCCGTTCACCGGGCTCGACGAAGCGCTCGCGATCGCGAACGCGCTGCCCTACGGACTGGCCGCCTACGGCTTCACCGAGTCCGCCGCCACCGCCGAACGCCTCGCCGGCGAGCTGGAGGCCGGCATCCTGTCGATCAACCACTGCGGCGGCTCCGTCCACGAGGCGCCCTCCGGCGGCGTCAAGGACAGCGGCTACGGCCGGGAGGGCGGACCCGAGGCCCTGGACGCCTACCTCGTCACCAAGCGGGTCTCCCACCTGCTGGCGGGCTGATGAGGTACGCACGTCTGTCGGTCGGCGGCCGGGCGGTGTGGGGCCGGGTGGGGGAGGAGGACGTCGAGCTGCTGTCCGGCTCCCCGATCGAGGACCCGCGGCACCCGCCGCACTCCGCCGCCGCCCCGAGCGTCATCGGCACGGTGCCGCGCGCCACCGCCGTCTGGCTGCCGCCGGTCGTGCCCCCCGTCTTCTACGCCGTCGGCATGAACTACCGGCGGCACATCGAACACGCCGGAGTCCCCGTCCCCGAGCGGCCCGAGGCCGGCTACCGCG
Organism: Streptomyces sp. NPDC001532; assembly: GCF_040298625.1. NCBI lineage: Bacteria > Bacillati > Actinomycetota > Actinomycetes > Kitasatosporales > Streptomycetaceae > Streptomyces > Streptomyces sp. NPDC001532. The sequence continues at coordinate 8,704 of NZ_JBEPAL010000017.1, forward strand.
CCAACAACGCGCTCACCGGACACCTCGCGCCCATCGTCAGACCGCGCGAGGTCGAGGGCCGCTTCGAGGCGGAGCCCGAACTGGTCGCCGTCATCGGCCGCACCCTGCGGCACGCCACCCACGACGAGGCCCGCGAGGCGGTCTTCGGCTGGACGATCGGCAACGACATCAGCGCCCGCGCCTGGCAGCACCAGGACCGCACCTTCTGGCGCAGCAAGAACAGCGACACCTTCAAGCCGATGGGCCCGTGGATCGAGACGGACGTCGACGCCCTCGCCCAGACCACCACGCTCCGTGTGAACGGCGAGGTCCAGGCCGCCTTCCCCACCGGCGACATGGTCTTCGACCCCTTCGACTTCCTCGTCGAGCTGACCCGGCACGTCACCGTGCACCCCGGCGACGTGCTGTGGATGGGGGCCGAAGCCACCTGCCAGCTGGAGCCGGGGGACACCGTCGACGTCGAGATCAGCGGCGTCGGCACGCTCTCCAACCCCGTACACCTCGAAGGGAACCACCCATGAGCAGGGAACCCCGCTACATCCACCACGTCAACTTCCCCACCACCGACCCCGACCGCACCGCCGAGTGGTACGCCAAGGTCTTCGGCATGAAGCGGATCATGCCCAAGTCCAACACCCGCGTGGTGCTGATGACCCGCGGCACCTTCGATCTGCACTTCACGCCGGTCGAGGAGATGGAGCGCATGGCGCCCTATCACTTCGCCGTCGAGGTCGACGACTGGGACGACTTCCTGGAGCACCTCAAGGAGCTCGGCATCCGTCACACCCGGCCGATCCAGCGCCCGGAGAACCAGTCCAAGTTCTGCTACATCCACGACCCCGACCACACCATGATCGAGCTGGTCCACCACGCCAAGCGCCCCAACTGAGCGCACACCACCAGCGGTTCCGGGAGTACACCCCATGCCCTTCGCCGACTCCGACGGCACCTCCATCTACTACGAGCGTCACGGCAGCGGCCCGGCCATCCTCTTCGTGCACGGCAGCGGCGGCCACCACGCCGCCTGGTGGCAGCAGGTCGCCGCGCTGCGCGAGGAGTTCACCGTCGTCACGGTGGACCTGCGCGGCTTCGGCAAGTCCGACTCCTCCATGCCGGAGTTCGACGGCCAGGACTTCCCCGGCGACGTCGTCGCCGTCCTGGACGCCGAGGAGCTGACCGACGCCATGCTGGTCGGCCAGTCCATCGGCTCCGTCGCCGCGCTGCGCGCCGCTCTGCTGCGCCCCGAGCGGGTCTCCTCCGTCGTGCTCGGCCACTCCCTCGGCGGCATCAGCCACCCCGAGCTGAAGGAGCTGGCCGCCGCCGACCGCGCCGAGGCCGTCAAGCTGCCCGTCATCGACCGGCTGCTCACCGAGCCGTTCCAGCGCGACCGTGCCGACCTCACCTTCCTGTTCCAGCAGATGGGCACCTTCAACGTGGCCCGGATGCAGGACCTGCGCAACCTCGACACCGACGGCCCCTCCCTCCAGGAGATCGGGGCCTCGGGTGTGCGGGTGGCGTTCCTGGCCGGCGAGAAGGACGCGGTGCTGAGCGTGAAGACGGTCACCCGCGCCCACGAACTGCTGCCCGGCTCGCACCTGGAGATCGTCCCGGGCGCCCCGCACTCCATGTACTGGGAGACGCCCACGGCGTACAACGAGGCCGTCGCCCGGCTGCGTCGCACCCTCACCGCACAGTAAGGAAGCCGTATGAGCAACATCAGCCTCGACGCCGCCGAGGAGATCATCGCCGCCGCCCACCAGCGGGCCCGGGCGGTCGGCAAGGCGGTGAGCGTCGCCGTGGTCGACGTCGGCGGCTTCGTCGTCGCCGTCCGCCGCCCGGACGGCGCCCGCCCCCTCACCCCGGACATCGCCCGCGCCAAGGCGTACACCGCCGCGGTGATGCAGCGGCCCGGGAAGATGCTGAAGAAGTGGCAGGAGAGCCAGCCGGTCTTCTTCTCCCAGCTCTCCCAGCTCCCCGGCGCCGCCCTGCCGATCATGGCCACCGAGGGCAGCGTCACCATCAAGAAGGACGGCCAGATCATCGGCGGCCTCGGCATCGCCGGCGGCACCGCCGAGGAGGACCAGCAGATCGCCGACGAGGTGCTGGAATCGCTCGGCTACGAACTGGAGTTCGCCGCCTGGGGCGTCGCGGGCGAGCCCGCCGGAAAGGACTGACGATCATGGCGGACACGTTCAACTACCGCATCGACCACCACGGCAGCCTGGTCCGCCCCGCCGGCCTCGCGCCCGTCGACCCGGAGGCCCTGGCGGACGCGGTCCGGGAGGTGGTCGCGTACCAGCGCAGACTGCGCACCACCGTCGTCACCGACGGCGACTTCCCGCGCGAGGACTTCCGCGGCGCCGTCCTCGACGCCGTCTCCGGCTTCCGCCGCACGGACGAGACCAGCGGCGGCCTGACCCGCTGGGTAGCCGAGTCGCTGCCCACGGCGAAGGGCCCGCTGCTGGCCGACTGGGCGGCCCGGCTCGCCGAGCAGACGGTGATCGCGCCGAAGGCCTCCCTGCCCTCCCCGGCCTACCTGGCCGCCACCACCTTCGTACCGGGGCTCGGCCCGGCCTCCGCCCGCGAACTCGGCGAGGCCCTGGCCGAGATCGTGCACGCCGAGATCGAGCTGCTGGTCGGCAAGGGCGTCCGGCTGATCCAGCTGAACAACCCGCTGCTGCTCGACTGGCCCGCCGACAGCGCGCTCTCCTTCGACGACGCGCTGGCCGTGGAGGCGTCGGCGGTCCGCCTGGACGAGCGCCCCGAAGGGGTCCGCCTCGGCGTCTGCCCCGGCTGGGCGGCACCGGCCGCCGTCGACCGGGCGCGCGTCGAGCGGCTGTACGCCGGCATCCCGGCCGACCGCTGGGTGCTGCCCTACGACCAGGGCACCGACGCCGAACTCGACCTGGTCCGGGCGCTGCCGGAGGAGCGCGACCTGTGCCTGGGCGTGGTCGACGCGACGGTGCCCGCGCTGGAGGACATCGGCACCGTGATGGCCCGGATCGACGCCGCCGCCGAGCTGAAGGACATCGAGGACATGGCCGTGGCACCGTCGCGCGGCTTCGCCGACGTGGCCGGGCGGCCGCTGCTGAGCGCCGAGGACCAGCGCCGCAAGCTGGTGCTGGTGGAGACGATCGCCCGGTACTGCTGGGGCAACGAGTTCTGACACACGGATGCCGGGCGGCTCGCGCGAGCCGCCCGGCACCGTCGCCCGCGGCGTCAGAGCACGTCGGCGAAGGTCACCGTGCGGTCGGTGAGCAGCGGCCGCACCGTGCGCACGATCAGCTCGTCGAAGTGGTCCGCGGCCGCGTGGGCGTCGAACCCGGCCCGGTCGGCGTACCGCTCGTACAGCACGAAGCCGCCCGGCCGGTCCGACTCGGCGTGCACCTCGTACGCCAGGTTGCCCGGTTCGGCGCGGGTGTGCTCGCGCATCCTCAGCAGCGCGGCACGCACCGTGTCCGCGTCGGCGGGCGCGCAGCGGTAGTGGGCGACGACGGCGAAAGCCATGTGAGTCCTTCGGTCCGATGGTGGTCGTGGGCTCGCCGATTCCAGCACGAATCCCCAGCTGAGCGACGCGCGCGGCGCGAAACCAATGTCTGCCGGCCCGGCTCTGGTCGCCCGGCCCCCCGGTCGTGTGTTGTCGGTCCGGCACCGCCACCGACGAGAGAGATGAGCTCGATGCGTACCCTCGAAACCCTCCTCGGCGGGGAGTGGGTGACGACCGGCGACTGGATCGACGTCCACGACCCGGCGGACGTCCGCACCCCCCTCGCCCGCGTCCCGGCCCTCGCCGCCAAGGACGTCACCCGCGCCTACGACCACGCCGAGCGCGGCTTCGCCCGCTGGAGGCGCACCAGCCCCTTCGAGCGCGCCCGGATCATGACCGACGCGGCCCGGCTGATCCGCGAGCGCGCCGAGGAGATCGCCGCCGACGTCACCGCCGAGAACGGCAAGACGCTGGCCGAGGCACGCGGCGAGACCCTGAAGGCCGCCGACTTCCTCGACTACTACGCGGGCCTGGCCCGCCAGGGCTACGGCACCCTGCTGCACGACGCACGCCCGGACCACCGCACCCACACCCAGCGCGAACCGATCGGCGTGATCCTGGTGATCAGCCCGTGGAACGACCCGCTGATCACCCCGGCCCGCAAGCTCGCCCCGCTGCTCGCCACCGGCAACGCGGCCGTGTTCAAGCCCGCCGGCGAGACCCCGCTGTCCGGACTGCACCTGGCCCGCGCCCTGCACGAGGCGGGCCTGCCGCCCGGAGTGCTCAACGTCGTCACCGGCCGCACCGCCGAGATCGAGGAGGCGCTGCTGGACGACCCGCGGATCGCCGGCATCACCTTCACCGGCTCCAACGCGGTCGGCAACCGCATCCGCCGCCGCCTCGCCGAGCGCAACGTGCGCTTCCAGGGCGAACTCGGCGGCAAGAACGCCTCCGTGGTGCTGCGCGACGCCGAACTGCCGGCCGCGGCCCGCGCGGTCGTCGCCGCCTCCTTCGGCCAGGCCGGACAGCGCTGCACCGCCACCAGCCGGGTCATCGTCGAACGGCCCGTCTACGAGGAGTTCCTGCCGCTGCTGATCGCCGAGGTCGAGGCGCTGACCGTCGGCCCCGGCAGCGACCCCGCCACCACCCTCTGCCCGCTCTCCAGCCCCAGGCAGCGCGACGGCGTCCTCGCCGATCTGTGGCGCGCGGTCGAGCAGGGGGCCACCGTCCTGACCGGCGGCGAGGCCGACACCGGCGCCGAGCGCGCCCACGGCTGCTACGTCAGGCCCACCGTGCTCGCCGACGTCACCCCCGGCATGGCGATCTGGCGCGAGGAGGTCTTCGGACCGGTCCTCGCCGTCCGCGCGGTCGACGACTTCACCGCGGCCGTCGAGGCGGTCAACGACTCCGACTACGGCCTCGCCGCCGCGGTCTTCACCCGCGACCTCGCCAGCGCGCACCGGTTCGCCGACGAGGCCGAGTGCGGCCAGGTCGCCGTCAACACCACCACCACCGGCTGGGACGTGCATCTGCCCTTCGGCGGGTTCCACGACTCGGGCACCGCCTACAAGGAGCAGGGCGAGGAGGTCCTGCGCTTCTCCACCCGCGTCAAGACCGTCGCCGTCCACTTCTGAACGTGAGGAGAAGAGATGGCTGACGAGACGATCGGCATCGTCGGCGCCGGCATCGTGGGCCTGGCGACGGCCCGTGAGATCGCCCTGCGCCGCCCCGGCACCCGGGTCGTCGTGCTGGAGAAGGAATCCCGCGTCGCCGCCCACCAGACCGGCCACAACTCGGGCGTCGTGCACGCCGGCCTCTACTACGCGCCGGGCAGCCTCAAGGCCGACCTGTGCGTCCGGGGCGTCGCCCTGCTGCGCGCGTACTGCGAGGACCGCGGGCTGCCGTACCGGGAGACCGGCAAGCTGGTGGTCGCCGTCCGCGAGGACGAACTCGGCCGGATGAACGCCCTGTACGAGCGGGCCCGGGACAACCACGTGCCCGACCTCAGGCGGATCTCGAAGGAGGAGATCGCCGAGATCGAACCGCACGCCGGCGGGATCGCCGCCCTGCACTCGCCGCGCACCGCGATCACCGACTACCCGGCGATCGCCCGGGAGTTCGCCGAGGACATCACCGGCTCCGGCGGCGAGGTGCGCCTCGGCTTCCCCGTCACCGGCCTCACCCGGGTGCCCGGCGGCGTCGAGGTGGCCTCCGGCGCGGAACGGGTCCGGGTGGACCGGCTGGTCCTCTGCGCCGGCCTGCACTCCGACACCGTGGCCCGGCTCGCCCGGGACCGGCCGGAACCGCGGATCGTCCCGTTCCGCGGCGAGTACATGCTGCTCAGGCCGGACCGGACCCATCTGGTGCGGGGCCTGCTCTATCCGGTGCCCGACCCCCGCTACCCGTTCCTCGGCGTGCACTTCACCCCACGCGTCGACGGCACCGTGGAGGTGGGCCCCAACGCGGTCCTCGCCCTCGCCAGGGAGGGCTACCGGCGCGGCCGTGTCTCACCCCGCGACCTGCTCGGCCTCGCCGCCTACCCCGGCGCCTGGCGGATGGCCGCACAGCACTGGCGCACCGGCGTCAAGGAGTACCGCGGCTCGTTCTCGGTCAAGGCCTTCATGAAGGACGCCCGGCTCTACGTCCCCGGCGTCGGCCCCGACGACGTGCTGCGCGGCGGCGCGGGCGTCCGCGCCCAGGCCCTGGACCGCGACGGCACCCTCGTCGACGACTTCCGCATCCATCGCGCGGACCGGATCACCGCCGTGCGCAACGCCCCCTCGCCGGCCGCGACCGCCTGCCTGGCGATCGCCGAGCACATCGTCGACGCCGTCTTCGGCGACTCCTGAGCGGCTCCCGGAACGCCCTGTCCAGAGGGCACTTCCGCGCAACAACAGCTTGCATCCCTGGCCCTTAGCAAGGGCCCACCGCACGCCTAGCGTTCCTTCCGCGGCACGCCGGAACCCCGTGCACCAGCCCTTCGCAGCACCGAGAGAAAGAGCAGACACATGTTCGTCGTCGACACCCAGATCCACCTCTGGAAGGAAGAGACCCCGGACCGCCCCTGGGTCCCCGGCGCGCGGGAGCGCATCCGCCTCAACGGCCACCGCGAGGAGCCCTTCTCCTACGAGGAGGCCCTGGAGCTGATGGACGAGGCCGGCGTCAACCGGGCGCTGATCCTGCCGCCGTCCTGGGAGGGCAACCGCATCGACTACTCCCTGGAGGCCTGCGAGGCCCACCCGGACCGCTTCGGGATCATGGCCCGCATCCCGCAGGACGACCCGGTCGAGGGCACCGCGATGCTCAAGGACTTCGCCCAGAACCCGCACATCAAGGGCACCCGCCTCACCTTCCACCGCCCGCAGGACCGCAACTGGATGATCGACGGCACCAACGACTGGTACTGGCCGGTCGCCGAGGAGCTGGGCGTCCCCACCATGGTCCACGCGCCCATCTGGAAGCGCGAGCTGGGCCAGATCGCCGCCAAGCACCCCGGCCTGAAGATCATCATCGACCACATGGGCATCATGGCCCGCTGCGTCGACGACGCCATCGGCTACTGGGTCCAGGAGACCGCCGACCTCGCCGTGCACCCCAACATCTACGTCAAGGTCTCCGCGCTCCCCGGCTACTCCACGCACCCCTTCCCGAACAAGAACATCGAGAAGTACGTGCGCGAGATGGTCGACAGGATGGGCCCGCAGCGCTGCTTCTACGGCACCGACATCACCCGGCTGCTCGGCCACGGCATCACCTACACCGACACCATCGAACAGTTCACCAAGCACTGGGACTTCACTCCCGAGGAGCTGGAGTGGATCATGGGCCGTGGCATCAGCGAGGTCCTGGACTGGCCGATCGAGGGCTGAGGAAGAACCGAGATGACGGACACTCAGAACACCTCGGGCGCCGACGGCGGTGACGCTCTCGTATCCGCCTTCAACGCCGTCGGCGCCGACTACCTCTTCTGCTCGTCGGGGTCCGAATGGGCCCCGGTGTGGGAGTCCCTGGCCCGCCACCACCGCGACGGACTGCCCTGCCCGCGGTACCTGGACCTGACGCACGAGACCGTGGCCGTCGGCATGGCCACCGGCTACGGCCTCGTCACCCGCCGCCCGCAGGGCGTCCTGCTGCACGCCGCCCCCGGTCTGCTCCAGGGCTCCATGGCCGTCCACGGCGCCCTGCTGGCCGGCGTCCCCATGGTGGTCACCTCCTCGGAGTCGGCCACCTACGGCGACGGCCCCGGCAAGGACCCGGGCGGCCAGTGGTACCGCAACCTGTCCATCGTGGGCGGCCCGCACGGCATCGCGGCCCCCGTCACCAAGTGGTCCAACGAGGCCGCGAGCGTCCACACCCTGCCGACCATGGTCACGCGCGCCGCGGAGCTGTCCCGGCGCGCCCCCGCCGGACCGGCCTACCTCAACATCCCGCTGGAGATCCTGCTCGAGGACTGGGGCGGCCGCGAGGCCAAGCCCGTCGTGCCGCCAGGCTCCACGCACAGCTCGCCCGAGGAGGCCGACCAGGTCGCCCGGCTGATCCGCGAGGCCGCCAACCCGGTGATCGTCACCGAGACGGCCGGCCGCGAGCCGGGCGGCTTCGAGGCCCTCACCGCCTTCGCCGAGGCCTGGGGCATCCCGGTCGTCGAGCCCGACTCCGCGGTGTGCGGCAACTTCCCGCGCACCCACCCGCTGCACGCCGGCAGCGACATCGGCCCGTGGATGGACGAGGCGGACCTCATCCTCCTCGTCAACTGCCGGGCACCCTTCTACCCGCCGAGCCGCCGCCCCTCCAGGGCGACCGTCGTCGTCATCGACGAGGTCCCGCAGCGCCCGCACATCGTCTACCAGGTCCTGTTCGCCGACGTGTACCTGGAGGGCAACGTCGCCAACACCCTGCGCCAGCTCACCAAGCGGGCCGAGGACCTCGACCCGACGGCGGCCGCCGCCCGGCGCGCGGCCCAGCGGGAGCGGCACGCGGGCGAACAGCGGGCGATCGAGGCCGCCGAGACCCGGGCCGCCGAGACCCGGGCGGCCGGCGTCGACCCCGTCCTCGTCGCCGCCACCCTGCGCCGCCTCCTCGCCGGCCGGGACGGCATCGTCGTCGACGAGACCATCACCCACAGCCGCGTCGTCAAACGGCACCTCCGCACCGACACCCCCGACTCCTACTTCTACGTCCAGGGCGGCCTCGGCCAGGGCATCGCGGTCGCCCTCGGCGTCAAACTCGCCGCCCGCGAACGCCCGGTGGTCCTCACCATCGGCGACGGCGCCTTCACCTACAACCCGGTCATCCCCTCGTACGACGCCGCCGAGGCCTACGGTCTGCCGCTGCTGATCGTGGTGTTCAACAACCGCGTCTACAAGTCGATGAACCTCAACCACCGCCGCTTCTACCCGGACGGCGCCGCCGCCGAGACCGGCGAATGGCTCGGCACCGACCTGCACCGGCTGCCCCGGCTCGCCGCCTTCGCCGAGCCGTTCGGGATGCACACCGAGACCGTCGACACGCCCGACGCCCTGACGCCCGCCCTGGAGCGCGCGCTCAAGGCCGTCGCCGAGGGCACCACCGCCGTCGTCGACGTGCTCGTCACCCGCTGAACCAGGAGACACCCGCCACCATGACCGACACACCGACTCCCGAGCCGGGCAGGGTCCTCGTCCCCGCCGAGGAGCTGCGCGCCTTCAGCGCGGCCCTGCTGGAGAAGGGCGGCCTGAGCGCCGCACACGCCCGCACCACCGCCGACGTGTTCGTCTGGGCGGCGCTGCGCGGCGTCGACTCGCACGGCATCGCCCGCGTCCCCGCCTACCTCGACCTGCTGGCCAAGGGCGTCGCCAACGCCCGGCCGACCCTCGCCATCGAGTCCAGCGCCCCGGCCGCCGCCGTCCTCGACGCCGACCGCGCACCCGGCCCGGTCGCCCTCACCGCCGCCGCCGACGAGGCGGTCCGCCGGGCCCGCACCACCGGCATCGCCGCCGTCGGCGTACGGCACACCGTGCACACCGGCGCGATCGGCTACTACGTCTCCCGGATCGCCGCACAGGGACTGGTCGGCCTCGGGTTCGTGGCCGGCATGCCCAACATGGGCTACACCGGCGTCAAGGGCGCCGCCGTCGCCACCAGCCCGCTCGCCGTCGCCGTCCCCACACCCGAGTCGTCGAGCCACGCCCCGCTGCTGCTCGACATGGCCACCGCCACCATCGCCCTCGGCAGGATCCGGCAGGCCAGGGCGAGCGGCACCTCGCTGCCCGAGGGCGCCGCGGCCACCGAGGACGGCACTCCCACCACCGACCCGCGGCAGGCGGTGATGCCGCTCCCGCTCGGCGGCGCCAAGGGATCCGGCATGTCACTCGCTTTCGAACTGCTCACCAGCGTGCTGGTCGGCGCGCCGATCTTCGCCGCGTTCCACTCCGGCGACCCGGCCGGCCGCAAGCACCGCCAGAACGCCCTGCTGATCGCCCTCGACCCGGCTGCCTTCGGCGGCACCGAGGCGTTCACCGCGGCGGTCGACTCGACCCTGACCACCCTCAAGGGCCTGCCCGCGGCGGAGGGCGCGGGCGGAGTGCACTACCCCGGCGAACGCAGCGCCGCGGTGGCCGCCGGCCGGTCCGCGCAGGGCATCCCCGTGGCCCCGAAGCTGTGGCGGGACCTGGCCGAACGCGCCGGGCAGCTGGGGGTCGAGCTTCCGGACGCCGCCTAGCGCGATCGCGGCCCGCCCGGAGGAGGGGGAGGGGGAGGGGGCGTCCGGTGCGGCGGACGCCCCCGGTCGATGGGGTAGAGTTGACCTGCATGATCACGCGGTGAACCGCGTGTCGTCCGCCGGGACGTGGCGCAGCTTGGTAGCGCACTTGACTGGGGGTCAAGGGGTCGCAGGTTCAAATCCTGTCGTCCCGACTTGCGGAAAGCACCTGTCGAGGGGCCGCTTCGGAGAGATCCGAAGCGGCCCCTCGGCCGTGTCATGGCGTCGGTCACATCGCCTTCCGGTGCCTCGCACCGCTCTGGTAGGGATGGCAGGAGCCCGACGTCCCCCCGCGAAAGCGCCCCCCATGCCAGTCAGCCCCGATCCCGGCCATGTGCCCTTCACGCTCGACCTGACCCTGGAGGAGGCCCGGCGGCGCGCCGAGGTGCTGGCGGCGCTCGGCCCCGACTGGGATCCCGTGGCCGCGCTCCGCTCCGAGGAGGCCGCCTGGGACCTGCTCTACTCCGGACTCGACGCGGAGCAGGAACGGACGTACGCCATGCTCGTGGCGGCCGGCGTGCTGCCGGACCGGGGACGGGACACCCACGATGCGCCTGCCGATTGATCCCCAGGCGGACCGGGCGCGCCGCGCCTGGGTCCCCTGCCCCGGCTGCGACGACGCCCGCTCCTGCGCGACCTGCGCCGAGGGGCGCAACTGCCCGGCGCACTGGCGCTACCTCATCTCCAGCCAGGGCGCCCGCGTCCACCTCCAGTGCCCGGGCTGCACCCACACCTGGACCCTGGACACCCGCCCCGGCCGGCGCGGTCCGGACGACTGACCGAGGCGCTCAGCAGATCCGCGGCAGCTGCTCCCCGAGCGGCATGTCCACCACCCGCGTACCGCCGAGCCCGGTCCGCGCGACGACCATGCCGGGGTGCTCCGCGACCACCTCGCCGACGATCGCCGCCTCGGCGCCCAGCGGATGCGCCCGCAGCGCGGCCAGCACCGCGTCGGCGTGCTCCCGGGGCACGAAGGCCACCAGCTTGCCCTCGTTCGCCACGTACATCGGGTCCAGGCCCAGCATCGCGCAGGCCCCGGCCACCGGCGGCGGCACCGGCACGGCACGCTCCTGGACGACGACCCCGCACCCGGACCCCGCCGCGATCTCGTTCAGCGAGGCGGCCAGCCCGCCGCGCGTCGGATCGCGCAGCACCCGCAGCTCCCGGGTGACCGCCAGCATCGCCTCCACGAGCCCGGTGAGCGGAGCGCAGTCGCTTTCCACGTCGGCCTCGAAGCGCAGGTTCTCGCGCTCGCTCAGGATGGCCACACCGTGCATGCCGATCGCCCCGCTGACCAGCACCACGTCCCCGGGCACCACCCGCTCCGGGCGCAGGTCGACACCGTCCGGCACCAGACCGACACCCGCGGTGTTGATGTAGACGCCGTCCCCGTGCCCGGCCTCCACCACCTTGGTGTCACCGGTCACCACCCGCACCCCGGCGGCGCGGGCCGCCGCGCCGAGCGCCTCGGCGACCCGGCCGACCGTCTCGATCTCGACGCCCTCCTCCAGGATCAGCCCGCACGACAGGAACGCCGCGCGGGCGCCGCTCATCGCGAGATCGTTGACCGTGCCGTTGACGGCGAGGTCACCGATGCTGCCGCCGGGGAAGAACAGCGGCCGGACCACGAAGGAGTCGGTGGAGAACGCCAGCCGCGCGCCCCCGAGCTCGACCACCGCCGAGTCGGTGAGCGCGGCGGTCGTCCCCCCGGCGAGGGCCGGCAGCAGGAGCTGCTCGACCAGCTCGGCGGAGAGCGCGCCGCCCCCGCCGTGGCCCATCACCACGCGCGGCCGGTCGCGCAGCGGAGCGGGGCAGGTCCAGGAGAGCATGTCCGGCGCTGCGGTGGTGTCAGACAACGGAGCTCTCCTGCGGGGTCGGGGCGGGCGTGGTCGGCGCCGGGGCCGGCATGGCTGCCGCCGGGCGGGCCGGCAGCTCCAGCCGCCGGTAGAGGTAGTACGCGGCGCAGGCGCCCTCGCTGGAGACCATCGTCGCGCCGAGCGGCGTCCGCGGGGTGCACGTGGTGCCGAACGCCTCGCACTCGTGCGGCTTGAGCAGCCCCTGCAGCACCTCGCCGCTGCGGCACTCGGCCGGTTCCCGGGTGGTGATGTCCCCGACCTGGAAGCGGTGCTCCGCGTCGTGGTCGCGGTAGCGGGCGGACAGCCGCCAGCCGCTGTCCGGGATGACCCCGATGCCCCGCCAGGCGCGGTCGGTGACCTCGAAGACGTCGTCCAGCATGGCCCGCGCCGCCGGGTTGCCCTCGGGCCGCACGGCACGCGGGTAGGCGTTGTCGACGGTGTGCTCGCCCCGCTCCAGCTGGCGGACCGTACGCCGGACGCCCTCCAGGATGTCCAGCGGCTCGAACCCGGTCACCACGATCGGCACCCGGAACCGCTCGGCGAGCGCCGGATACTCCTCGGTCCCCATCACGCTGCACACATGTCCCGCCGCCAGGAAGCCCTGCACCCGGCAGTCCGGCGACTGCATGATCGCCTCGATCGCGGGCGGCACCCGGACATGGGAGACCAGCAGGCTGAAGTTGCGGATGCCCAGCTTGCGGGCCTGATGGACGGTCATGGCGTTCGGCGGCGCCGTCGTCTCGAAGCCGATGCCGAAGAACACCACCTCCCGGTCCGGATGCCGCTCGGCGATCCGCAGCGCGTCCAGCGGCGAGTACACCACCCGCACGTCACCGCCCTCGCTGCGGACCTGGAACAGGTCCCGGCCGGTGCCCGGCACCCGCAGCATGTCGCCGAAGGAGCAGAAGATCACGCCCGGCCGCGAGGCGATCTCCAGCGCCTTGTCGATCACCTCCAGCGGGGTCACGCAGACCGGGCAGCCCGGACCGTGGATCAGCTCGACCTCGTCGGGCAGCAGCGGGTCGATGCCGTGCCGGATGATCGTGTGCGTCTGGCCGCCGCACACCTCCATCAGCGCCCACGGCCTGGTCACCGTCGCCCTGATGTCGTCGAGCAGCCGCGCCGCCAGCTCCGGGTCCTGGAACTCGTCGATGTACCTCACCGCCGCACCTCCCCGGCGAGGTCGCCGTCGCCGTCCTCCGCGTGCGCGGCCTGCTCCCACGGATCGCCGAACTCCTCCTGGAGCATCCCGAGGTTCTCGAACAGCTCCAGGGTTCTGCGGGCCGACTCCTCGTCGAGCCGCTGGAGGGCGAATCCGACATGGACGATGGCGTACTCGCCGACCTTCAGGTCGGGCAGGTACTCCAGGCACACCTCCTTGATCACCCCGCCGAAGTCGACGGTGGCCATCCGGGTGCCGTCCCGGTCCTCGACGCCCAGCACTCTGCCGGGTACCGCCAGGCACATGTGTGTCTCCTCACTGGTCGTGCGGCGGGCCCGCGCCCGTCACCCGTCGCCGGGCGTCGCGCGGGCGGCGACGACGAGCTGGCCGAGGGCCAGCCCGCCGTCGTTGGGAGGGATGTCGCGATGGCGGAGCACGGTGAAGCCGTCCGCGCGCAGACCGCGGGCACAGGCCGAGGAGAGCAGCACATTGGCGAACACACCGCCGGTCAGCGCCACCGTCCCCAGCCCCGACGCCTCGCGGGCCGCCGCGCACACCGCCCGCACCAGCCGCGCGACGGCGAGATGGAAACGCGCCGCGATCACCGGCGCCGGCACCCCGAGCCGTACGTCCGCCACCACCGCGGCCAGCAGCGGCCCCGGCTCCGCGACGAGCGGCCCGGCGCCCGGCCCGGTGGCCGGGGCCAGCCGGAAGGCGTAGCGCGGGTCCTCGGGCACCTCGCCCGCGGACACCGCCGCCGCCTCCAGCTCGATCGCCGCCTGCGCCTCGTACCCGGCGTGGTGGCAGACGCCCGCCAGCGACGACACCGCGTCGAAGAGCCGGCCCATGCTGGACGTCGGCGCGCAGTGCAGACCGCGCTCCAGCTGCGCCCGCAGCACCGGCAGCTCGGCGGGCGGGCAGGCGGCGGTGCACGGCAGGTCAGGGCCGGCGTCGATCCCCGCCGCGTGCAGGTGCGCGAGCGCCATCCGGTACGGGCGCCGCACCGCGGCGTCCCCGCCGGGCAGCGCGGCGTAGGCCACATGGGCGAAGCGCCGGTACCCGGCGTAGTCGGCGAGCAGGAACTCACCGCCCCACACGGCGCCGTCGTCGCCGTGCCCGGTGCCGTCGAAGGCGACCCCGATCACCCGGGTGCCCGCCGGCACCCCGTGCTCGGCCAGGGCGGCGGCGACATGCGCGTGATGGTGCTGCACCGGCACCACGGGCCGGCCGTCGGCGTGCCGCCGTGCCCACGCGGCCGACCGGTAGGCCGGGTGCCGGTCGGCGGCCAGCAGCCGCGGACGGACACCGGTGACCGACTCCAGCTGCCGCTCGGCACGGCCGAACGCCTCCTGGGTGGCCAGGTCGTCCATGTCCCCGACGTGCGCGGACAGCCACGCCTTGGCGCCGTCGCCGAGACAGAAGGCGTTCTTCAGGTCGCCGCCGACCGCGAGCGCGGGCCGGACCGCCACCGGCAGCGTCACCGGGAGCGGTGCGTGGCCGCGCGAGCGGCGCAGCACCAGCGGCTCACCGTCGCAGACCCGCACCACGGAGTCGTCGCAGGGCACGTGGATCGGCCGGTCGTGGGTGAGCCAGGCGTCCGCCAGGCCGGCCAGCCGCTCCAGGGCCTCGTCGTCGTCCGTGACGATCGGCTCCCCGGAGAGGTTCCCGCTCGTCATCACCAGCAGCCGGGGCCCGGCCCCCGCGCCGTCGAGCAGCAGATGATGCACCGGCGTGTACGGCAGCACGACCCCGAGATCGGGGCTGCCCGGCGCGACCGCGTCGGCGGGCAGCGGGACACCGGGAGCGGGCCGGACGCCGAGGCGCCGGCGCAACAGCACCACCGGACGCACCCGCCCGGTCAGCAGCTCCCGCTCGACCGGGCCGACGTGCGCCAGGTGCTCCACGTCCGCGACGTCCCGGGCCATCAGCGCGAACGGCTTGTCGCCCCGCGCCTTGCGGCGGCGCAGCTCGGCCACCGCCTCCGGGCGGGTCGCGTCGCAGGCGAGGTGATAGCCGCCGAGGCCCTTGACCGCGACGATCGCGCCCGAGGCCAGCAGCGACCGCGCCGCGCCCACCGGGTCGCCGTGCTCCACGCCGCCGTCGGCGGCCACCAGCCGCAGCCGCGGACCGCACGCCGGACAGGCCACGGGCTGCGCGTGGAACCGCCGGTCGGCGGGGTCGTGGTACTCGCGCTCGCAGTCGGCGCACAGCGCGAAGCCCGCCATCGTGGTGTGCTCACGGTCGTACGGCAGCCCGGTGACGATGGTGAAGCGCGGGCCGCAGTGCGTGCACGCGATGAACGGGTGCCGGTGGCGCCGGTCGGCGGGATCGGCCAGCTCGGCCAGACAGTCGGCACAGGTGGCGGTGTCCGGGGCCACCAGCGTCCGGACTGGCCCGCCGGCCAGGGACGGGACGATCCGAAAGCCGCTCTCGCCGAGCACCGGCAGCGCGGCCGTCTCCACCGACTCCACCACCGCGAGCGGCGGCGCCTCGGCGGCGAGCCGCGCACGGAACCGGTCGACGTCCTCGGGCGGGCCCTCGACCTCCGCCACCACACCGTCACCGGTGTTCGTCACATGCCCGGCGAGCCGCAGCCCGGTGGCCAGCCCGTACACGAACGGCCGGAACCCCACACCCTGCACCACCCCGCGGACGACGAGCCGGGCGCGCGCCGGTGCCGGCCCGGCGTCCGGAGGTGGGGCCTCGACGTCCGGGGCGGTGCTCACGCCTCGGCCCGGGCCATCACCGGCGCGTGCACGGCGTCACCCTCGGCCGCCGCCAGCGCCCGGTCGACCAGCACCCCGGCGCCCTCACCGGTGCGCACCGAGGAGAGCACCACGTCGACCCCCGGATTGACCCGCTGCACATGGGCGCGGAAGGCGGCCTCGTCGAACTCCGCCGGACCGGCCAGATCCGACTTGGTGACGATCACCAGCTGAGCGAGACCGAACGCGGTCGGGTACTTCAGCGGCTTGTCCTCGCCCTCCGTCACCGAGGCCAGCACCACCCGCAGCGACTCGCCCAGGTCGTAGGAGGCCGGGCAGACCAGATTGCCCACGTTCTCCACGAACAGCAGACGGGTGTCCTCGGGCAGCCAGTCGTGCAGATGCCCGGCGAGCATGTCCGCCTCCAGATGGCACAGCCCGTCGGTCAGCACCTGTTTCACCGGCACGCCCGACCGGGCCAGCCGGGTGGCGTCGTTCTCCGTGGCCAGGTCCGCGGTGAGCGCCGCCGCCGCGATCCCGCGCTCCCGGGCGAGCCGCAGCTCACGCTCCAGCAGCGCCGTCTTGCCGCTGCCGGGGCTCGACAGCAGATTGACCACCGTCGTGCCCCGGGCGGTCAGTTCGGTGCGCAGGATGCCTGCCGCCATCGAGTTCTTGGCGAGCACGGCCTGCCGGAGGTCGACTGTGCGGCACATCGTCACAACTCCTCGGTACGCGTTGCGGGGGTGGGGCCGGCCGCGGCGGACTCCGCGGCCCAGCGCACTTCGGTGATCCTCAGCTCACGGCCCGCGACCAGCTCACCGGCGCCCGCGCCGCAGCCCGCGCAGATCAGATCGGGAGGCATCCCCGTCTCCCAGTCCCGGCCGCACGGCGCGCAGCTCGCCCTGCCGGGCACGGACCGGGTGACGAGTTCGGCACCCTCCAGCAGCGTTCCGGCGCAGGCGAGTTCGAAGCAGAAGGCGAGCGAGTCGGCCACCACCCCGGCGAGTTCACCGATGTCGACCCGCACCTGGCGCACACCGCGCGCGCCCCGGGAGCGTGCCGCCTGCTCGACCTGGTCCACGACCGACAGGGCGACGGACATCTCGTGCATCGCCGCTCCGTCCTCGGGCCGGGGTGTCTCGTGCCGCCGCCCATTGAAGGCGGGGCCGGGTGGGCGCACCGACCGGCACGCCGCGCCGGCGCGGACGGACAACCCGATCGGTGCACGCCGCTCCGGCGGGCGTCACATCTTGCGGATCCGCAGGTAACGCCGGACGTCGGGCCAGATGTTGGCGACGACGGCCGCCAGTGCGGTGGCGGTGACGGTGGCGGCGGCGCCGCCGATGAAGCGCTTGTTCATGGTGGTCTCCCAGAACGGTGTTCGATGTGAGAGCGGCCCGGTGCGGACGCTCACCGGATGACGGCCTCGTCGCGGACCAGCTCGCCGACCATGCGCACCGCCTCCGGCACCGCGGCGGCCACCCGCGGACTGAGGCCGATGCCTTCCTCGACGGTGGCGGGCTCGCAGCCCACCACCAGTGTGCGCCGCGGCGGCCGGGCCCCGGTGCCCGCGCACAGGGTGTCCAGCAGGGCCAGTACGGCGTCCGGGGACATCCGGTGACCGTCCAGCGCGACCCCGTCCGCGCGGCCCTCGCCGCCGGCGTCCGAGGCGTCGATCAGATACACCGTGCCCGGCGGTCCGCCCCGCGCCGTCGCGTCCAGCAGCACCAGCGTGTCGTAGCCGTCGAGCAGCTGGTACGCCAGGTGCACACCGCGGATGCCGATGTCGGCGACCTCGACGCCCTCCGGCAGCTCCTGCCCGGCCAGGACGCGTGCGGCCTCCACGCCGAAGCCGTCGTCGCCGAGGAAGACGTTGCCGCACCCGGCGACCAGGGTGCGCGGGCGGTGGGCGGTCTCGGCGCTCATACGTCCTCCTCGGCGTCCGCGACGCTGACCTCGTCGGGCTGGAAGTAGAGGTAGCGGCCCTGCTCCCGGCGGATGTCGGCGCCCGGGTCGTCGTCGACGGTGACCGCGATGTGCACGCCGCCGTCGACGTCGTGCAGCACCGCCTCCACCAGTGCCCGCCGCCCCTCCAGGAACAGGTCCTGGGCGTCGGTGCGCCGCAGGCCGGGCCGCAGCACCACCCGGCTGCCCGCCCGTACCGGCCGCCCGTCGACCAACACATGGTCGGTCCCCGGATCCACCGACCGGTCCGCTCCGGGGTCCCACCAGGGAACCTCCGGCCGAAGCGGCCCGTCGGGCCCGAATCCACCGGCGTCCGCGTCGCCCGGTGCGCCCGGTCCGCCCGGTGCGCCTCCGGCGGTGAACGCGGCGCCGGCGCTGCCGCGGCCGGTCACCGTGGCCCCGGCACCGGACTCGCCGTCGGACTCGGCGTCGGGCACAGCGGCCCCGCCGATCCCGCCGATCCCGCTGTCCCCGTCGCCGGGGGCGGCGTCGCGGCTGATCACCATGGCGCCCGCGCCGAAGGTGCCGGGAGCCGTGGCGGCCCGGTCGGCCGTGGCGGCCGTGGCGGCGGTCGCGTTGGGTCCGGCGGGTGTCGCGGTGAGCGGGCCGCCCGGCGTGGTGCCCATCTCGGCCGCCGGCGTCGGCTCACGGAAGACCGGTACCGCCTCGGCCGCGGAGGGCCGCGGTGCGGCCGGGCCCGGGGCCGTGATCTCGCGGAGGCCGCGCACCGCGCCGTGCAGGCGTTCCAGGACCTCCGCCGGCATCGAGTCGGCCAGCTCGATCACCGCGGCGGCCCGGTCGTCGGTGCCGCGGGCCTCTCGCTTCTCCTCGTCGGTGAGCGCGGCGGTGCGCAGCGCCAGGATCTCGTCGATCTCCGTGGCGTCGTACAGGGCGCCGGGGCTCTCGGGCGCGATGGCCGGGTGGTCCTCCAGGATGATCGGTGAGGACAGCACCAGGTCGCGGGAGCCGGGTTCGCCCGCCAGCACCGGCCAGGTGTGCAGATTGCGGCAGGCGGCGGCCGAGCCCTTGGCCCACTCGGGCGGGTCCGTCAGCGACAGGAACCCGCCGGAGTCCAGGCACAGCAGCGTGTGCGTGGCGATCAGGGAGTGGGGGAGCGCGGCGTCGCGTTCGGCGCGCTCCGCGGGCAGCCAGCCGCTGGTGTTCTCCACCACCACGCTCAGACGCCGCGTGGCGTACGGGCCGTCCAGTTCGCTCGCCGACAGCCGCACCGAGCCGCTGATCTCCGCACGGCGCCGCACCAGCCGTCCCACGACCCGCCCGTCGGCCTCCGTGACCGGCTCGGTGTCCTCGCCGGCCGGCCGGGTGAAGGGCACCTCGACGCCCGCGCCCGCCAGCTCCGTCACCGGCACCGCGAGCCGGACCCGCTCCTCGTGGCCCTCGTCCCAGGCCACCACCACCCGGTCCTCCAGACGCAGCTCCGGCACGGTCTCGAACCCGCCGTCCGGCAGCGCCCGCTGCACCGTGCGCCGCTGGGCGTGCAGGAACCGCACCTCGACGGCGAGCACCGCCCCGCGCCGCGGTTCCATCAGCAGTTCGGTGTGCTGGAAGTCGTGCTCCTCGGCGGTCGCCGTCCACGACGGGGGCACGAGCACCCCGAACTGCCAGCGCAGCCGGTTCTTCGCGGCCGACGCGCGGTACGGATAGAGCACGTACCCCTCGAACAGCACGGCGTCGGCGACCTGCCGGGCCACGTCCAGCCGGGCCTCGACCGCGGGGCTGAACGTCGTGGTGGGCGTCGTGGTCACGGTGTCCTCTCCCCGGCCGCGGCCAGCAGATGTTCGACGGTCGCCTGCCAGGACGGCAGCGCGTGCCGTGACCGGAGGGCGAGCAGCGCGTCCATGGTGTCCCGGGGCAGCCGCAGCCAGCCGGAGCCGGGGAAGTGCTGCTCGACCATCTCCTGCCAGGTCTTCACCGGCATCCGGAACGCGGCCTCCCGGTCCCAGGGGATCGGCTCCACGTGGAAGCCGCCCGCGCCGGTGAAGGCGGTGCCGGAGAACAGCAGGAGCAGTGGCACCTCGCCCTCCTGAAGGGCGTGGAAGTAGCGGGAGGAGGCGATGTCCAGGTCGTAGGTGCAGGGCACCGGCAGGTCGAACTCCGTCTCGCCGGTGAAGCTCCGCACCATCACCGCCACCTGCGCGAACTGCACGGGGTGGAGGCTGCTGCCCCAGCGGGACCGCTCCCCGAACAGGTCCGTCAGCCCCTCGGCCTCGGAGTCGGCGTAGCCCCGGCGGGCCGGTTCGATACGGATCTGGCAGCGCAGCGCGAGCGCGTGCACACGGGTTTCAGGCGACGCGGTGGCCCGCAGCCGGAAGACCAGCGTGGGCCCGGCGGCGTACGGGTCGGCGCGCACCCCGGTGCAGGTGAAGGAGAACTGTGTCATGGCCGTCACGGCCGTCGCGTCCGTCATGCCCGGCTCCCCTCGGGCCCTCGGACGTCGCGGGCGAGGCCGCGGACCCGTGTGAAGAAGGCGTCCAGGTCGGCCCGCGCCTCCGCGCCGCCGTCGAAGCCCTGCCAGCGCAGCCGCATCCGGCCCACCAGCTCGTAGCAGAGGTCGACGGGCACCAGATACAGCTCCACGGTGCCCTCGTGGCGGCGCAGCAGCAGCGCCTCCACGTCCGGTTCGAGGAGGCCGGAGAGCGGGGAGCCGCCCAGCACCGACTGCCAGGCGTCCGGCTCCAGTTCGCTCTCGGTCGCCCCGGCCGGGCTCGGGTAGAGCGCGACCAGCCGGTCCAGGGCGGAGTTGCGGAAGAAGAAGGCGACGCCGACCGGGATGGCCAGCCGCTCCCACGCCTGTTCGTCGAGGCGGTGCGCCGGGTCGCTCAGACAGCGCCCGGGAACCGTCCGGAAGCGGCCGGCCGGTCCGCCCGAGCGGTCCAGCAGCTGGGCGCACGGATCGCAGGCGCAGGCCAGCGCACGCTTCTCGGTGTCGACGAGATGCCGGTGCCGCTCGTCGGCGAGCCTCGCCCCGCACAGCTCGCAGCGCTCCTCACGCGGCGGGCGCGGCGCGGCGAACCGCAGCAGTCCGGTGCGCCGCGGCCCGGCCGGGCGCGTCGGAAGGACGCCGGGGCCCGCGGGGCCGACGGCGCCGTGGTGCGCGGCCGTCACGAGGCCGTGGTGGCCGGCGGGCGGCCGTTCGACCCGGTGCCGGCCGGCGGGCCCGCGCCGATCTGGAGCAGGGCCGGTTCACGTGCCGTGCCCGCCTCCAGCACCACCGCCGTCACCTCCGGCGCGAGGCCGGCCAGCGTCTCGCGCGCCGCCTCCTCGACGGCCTCGCGGGTGCTGCCGCAGCCGCAGCCGGACGAGCCGGTCATCCGCAGCCGCAGCTCGCCGGACGCGGGGTCGAAACCGGCGCGCTCCACGAGATACGGCACGCCGTCCAGGGCCCGGTCGATGCGCATGGTCACGTCGTCCGGGTGCAGCCCGTGCAGCACCAGCAGGCTCGCCACCAGCTCGTCGCCGAGCAGCGCCGTCCGCACCCGGGCGGCCGGGGCGCCCGGCTCGCGGTTCAGCAGCTCCAGGACCCGGGCGAAGGAGGCGCCGTAGAACTCCATGAGCACCCGGACCAGTTCCTCGGCGGCCTCGCAGGCCGCGCGGTCCCCGGAGGCGGCCAGCCGGTCGAGGACCTCCTCGACCCGCCGTCCCGCCGCCTGGGCGGTCACCGTGCCGTGCGCGCCGCTCATCCGGCCAGACCGCTCAGGCCGGTGGGCACGTGCATGCTCTTCACCGTCTTGCCGCCGCCGACGTACATGTGCACACCGCACGGCAGGCACGGGTCGAAGCTGCGCACGGCGCGCATGATGTCGATGCCCTTGAAGTTCTCCGGGGGGTTCTCCTCGAAGATCGGGGTGTTCTGCACGGCGTCCTCGTACGGTCCGGGGGTGCCGTAGGTGTCACGGGTGGAGGCGTTCCACGGGGTCGGCGGGTACGGGTGGTAGTTGGCGATCTTGCCGTCGCGGATGACCAGGTGGTGCGAGAGGACACCGCGCACCGCCTCGGTGAAGCCGACGCCGATCGACTCGTCCGGCACCTCGAACTTCTCCCAGGTCTGGGTCCGTCCGGCGCGCACCTCCGCGAGGCCCTTCTCCGCGCAGTGCAGCGCCACGGCGGCGGCGTACGCCTGGAAGTAGGTGCGGGCGCGGTTGCGCTCCAGCGCGTTGCTCCACCGCGGGATCTTCCACTCGAAGGTGGTCTCCGGCTTGGTGAGCGTGCGCGGCAGGTTGATGACGACGCTGTGCCCGGTCGCCTTGACGTAGCCGATGTCGACCAGCCCCGACAGCGCGGTGGACCACAGCCGCGCGATGGGGCCGCCGCCGGTGTCGAGCGCCAGGTGGTCCTTGCCGTCGAACCAGCGCGGCGACATGACCCAGCTGTACTTGTCGTCGAAGTTCCGCTTCTGCGGCGCCGGGATGGTGTGCTGGTTCCACGGGTGGCGCGGGTCGACCGGGTTGCCGAGCGGGTCGTGGGTGACGAACTGCTCCTGGCCCTCCCAGTCCTCGTAGTACGAGCTGCCCAGCAGGACGCGGATGCCGAGGTTGATCTCGGTGAGGTCGTTGGTGACCAGCTTGCCGTCCACGATGACGCCCGGCGTGACGAACATCCGCCGGCCCCAGTCCGTCATGTTGGCGTACGTGAAGTCGCAGTACTCGGGGTCGTTGAGCGCGCCCCAGCAGCCGAGCAGCACCCGCCGGCGGCCGACCTCCTCGTAGCCGGGCAGCGCCTCGTAGAAGAAGTCGAACAGGTCGTCGTGGAGCGGCACGACCCGCTTCATGAACTCCACGTAGCGCATCAGGCGGGACATGTAGTCCGTGAAGAGCTGGACGGAGCCGATGGTGCCGACGCCGCCCGGGTACAGGGTGGAGGGGTGCACATGGCGCCCCTCCATGAGACAGAACATCTCGCGCGTGTACCGGCTGACCTGGAGCGCCTCCCGGTAGAACTCGCCCTCCAGCGGGTTGAGCGAGCGCATGATGTCGGCGATGGTGCGGTAGCCGTGCTCGGCGGCGTGCGGTGCCTCGGTGCGCTCGGCGAGTTCGAGGACCCCCGGGTTGGTCTCGCGGACCATCTTCTCGCAGTAGTCGACCCCGACCAGGTTCTCCTGGAAGATGTTGTGGTCGAACATGTACTCCGCGGACTCGCCGAGGTTGATGATCCACTCGGCGAGGTGCGGCGGCTTCACGCCGTACGCCATGTTCTGCGCGTACACCGAGCAGGTGGCGTGGTTGTCGCCGCAGATGCCGCAGATGCGGCTGGTGATGAAGTGCGCGTCGCGCGGGTCCTTGCCGCGCATGAAGACGCTGTAGCCGCGGAAGACCGACGAGGTGCTGTAGCACTCGGCGACCCGCTTCTGCTTGAAGTCGATCTTCGTGTGGATGCCGAGGCTGCCCACGATCCGGGTGATCGGGTCCCACGCCATCTCCACCAGGCCGGTGCCGTCACCGGTCGTCGTCGAGGTCGCCATCGTGTCTGTGCTGCCCTTCGGTCGGTCGAGGTCTGCGAGCGGGGGGAGGGAAGGTCACGGAGCAGAAGCCGTCACCAGGGCGGCCGGTAGCCGGTGGTGATCTCCCGGCCGGTGTGCCGCCACCTGGGCTCCTTGTCCACGGTCTTCGCCGTGATGGTGCGCAGTCTGCGGATCACCGCGCCGTACGCACCGCTGGCGGTGCTGGAGAGCTTGCCGCCGGGCGGCTCGTCCATGAACGGCATGAACTTGTCGGGGAAGCCGGGCATCGTGCAGGCGATGCAGATGCCGCCCACGTTCGGGCAGCCGCCGATGCCGTTCATCCAGCCGCGCTTGGGCACGTTGCACTTCACCACCGGCCCCCAGCAGCCCAGCTTCACCAGGCACTTGGGGGAGTCGTACTCCGTGGCGAACTGGCCCTGCTCGTAGTAGCCGGCCCGGTCGCAGCCCTCGTGCACGGTCGCCCCGAACAGCCAGGTCGGGCGCAGCTTGTCGTCCAGCGGGATCATCGGAGCGGAGCCGGCGGCCTGGTAGAGCAGGTAGGTGAGGGTCTCGGCGAAGTTGTCCGGCTGGATGGGACAGCCCGGCACACACACGATCGGGATCCCGGCCTCGGACTTCCAGTCCCAGCCCAGGTAGTCGGGCACGCCCATGGCGCCGGTCGGATTGCCCGCCATGGCGTGGATGCCGCCGTAGGTGGCGCAGGTGCCGATGGCGACCACCGCGAGGGCCTTCGGCGCGAGCCGGTCGATCCACTCGCTGGTGGTGATGGGCTGGCCGGTCTCCGGGTTGTCGCCGAAGCCGCACCAGTACCCCTCCTGCTTGATCGCCTCGTTGGGGATGGACCCCTCGACCACCAGGACGAACGGGTCGATCTCGCCGCGCTCGCCCTTGAAGAACCACTCGATGAACGTGTCCGCGCCACCGACCGGCCCGCACTCGAAATCGATCAGCGGCCAGTGCACGGCGATCTTCGGCAGCCCGGGCAGACCGCCGAGGGCGATCTCCTCGATGCTGGGCTGCATCGCGGCCGTCAGGGCGACCGAGTCGCCGTCGCAACTCAGTCCCGCGTTGATCCAGAGGATGTGGATCGGCTTCTCGTCCGTGCCGAGCGCGCCGGAGGCGTCCGGCTCCTCGCGCGTGGCCGGGGATGCTGCGTTCATCTGTGCCTCCCGGGGAGGAATGCGGCAGAGCCGGATGAATCGGCCCGTTCGATCCTGCTAAGAGTCGGTCACCTCGGCCGTGCGCGCATACGTGGCGAGGGCCCCGTCCGGTGCCGTCTCCTTGCGGACGAAGGCCCGGCGCAGCGCGTGATAAGCCGCTTCGGGGTCATGGAAGATCTTTCGCATCCGCTCCAGTTCCCGCTCGCGGACCGCCGCCAGTGGTGTGACGGCCTGCCGCCGCTCGCTCTCCGCCTTCTTCGCCGCGAGGCGCGCCCGCGCTCCCGGCGAGGCCACCCACCGTTCCGCCAGCCGGGTGACCTCGGCGGTGAAACGGGCCGGCGCGCACTCGACGACCCGGTCGACCAGGCCGAGGTCCCGGGCCCGGGTGGCGCTGACCGGCAGCGCCTCCCGGGTGAGCCGTTCGGCGGCGGCGGCGCCGACCCGGCGCGGCAGGGTGTACGTCCAGTACTCCGAGCCGTACAGCCCCATCCGGCGGTAGTGCGGGTTGAGCACCGAGCCCGCCCGGCACCACACCTCGTCCGCGGCCAGCGCCAGCATCACGCCGCCGGCCGCCGCGTTGCCGCCGACCGCGGCGGCCACCAGCCGGTCGGTGGTGGTCAGGACGGCCTCCACGAGATCGTCCATGGCGTCGATGTTGGCCCAGGACTCCGCTGCCGGGTCGGCGGCGGCCTCGATGACGCCGAGGTGGATCCCGTTGGAGAAGAAGTCCCGGGCGCCGCCCAGCACCAGCACCTCGGTGGGCCGCTCGCAGGCCGCTCGCCAGGCGCGCAGCAGACGCCGGCAGTGGTCGGTGGACATCGCCCCGCCCGGGAACGAGAACGACAGCACGCCCACCGGCCCGGCCTCCTCGTACCGGATGTCCGACCAGTGGCCGTCGTCCGCGGCGGGCAGCGCGGGCGCGCTCACCTCCGGCAGCGGGGGCAGCAGCTCGCCGAGCGCGAGGGTGGCGGGCAGCTTGCAGGCCCGGGGTTCGCCCGGCCCGGTACGGGCCCGCAGCTCGGGGATCCACACCGCGCCGTCGGTCGTGGCCCGGCAGACGGCGCCCGCCCGGGTGGCCAGCAGTTCGCCGGGGCGGCCGTGCAGCCGGTGCTCGGGCCGGCCGCCGTGCAGGAACCATTCCGCGCCGAGCAGCTCGTCGAGGACACCGGGCTGGGAGTCGGCGGCGCGCAGCTTCCGCAGGACCGTCTCGGTGGTGTCCTCGACCCAGGCGATCCTGCGGGTCGCCTGGCGCATCGGCGGCCGGACGCGGGCGCCCGGCGCGCTCGGCAGGGTGCGCTGGTCGGCGGGGGAGAACCCGCCGGACGCGAAGCGTTCGACGGCCGTGAGCACCGCGCCGAGCGCCGCGTCGGCCAGCTCGTTGCGGTACAGGTCGCTCTTGCCGACGGGCGGCACCGCGAAGTCCGCCGTCGCCCACACCGGCCCGGCGTCCATCTCCTCCTCGGCCTGGAGCACGGTGACGCCCCACCGCTCGGCACCCTCCTGGAGCGCCCAGTCCAGCGACGACGGCCCACGGTCGCCGACCGGTCCCGGATGCACGATCAGGCAGGGCCGGGCGGTCCACACCTCACGCGGCACGACGGTCCTCAGCATGGGGGCCACGACCAGCTCGGGCCCGTGCCGGTCGACGGCGGCCCGTACGTCGTCCCCGGTACGGGTCACCTCGACGGCGACGCTGTGCGCGCGATCGCGCAGCTCGGCGTGCGCGCGCTGGGTGAGGCTGTTGTAGGCGCTGGCGATGAGCAGGATGCGCATGGAGGGCCTTCCCGGGGCTGCGGCCGTGGGCGGTGAGGCGGTCGGCTGCCTGAGATGGTTGGACATTCCGGCCCGCGCGCGTCGACACGAATCCCGTTCGTCACCCGCAAGAGTGGTGGTTCCGGCCACCTGGCAGGCGGCGGAACGCCCACACCGGGAGATGCGGAGGATTACGGACATGCCGGTCATCCATCGAAGTGGGAGACTTTCACTGTTCGGGGCACCGAGCAGCGTGCCCTCCCACGACAGCGGACAGGCAGGTCGGCGCATGGCCAAGGAGCAGGGGTCGTCCACACCGTCGGGTGACCATGGACCCAGCCGTCACAAGGGCTCCGAGCACCACGGCTGGTCCCCGGACGTGGACGCGACCGAGCAGCAGGAGAACCCGAGCGCCCGCCGCTCCTTCCACGCGGAGGAACACGCACCGGCGCGCGGACGGGGCCGCGACCGGTCGAAGGAAGAGCGCAAGCCGGTCCCCGGGGACATCGCGAAGAGCGAGACCCAGAGCGGCGAGGAGTACGGCACCGAGGACGAGAAGGGCATGCGGCAGACCGGCCGCAGAGGCCGCTCCGGCCGCCCCAGCGGCACCAAGGACGACTCCGCGTTCACCGGAGTCGACCCGGACGACTCGGAACCCGGCCACCGCCCCGGCTGACCGGCCGCGACAGCGGCGAGCCCTCCTCCTAGGCGACCCAGCAGTAGACGCCGTGATCCCGGTGTCGGGCGCTGCCCGCGAGAGCGGACAGATCGCTCAGGATCGCTTCGGCGATCTCCACGTCGATGACTTCACCGTCCTCCGCCCGCTGCGCGGACCATGCGGCAGCGGCGCCCTTCAACGCGGACGGCTCGGCCTCGGCGAGCGCCGCCGACAGGCGTGGCGAGAGCGCGAGGACGACGCACCCGTCATCGTCCTGGCCGGCGACGAGGCGAGGCTCGCCGGCGTCGAGGAGTTCATCCGCGCTGCTGCCGCCGACGAGAAGGCACTCCCACTCGACCACGGCTTCCTCGGCATCGAAGTTGCCGAAGGAGAGCGACTCGAACGCGCCTCGCGGCCCGGTCCGAAGAACAGCAGCCGCCGACGCGTCATCCGGGGCCGCGAAGAACTCGACGATGATGCTCACCCCGGCATCATGCCGGACCTCCCGCGATCGTGATCGGCCGGGCAACTCCTGGTTCCAGGGCCCGTCCGGAGCGAAGCCGCTCACGTCAGTGCGTGGAGGCGGCCGAGCTGTATCCGGCGTAGCGGCAAGCGGAGCGCCTCACCGGCTCCACGCCCACGGCGGGTTCCGCCGGTGAAGAACGGAAAGCCCCGCACCCATCGGTGCGGGGCTTTCCCGTGCGGCCGAACGCGTCAACCTCCCCCGAAGTCGACGCGCTCGGCCGCTCCCCCGGTGCCGGACTGTGGTTGGCGGGTCCGGGTGCGGTGGACCTTCCGTCACCAGCACATGACGGCGGTCTCGCCCGAACCCCATGCGGAGTACAGGCGCACCCGGACGAAATAGCGGCGGCCGCGGACGAGCCGGGCCCGGACGGTGGCGTTGCCGGGGGTGCCTCCGTCGTCCCGGCCGGTGAGGTAGCGGGGTTCCCCGTCCCGCTCCTCGAAGACCACGACGACGCAGTCACCGGCGCCGAAGGTGCCCACGGTGTAGGCGCGGGTGTCCGGCGGCTCGATCGTGAAGTCGGCCTGCTCGCCCGGCCCCAGCCGCAGCGGAACCGACTGGAACGGCACCAGCGCCGCCGGCCGCGGCGCGGTGGCCGGCGGGTACCAGCGCAGGGCGAACTCCTTGTCCGTCGCGGACAGCGTGCCGGGCGGACGCAGCCCTCCGCGGTACTGCTCCGGCTCCAGGATCAGCCCCGGCGGAAACGGATACTCCATGATCGACAGCGGGTCCCAGACCGAGCCGTTGACCTCGTCCCGGTCCAGCTTGTGCAGGATGTTGCCGTACGTCCGGTCCCGGCTCCAGAAGTTCGGCGGGCCCGCCAGCTCCTCGTACACGGCCTCGTCGTCCCAGAGGATGCCCGCGAACGGACTCTGGTGCTCGTGCAGCATGCCCAGCGCGTGCCCGATCTCGTGCAGGGCCGTCGCGCGCTCCCCGGGCGCGGTCAGGTCCCAGCCGAAGTTCATGGTGCGCTCGTTCACGCCGATCCCGAGGGCGTCGCGGCCCACGGCCGACCAGGAGCCGTCGCCGGGCTGGAACCCGATGCGCAGCTCCGCCTCCGACCGGTCGCCGACCTCGGTGAGGGTCAGCCCGATGCCGAGGCCCTGCCATTCCTCGAAGCACTCCCGGACGACGTCCCGCTGCTCCTTGGAGCCGACCCACGACAGGTGCCGGGTCTCCCCGGTGCCCGGCACCTGGACGACGGAGCCGTCGGTGTCGCCGTCGAAGAAGTGGTAGTGCAGCACGGTGCCGTTGACCCACATCCGGTGTCCCCGGACGAGCGCACTGAGCCGCTCGGCGGCCAGCCCCGGCGCGAAGGCGGGGGCGGGCTGCTGCGCGAGGGAGCAGTAGCGTGCGGTCATGGGCACAGACTGCCGTCCCGCACCCGCCGGACACCTGAGTCGGGGTCTACTCAAGTGCCCCTGTATCAGGACTGAGTAGCGCGGCTCCTGTTGGCGTGATGACTTACGAACAGGATGCGAAGACCCTGCGACTGCCCTGGCCGTTCACCGGGCGGGAGGACGAACTGGAGCTGGTCCGCCGCGCGGTGGCGGCCGGGCGGCACGGCATCGTGGTCACCGGACCGGCCGGCTCCGGCAAGACCCGGCTGGTCACCGAGGCCGTCCGCGGCACCGAGTGCGTCCGGGCCGCCGGCTCGCCCGAGTCCCGGGACATCCCGTTCGCCGCGTTCGCGCATCTGCTGCCCGAGTCGGTCACCCTGCACCGCGCGGTGCAGCTGCTCTCCGGCGTACGGCTGCTCCTGGTCGACGACGCCCAGCTGCTGGACGACGCCTCCGCCGCCCTCGTCCATCAGCTCGCCGTGCACGGCCGCACCCGCCTGGTGGTCGTCGCCACCGACGGCGCCCCGGCCCCCGGCGCGGTGTCCCGGCTGTGGACCGGCGAACTGCTGCCCCGGCTCGCCCTGGAGCCGCTGCCCGCCGAGGACACCGCCGAGGTGCTCACGGCCGGCGCGGGCCGGGCCCTGGACCCGATCACCGTGCGGCGGCTGCACCGGCTGTGCCGGGGCGATCTGCGGCTGCTGCGCGAGCTGCTGGGCGCGGTCCGCGACGGCGGCCTGCTGGGCCGGATGCCGGACGCGGACGTATGGGCGTGGCGGGGCCCGGTGCCGGTGACCCCGGCCGTCCGTGAGCACACCGCCGCGGTCACCGGCCGTACCGACCCGGGCGAACGGGAGGCCCTGGACCGCCTCGCCTTCGCCGAACCGCTGCCCGCCCCGGCCGACGCCTTCGACCTGCGGGTCCTGGAACGCCTGGAGGCCGACGGACTGGTCAACCTCGACGACCGCCACGACGTCCGCCTCGCCCACCCGCTGCACGGCCCGGCCCTGCGCGCCACCGCCGGCCGGCTGCGGGCCCGCCGCCTGGCCGGCGCCCCCGAGCGCCACGGCCCGGCCCTCGCCGCCGAGGCGGCCGCGCTGACCGGCCGCATCGCCCGGACCGACGTACGGGAGCTGCCCACACCGGTGGGGGAGTGGCTGGTGACCGAGGGACACCCGGTGCCGGCCGACTACGCGGCCGTACGGGCCCGCTGGTCGCGGCTGCGCGGAGAGCTGGACGAGGCGACCGCATGGGCCCGCGAGGGACTGCGGGACACTCCCGACGACGCCGCCTGCCGGGCCGAACTCGTCCTCGCCACGGCCCAGTCGGGCGACGCCGAGGCGGCGCGGGACGCCCTCGGCGGGCGTCCGGCGAGCGGGACGGTGGCGCGGTGGCTGACCGCCGCGCGAGGAGAGCCCGTCCCCGACTCAGGAGACCTCGTCCGCGAGGAGCCGGGCGGGGAGCGGACGGGCGGGGAGGAGCTGGGCGGGGAGGGGCCGGGCGGGGAGGACGTCCTCGCGCTCTACGACGCCGTACGCCTCGGCGCTCCCGAGGCGGTCCTCGGCCGGCTGCCCGTCGGCGGTGTCCTCGCCGAGCACGCCACCGCGCTCGCCCGGCGGGACGGACCGGCCCTGGACCGGGTGGCCGCCCGCCTGGAGGAGCGCGGTCTGCTGCTGTTCGCCGCCGAGGCGTACGCCCAGGCCGTCCCCGCCCACCGCGACCCGCTCGCCGCCCGCACCTCACGCACCCGCGCCGTCGCGCTGGCCCGCCGCTGCCCCGGCGCGCGCACCCCGGCCCTCTCCGGCCTGGTGCTCGGCGAACTCACCGCCCGCCAGCGGCAGATCGTGACGCTGGCGGCGGCCGGTCTCAGCAACCGGCAGATCGCGGAACGCCTCACCCTCTCCATCCGGACCGTCGGCAACCACCTCTACAGCGCCTACGCCCGGCTCGGCGCGAGCGACCGCGGATCGCTGCCGTGGCTGGTGGAGCTGCCGGAGGTCCGGTCCGCCTGACCAGGCGCCCCGGGGCACGGCACCGCCCCGGGGCCCGTTCCGGCACGGCCGCCGTGTCACCAGCGCACGGGCAGCCGCTCCGGGATCCGCTTCATGAACCCGGTGCGCCACACCAGTTGCTCGACGGGCACGGCCAGGTCCAGCCGGGGCATGCGGTCCAGCAGGACGCGCAGGGCGACCTCGGCGTGCTTCTTGCCGAGGGCGGTGGCCGGGCAGTAGTGGCCGCCGCCGCCGAACGACAGGTGGGTGCCCGCGTTGGGCCGGTCCAGGCGGATCGCGCGCGGGTCGTCGTACTGGGCGGGATCGTGGTTGACGGCCTCGACCAGCACCAGGACCAGCTCGCCGCGGCGCACCGTGACGTCACCGAGCCGGACGTCGTTGTTGACGACCTCGGACGGGATGGTCAGCGCGTACTGCCGCGGCACTCCGGGGGCGGAGGTCTCCTTGAGGCTGAACCGGTCGTCCTCCAGCACCCGCTTGCACAGGGCGTGCGAGGAGACCAGCCAGGCGACGTCCCCGGCGATGGTGCGCACTCGGGTCACCGGCCGGTCGCGCAGCAGGGACGGCACCTCGTCCGGGAGGCGGTCGCCGTGCGGCGAGAACGGGAAGTCGAGCAGGCCGGTGTCGGTGGCGGCGGTTCCACCGCCTCAAGCAGTGGCGCGGCATCGCCACCCGCTACGACAAACAGCCCGACGCGCTACCTCGCCGCCATCACCCTGGCCGGCACGCTCATCTGGCTCCAGACGTGATCGACAAGACGCTACCTAGTCCCTTGGGGCCCCGTGCCCCAGGTGTGGCGGCTTCGAGGGGAGAACCCAGCGGAGCATCCGCCCGTCACGCAGCATGATCGCCAAGTGACTCAGCGGTAGATCCGGACGGTTCGGCTCCGGACGGCGCCGGGCGGACACGGAACGCCGAAGCGTTCCCCCGGCCGTCGCCGGGAGTCCATCCGTCGTTCACGCTGCCCCGAAGGCGGTGAACGCCCAGCCCGTCGCCTGGTGCACGGCGTCCTCCGGAAGCGCGGCGCGGGCGTCGCGCAGGGCCTCGGCCAGGGAGAGGCCAGCGGTGAGGCCCTTGTGCAGGGCGAGCATCAGCGGGACGACCGCCGCGTCGTTCACCGGGGCGCTGCTCGCCACCACCCCGGCCGTGCCGAGCGGCAGCAACGCGGTGACCAGGCCCAGCAGTTCGTCGGCGCCCACCGAGGCCAGCCGCGCGGTGTCGCAACTGGAGAGGATGATCCGGTACGGGCTGCGGGCCAGGCGCTCGAAGTCGTGGACGATGAGCGGGCCGTCCGCCATCCGCAGCGACGAGAACATCGGGCTGTCGGCGCGGAACGTGCCGTGCGCGGCGATATGGGCGAGTGCCGCGCCGTCCAGTTCCGTCAGCACCCGCGGCACCCGCGCCTCCTCGTCCTCCAGGACGGTCGCCTCGGCGTACCGGTCGGCGACCTCCGGAACCTCGGCGCCCCCGGTCGCCAGTCCCGGACCGCGCACCAGCACATGCCGCCCGCCCGGCGGCGGCTCGGTCTCCCGGGCACGCAGCCAGCTGCCCGCCGACGGCGACACGCTGACCACCCGCTGCCGCAGCGACGGCAGCAGCGCCCACGGCACCTTGTGCAGCCGGGCGGGCGGCACGATCACCACCGGCCCCGCACCCAGCCGCTCGGCCGCCGGTCCGAGCAGCAGCTCCTCCAGACGCCGGCCCGCGGCCTCCACCAGCGGCAGCCGGCCCTCCGCCCCCGGATGGGCGAGCCGCCGGAGCCCCGCCTGCACGTGCTCGGCCTCGATCTCCGCCTCGGCGAGCAGCCCCGCCTCGAACCGCCGGACCCGCCCGCCGCCGCACAGCAGCACCTGCACCCGCCCGTCCAGCACCGCCAGTTCCACCAGCCGGGTCCCGCCCAGCCGCTCCAGCAGCCGGCCCGCGTCGAACCGGTGCCCGTCACCCGGCGCGTCCCCGCGGATGTGCAGCGTCCGCGACCGCACCTCCCGCTCCAGCCGCCGCTGCTCCCGCTCCAGAGCCGGTACCGGACGGCCCTCCCAACGGGCCGCCTCCGCACGGGCGGCGATCTCCCGGAACGCCGTCAGCCCGCTCAGCAGCGCCGGATCGGCGGGCGGCCGGGTGGGCGGCGCGGACAGCACGGTGGCCCGCCAGCGCTCGCTCCACATCAGCAGCCGCCGTGGCCCGCCGCCCGCGAGACTGGCCTGCTGGGCCAGCGCCGCCAGCTCCGCGCCCTGTTCGGTCGCCCGGGCCCGCAGTTCCGAGGCGCCGAGCGTCATCCGGTGATCGTCCAGCACGTCCAGACCGCGCCGGCACGCCTCCAGCACACCCCGCGCCGAACCCGCGGCCCGCGCCCGCAGCGCCTGCGCCGCCCAGCCCGTCATCCGCGCCAGCGGCGGCCCGCCGTGCCGGCTGCGCGCGGCGACCGCCAGATGCCGTTCGGCGTCCGCCGTCCAGCCCAGGCACAGCGCGATCCGGCCCGCGAGCAGCGACGCCTCCGGCGCGGCCGGCGCCCCGAACGAGGCCAGCCGCTCGGCGACCGCGGCGGCGTCCGCGACCAGCCGGCCCGAGCTGCGCCCGGCGGCCACCCGCGCCTCGATCAGCACCAGCCGGGCATGCGTCTCCCACCAGGTGCGCCGCTGCCCGGAGAACAGCCGTACGGCCACCGCCGCGCGGGCGATCGCGGTGTGCGGGTCACCCGCCAGCCGGGCCGCGCGGGCCGCGGCGAGCAGCAGTTCCGCCTTGCGGGTGGACTGCCCGCCCATCCCGTCCAGCACCGCTATCGCCGCGTCCGCCTCCGCCAGCGCCTCCGGCGCCAGCCCCGCCGCCATCAGCACCTCGCAGCGCCGGATGTTCAGCATGAACGTCGGCGTGCCCAGCTTCGCGTACCGCTCCTCCGCCTCGTCCAGCAGCCGCAGCGCCGCCGGCACGTCACCGGACCGGAACGCGGCCAGGCCCCGGCTCTCCACCGCGTCGGCCTTGTCGTGCTCCTGGCCGGTGGTCTCCCACAGCGCCTCCGCCGCCGTGAAGTCGGCGTCCGCGCGGTCCACCGCGCCCAGCGCCAGATGCACCGTCGCCCGCAGCGTCAGCGCCCGCGCCGTCCAGATCACGTCGTCCGCCTGCCGCAGCACGGGAATCGCCCGGCGTACGTCCTCCAGCGCCTCGGGATGACGGCCGAGCACCCACCAGACGTAGGCCCTGCGGTACCGCACCCGCGCCCGGGTGTGTCCGGTGCCGCGGGCGACGCCCCGCTCGAAGGCGGCCAGGCCCTGCCGGGTGCGGCCCGCGTGCACCAGCGCCACGCCCAGCGTGCCGAGGACGTCCGCCTCGCGCTCCGCGGAGTCCGCGCGGGCCGCCAGATCGCGGGCACGCCGAAGATGGTGCAGGGCGATCCGCAGATCGCCGAAGTCCCGCTGCCAGATGCCGATCACCTGATGCGCCACGGAGGCGTGCAGCGGAGACGGACCGGTGGCGAGCACCTCCCGCGCCTGACCCAGCGCCTCGTTGGGGGCCGCGAACACCATCGGCAGCAGTTCGAGAACCGAGTCGCTTCCCGCTCTCACCCCACGGATGGTAGTGGTCCCCGTTCCGCGGAACCACGCCGCACCGGTCGGTCTCTGTATCAATCGGCGACCGCACGGCTCTAGTTGACGACCGTCGCCCCAACGGGAGGACACGTTATGGCCCCACAGCGATTCCGCGAGCAGTTCGACCAGATCCAGCGCTCGATGTCCGGCGTCCCGCTCGCCATGGGGCCGGACGACTCGGCCGAGTTCCTCTACGAGAAGGGCGTCGTCCTCGCCCGCGACGGCGAGGAGGCCCGGCTCGTCGAGGACACCGTCCGCACCTTCTTCACCGAGGCGGCCGACCACACCCCCGACCCGGTGCGCCGGGCGAGCCCGCAGCGCAACCGCTCCGGAATCACCCGCATCCAGGTCGGCGACCCCGGCGAGGGCGCCGTCGGCTCCGACCGCGCGGTCGCCGGCGCGCTGCGGGCGCTGCGCCAGGCGGAGGGCCGGGCCGGCCGCCGGCTGGTCAGCCGCAACCACGTGGTGTCCATCGCGGTCAACGCCTGCCCCGGCGACGAACCCGCCCCGGCCCCGCCCGGCGACACCCCGAACCCGGCCGCCGCCGACGGCCCGCACGACCCGGACACCGCGGTCGGCGTCCTGGTCGTCGACACCGGCCTGATGCGCGACTACGCCTCCTACCCGCTGCTCGCGCACACCGACGGCGACCTCCAGCTCCACGAGACCGACGACCAGGGCGTCCTCCAGCAGTACGTCGGGCACGGCACGTTCATCGCCGGACTCGTCGCGGCGGTCGCGCCCAACACCGACGTGACCGTGCGCAACACGCTGAACGACGCCGGCGCGATCCTGGAGTCGGAGTTCGGCGACAAGCTCTTCGAGGCCGTGGACGCGGGCGGCTGGCCGGACATCCTCAGCCTCTCCGCGGGCACCTCCAACGGCCGCACCGACGGACTCCTCGGCATCCAGGCGTTCATGGAGGAACTGCGCGAGCGGCACACCCTGCTGGTCGCCGCCGCCGGCAACAACGGCAGCGCCTCCCCGTTCTGGCCCGCCGCCTACGCCGACCTGCCCGGCTGGGAGGACACCGTGCTGTCGGTGGGCGCGCTGCGCGGCGACGGCGAGTTCGGCGCCTGCTTCAGCAACCACGGCCCCTGGGTGAAGGTCTACGCCCCCGGCGAGCGCCTGACCAGCGCCCTGACCGGCTGGGCCACACCCGTGCCGTACGTGTACCAGCACTCGACGTACGACGCCTGCCGCTACGGCTTCGGCTACGGCTGCACCTGCCAGTCGCCCTCGCACACCGGCGTGCTCAGCGACGAGGGCGCCGCCGCCAAGCCGGACCAGGTGATGTTCCAGGGCCTCGCGCAGTGGAGCGGCACCTCGTTCGCGACCCCGGTGGTGGCCGGACTGGTCGCCGCGCACATGACGGCGCACAAGGAGACCGACCCGCGCGCCGCCCGCGGCCAACTGCTCGCCGCCAACGACGAGTTCGCCGAGGTGCGCGGCGCGCATGTGCCGGCGCTGCGGCCGCCCACCTGGCGGGCCGTGCCGGTCGGACCGCCGGCCACCGGCGCGTGAGGGCCGCGGCATGAGGGCCGGAACATGAGGGCCGGAGCAGCCCCCGCCACCGCGTACGATGACTTGCCGTACACGAGGGGTGGGGCCGTGGACCGTACAGATGTCGGCGCGCTCTTCCAGTCCGCCGTCGACGGCGACGCCGCGGCCTGGAAGGCGCTGGTGGAAGGGCTGAGCCCGCTGGTGTGGTCGGTGGTGCGGGCCCACCGGCTCTCGGACGCCGACGCACACGAGGTCTACCAGACGGTCTGGTTCCGCTTCGCCCAGCACCTCGGGCGGATCCGCGAACCGCAGAAGGCGGGCTCCTGGCTGGCCAGCACCGCGCGGCACGAGTCGCTGAAGGTGATCAGGGGCTGGCAGCGGCTGACACCGACCGACGACCCGCGCCTGCTGGACCGCGTCAGCGAGGACCGCACGCCGGAACAGTCGCTGCTGGACTCCGAGGAGGCCGCCGCGCAGAGCGAGCGGATCCGGCGGCTGTGGCAGGAGTTCGAGGAACTGGGGGAGCGCTGCCGGCAGTTGCTGCGGGTGCTCATGGCCTCGCCGCCGCCCAGCTACCAGGAGGTGTCCGCCGCCCTGGGCATCGCCGTCGGCAGCATCGGGCCGCTGCGCCAGCGATGTCTGCGCCGGCTGCGCGCCCGACTCGACGCACGGGGAGCATCGTGAACCGCTTCGACAACGACAACGACAACGACAACGACAACGACGATGAGGCCGCCGCCGTCGACGCCGCGGACGCCGCGGACGAGGGCCTCGGCGAGGAAGCCGTCCCGGACGGGACGGAGTCCGGCGCCGGACCGCTGGAGGAGGAGCTGCGGCAGGCCGCCGCCATCCTCGACCCGGTCCCGCCGGAGCTGCGGCAGATCGCCGTGGACGCGTTCGGCCTGCACGACCTCGACGCCCGCCTCGCCGAGCTGACCTTCGACTCGCTGGTCGACGCGATCCCGGTGCGGGGCGCGGTCGAGGTACCGCGGATGCTGACGTTCCGCGCCGGTGAGCTGAGCGTGGACGTGGAGGTCACCGCGGATGGACTGATCGGACAGCTGCTGCCGCCGCAGCCGGCCCGGATCGAGGTCCTCGGCGGCCCGCATCCGGCCGCGCCGGGCACCCTCACTGCCGACGCCCTGGGCCGCTTCAGCAGCGACGCCCCGCCCGCCGGGCCGTTCGCGCTGCGACTGCGGGCCGGCGGGGAGGTGGTCGTGACGGAGTGGCTGCGGGCCTGAGCCCGCGGGCCCGGGGGCGTCAGCGCGGTACGGCGGCCACCAGCGACGCGAGCGCCGCGGCGAGCCGTTCCAGCCCCGGCCCGGCCGGACCGCCCGGTTCGCTCATGTAGGTGTCCCGGCGGATCTCCACCATCAGCGCGGACACCCGCGGGTCCGTCCCGTAGTACTCCAGCGGGACGTACGCCCCGCTGAACGGGCTGTCCAGTCCGGTGTCCGCGCCGAAGGCGGCGCGTGCGGCGGCGACCAGCGCGGGCGGCGTGTGGAAGCCGTCGGTGCCCAGGCAGACCGGCGGCCGCGGGCCCGCGCCGTGCAGCTCGTAGGGCAGCGCCTCGGCCGGGTAGGAGTGCACGTCGACGATCACCGCCCGGCCGGTCGCCGCCAGCCGGTCGGCCACGGCCTCCGTCATCGCCCGCGCGTACGGCCGGAAGTACCGCTCGACCAGCGGCCCGGGGTCGTGACCGGCGGGCCTCAGCACCTCCTGGTGCGTGGTCCGCGTGTACACGGCCCCCATGCCGGCCGCCAGCATCTCCTCCCGCTCGTCCGGGAACCGCTCCGGGTCCACCACCAGCCGCGACAGCCGGTTCACGAACCGCCACGGCCTGCCCCCGGCCAGCTCCGCCGCCCGCTCCGCGATCCGCGCCGTGTGCGCGTCGACGATGTGGTCCAGCTCCCGCTCCAGCGCCGCGTCGTCCAGCACGATCTCCGCGCGCACGTCCGCCGGGATCTCCCGCGCGGAGTGCGGCACGTGCAGGATCACCGGCGAGTCGTCGTCACCGGGCAGCAGCTCGAAGGACGGGGGCACGGGGCGGCTCCAGGGGCGTTCTTGGTGGCGTTGTCAGTGGTGTACGGCACGATCAAGGTGCCACATCACCGAGAGCGACGGGGGCGGTCATGCCGATCGGCAGTCCGCGGGTACGGGAGCACGCGCTGCTCCGAGGGATGTACGACGACGGCTACTACCCGGACCACGTGGTGGACCTGGGCCGGCAGGTGCTGGAGCGGCTGTGCGAGCGGATCGAGGCCGAACGGCCCGACGGTCTGCCCGCGCTGTACGCGCTGACGCACGCGGCGACCGAGGAGTTCAACGCGCTGGAGGCCGCGTTCCACGCCGCGGGCAGCGAGATCGAGACGGTGGCGCGGGAGGTCATAGCCGAGGAGTTCGCCTTCGTCGCCGAGGCGTACGGCTTCGCGGACGCCGACGTCGAGGAGCTGATCGCCACCCGTGACTGGTGAGACGGCTCCGCCCCGCCCGGCGCGAGGGCCGGGCGGGGCGGAGGCGGTCAGGCCAGGAGCGTCAGCTCAGGGACGCCAGGATCTCGTTCCAGGTGGCCGAGGGGCGCATGACCTCGGCGGCCTTGGCCGGGTCGGGCTGGTAGTAGCCGCCGATCTCGGCCGGCTTGCCCTGGACGGCGTTCAGCTCCTCGACGATCTTCGCCTCGTTGGCGGTGAGCGTCTCGGCGAGCGGCGCGAAGGCCTTCGCCAGGTCGGCGTCCTCGGTCTGCTTGGCCAGCTCCTGGGCCCAGTACAGGGACAGGTAGAAGTGGCTGCCGCGGTTGTCGATGCCGCCGACGCGACGGGTCGGGGACTTGTCCTCGTTGAGGAAGGTCGCCGTGGCGCGGTCGAGGGCGTCGGCGAGCACCTGGGCGCGGGTGTTGCCGGTGGCCTTGGCGTACTGCTCCAGCGACGGGACCAGGGCGAAGAACTCGCCGAGGGAGTCCCAGCGCAGGTAGTTCTCCTTGACCAGCTGCTGGACGTGCTTCGGCGCGGAGCCGCCGGCGCCCGTCTCGAACAGACCGCCGCCCGCCATCAGCGGGACGACCGACAGCATCTTGGCGCTGGTGCCCAGCTCCAGGATCGGGAACAGGTCGGTCAGGTAGTCACGCAGCACGTTGCCGGTCACGGAGATCGTGTTCTCGCCGCGGCGGATGCGCTCGACCGACAGCTTGGTGGCCTCGACCGGGGCGAGGATGCGGATGTCCAGGCCCTCGGTGTCGTGCTCCGGCAGGTAGGCGTTGACCTTGGCGATCAGGTTGGCGTCGTGCGCGCGGGTCTCGTCCAGCCAGAACACCGCCGGGTCGCCGGTGGCGCGGGCGCGGGTGACGGCGAGCTTGACCCAGTCCTTGATCGGCGCGTCCTTGGTCTGGCAGGCGCGGAAGATGTCGCCCTGGGAGACCGGCTGCTCGATCACGGCGTTGCCGGCCTCGTCGACCAGGCGGACGGTGCCCGTGGTCGGGATCTCGAAGGTCTTGTCGTGGGAGCCGTACTCCTCGGCCTTCTGCGCCATGAGGCCGACGTTCGGGACGGAGCCCATGGTCGACGGGTCGTAGGCGCCGTTGGCGCGGCAGTCGTCGATCACGGCCTGGTAGACGCCGGCGTAGGAGGAGTCCGGCAGCACCGCGAGGGTGTCGGCCTCCTGGCCGTCCGGGCCCCACATGTGGCCGGAGGTGCGGATCATGGCCGGCATCGAGGCGTCGACGATGACGTCGGACGGCACGTGCAGGTTGGTGATGCCCTTGTCGGAGTCGACCATCGCCAGGGCCGGGCCCTCGGCCAGCTCGGCGTCGAAGGAGGCCTTGATCTCGGCGCCGTTCGGCAGGGCCTCCAGGCCCTTGAAGATGCCGCCCAGACCGTCGTTCGGGGTCAGGCCGGCGGCGGCGAACGTCTCGCCGTACTGCGCGAACGTCTTCGGGAAGAAGGCGCGCACCACGTGACCGAAGACGATCGGGTCGGAGACCTTCATCATCGTGGCCTTGAGGTGCACGGAGAACAGGACGCCCTCCTCCTTGGCGCGGGCGACCTGGGCGGTCAGGAACTCGCGCAGCGCGGCGACCCGCATGACCGAGGCGTCGACGACCTCGCCCGCCTGGACCGGTACGGACTCGCGGAGCACGGTGGTGGAGCCGTCGTCGCCCTTGAGCTCGATGCGCAGCGAACCGGCCTCGGAGATCACCACGGACTTCTCGGTGGAACGGAAGTCGTCCACGCCCATCGTCGCCACGTTGGTCTTGGACTCGGCGGACCAGGCGCCCATGCGGTGCGGGTGGTTCTTGGCGTAGTTCTTCACGGAGCCCGGGGCGCGGCGGTCGGAGTTGCCCTCACGCAGGACCGGGTTCACGGCGGAGCCCTTGACCTTGTCGTAGCGGGCCTGGATCTCCCGCTCCTCGTCGGTCTTCGGGTCGTCCGGGTACGCCGGAAGCGCGTAGCCCTGGCCCTGCAGCTCGGCGATGGCGGCCTTCAGCTGCGGGATCGACGCCGAGATGTTCGGCAGCTTGATGATGTTGGCCTCGGGCGTCTTGGCCAGCTCGCCCAGCTCGGCGAGCGCGTCCGGGATGCGCTGCTCCTCGGTCAGGTACTCCGGGAACACCGAGATGATGCGGCCGGCCAGCGAGATGTCCCGCGTCTCCACGGCGACACCCGCCTGCGAGGCGTACGCCTGGACCACCGGCAGGAAGGAATACGTTGCCAGGGCCGGGGCCTCGTCAGTGTGCGTATAGATGATGGTCGAGTCAGTCACCGGGTGCTCCGCTCCACGTCTGCAACATTGCTCGACATCAAGATATCTCGTGATCGGGGTCGGATCGACAGGGGCCGGAGCCAAAGGGGGCCGAATCATGAAGCCCGCGCGCCCCGCGGAACCCGTCGCCCCAGTTGCATGGACATGACCTGCGCGGGCAGATGTCGCCCTGTTCGGTCCCAGCCGTTTCGCGCCCGTGGGGGGCGCCTGTACGTGAGGACGACATCCGCGATGCGACGAACCCGGCTCAGAGCCGTTCTCGGTGCCTTGCTCCTGACCCTGCTGGCGCTGCTCGGCGGTGCCCCGGGCGCCGCGGCGGCCCCGGCCGCCACCGCGAACACCACGACCACCGCGCTGCCGGTCTCCTGGCACGCCGACACGGCCGTCGACGCCGTGCACCAGCGGCTCTACATCGCCGACATCGTGACCGGATCGATCGTCGTCACCGACTTCGACGGCCGTGTCCTGCGCACCCTCACCGGACTGCCCGGCGCCGCCGACCTGGTGCTCTCCCCGGACGCACGCACCCTCTACGTGGCCCTCAGCCGCGGTGACGCCATCGCCGCCGTCGACACCGCCACCTACCGGACCAAGGCGCGCTACGCCACCGGCGACGGCACCGCCCCGCTCCGGCTCGCGCTGGTGGACGGCACCCTCTGGTTCAGCTACGGCGACCAGTGGGACAGCAACCTCGGCTCCCTCGCTCCCGGCCGCCGCCCGGCGGTGCGCCTGGCACACCTTCCCCAGGGCACCTGGGCCGGCCCGCCGATGCTGCTGTCCTCGCCCGCCGCGCCCGGCCTGGTGATCGCCGCCGACCAGTACTCCACCGCCGGCACCGTGACCGTGTACGACGTGACCTCCGGGGCGCCCGCGGTGCGGACCACCCAGAACAACCCCGGCGGCATCTACGACGTCCGTGACCTGGCCCTCACACCCGACGGCGGCACGCTCTTCGCGGTGAGCGGGGCGCCGTACCACCACGTGGCGCTCCGGCTCGCCGACCTGTCGGTGGCGGACACCTACCCCACCGGCAGCTACCCGGACGCCGTCGCGGTGGCGCCCGACGGCACGATCGCCGCCGGCATCGACCAGTCCTACGGCGAGGACGTCTTCCTCTTCGCGCCGGGCGCCGACACCCCGTTCCAGGTCGTCGACCTGGACCCGGGCAGCGCTCTCGCCCTGCGTCCGCACGGACTGGTCTGGTCCCCGGACGGCACCCGGCTGTTCGCGCTCACCGGGGAGTACGGGAGCGCGCTGAACCTGCATGTGATCCGCCGGTAGCGGGCAGCCCGCGGCCCGGGCGCGCCGGAGCGGGTCAGTCGAGGCGGGCGGCGGGGATGCCGCCCGCCTCCTCCGCGCCGTCGCGCTGTTGTGGGAT
This sequence comes from Streptomyces sp. NPDC001532, assembly GCF_040298625.1. Taxonomy (NCBI): domain Bacteria; kingdom Bacillati; phylum Actinomycetota; class Actinomycetes; order Kitasatosporales; family Streptomycetaceae; genus Streptomyces; species Streptomyces sp. NPDC001532. The sequence goes on from NZ_JBEPAL010000017.1 coordinate 50,756, forward strand.
GGACGGTGTGTTCTGGCGCAGTGTCACCGTGCGGGCGGGGGCCGGGATGCTGATGGCCTCCGCGCGGTAGCGCCGGTGCAGCCGCTTGATGAACTCGTGCTTGATCCGGTACTGGTCGCTGAACTCGCCGACGCCGAGGATCACCGTGAACCCGATCCGCGAGTCGCCGAAGGTGTGGAAGCGGACCGCCGGCTCGTGCTCCGGCACGGCACCGGTGATCTCCGTCATCACCTCGGTGACCACCTCGCAGGTGACCCGCTCCACGTGCTCCAGGTCGCTGTCGTAGCCGACGCCGGCCTGGACCATGATGGTCAGTTCCTGCTCGGGCCGGTTGTAGTTGGTCATGTTCGTCCCCGCCAGCTGGCCGTTGGGGATGATGACCAGGTTGTTGGAGAGGTTGCGGATCGTCGTCTGCCGCCAGTTGATGTCGGTGACGTAACCCTCCTCGCCGCTGCTCAGCCGGATGTAGTCGCCGGGCTGGACGGTCTTCGAGGCGAGGATGTGGATGCCCGCGAAGAGGTTGGCGAGGGTGTCCTGGAGGGCCAGCGCGACCGCCAGACCGCCCACGCCGAGAGCGGTGAGCAGCGGGGCTATGGAGATGCCCAGGGTCTGGAGCACCACCAGGAAGCCGATCGCCAGCACCATCACCCGGGTGATGTTGACGAAGATCGTGGCCGACGCGGCGACGCCCGAGCGGGACTGGGCGACGGTCCGCACCAGACCGGCCACGACCCGGGCCGCGGAGACCGTCACCACGAAGATCAGCAGCACGGTCAGGGTCTGGTTGGTGTGGTGCTGCACCGTCCGCGTCAGCGGCAGCACCGCCGCCGCGGCGGCCGCTCCGCCCGCGATCGCCGCCCAGGGCACGACCGAGCGCAGCGCGTCCACGATGACGTCGTCGCCGCCCCAGCGGGTGCGGTCGGCCTGCCTGCCCAGCCAGCGCAGCAGGACGCGCAGCGCGAACGCCGCCAGCAGGCCCGCCGCCAGCGCGATGCCGGCGACGACGAGGTCGTGCAGGGTCAGCGCGCGGGTCACCGGTCACCTCCGCGGAGGCGGTCGGCGCCGGAAGGGCCTGCGGCGGGACGGATGTGAAGTTTCGTCACGTGGTCACCTGCTCGGGGTACGGGATGTGCGAGCGCTCATCCTGCCGTATCCGGCACAGCTGTTCGTACCGCGGCGGGCGCCGGCCGTGCGGGTCGGGCCGAGCTGCCGAAGAGCCGGTCGCGACCTGCCACAGTGTGCCGCGCCCGGTACGGCCCGGCGGTCCGCCCGGGCCCGCGCTCCTAGGGTCGGGGCCTGCCCCGCCGCAGTTGAGGAGCGTAAGGAGCCCAGTCATGGCCAACTCCGCACCACACCGAGCCACCCCCGAGCCCACGGAACTGTGCCGGCGGTTCGTGAAGGCGCTGAACGAGGCGGACGACGCCGGCATCCGCGAGGTGATGGCCGCCGACTTCGAGGACCACCACCCGGGTTTCGAGGTGCACGGCGTCGAGGACTACCTCCGTGCCCTGCACGGCGTCCGTGAGGCGCTGGACGTGCGGGTGGAGGTGGAGGACCTGTTCGCGGCCGGCGACCGGGTCGTGATGCGCTCGGTCCTCACCGGACGCCACCTCGGCCCGGCCCTCGGCCAGCCGCCCACCGGACGCGACCTGACCTGGACCACCACCGAGATCTGGCGGGTCGCCGACGGCATGCTCGTGGAGCGCTGGGCGGAGGACGACCTGCTCGGCCTGCGCGGCCAGCTGTCGTCCGCCGAGGCGAACATCGCCCTGATCACCGAGCTGAACGACGTCGTCAACGAACGCCGCTACGACGACATGGACGCCCTGTTCGCCGAGGAGTTCACCGACAACAACCCGGCCTGGTCGGTGCGGAACGTGGCCGAGCTGAAGGAACTGCTCGCCGCCGCCCACGAGGCCCTCGACTTCACCTCGCACCACGACCTGATCTACGCCGCCGACCCGGACAAGGTCGTCATCCACATCACCTTCTCCGGACGGCACGTGAAGCCCTTCTTCGGGCAGCAGCCGACGGGCCGGGAGATCCGGTGGACCAGCATCGAGGTCTACCGCATCGAACGCGGCCGGATCGCCGAGCGCTGGGTGCAGGCCGACACCACGGGGCTGATGCGGCAGACCGGCGTCGAGCTGCCCTGACCGTCTTTTCCGCAGAAAGGAGAGGGAAAATGCTCACCTTCACCCTGGACATTCGCGTGGCCCCGGAACACCGCGGCACCGCCCTGGACACGCTGGCCGGCATCGAGGGGATTTCCCAGAAGGACTCCGGGTGCATTCAGTTCGGCTGGTACCAGCACGAAGCGGAACCCGACCGGTTCACGTTGTTCGAGCAGTGGGAGTCCCAGCAGGATCTGGACACCCACATCGAGAAGATCCTGCCTCTGTGGGAGGAATTCGTGCCGTGTCTCGCCGATGAACCGCGTTCGGCGAGCATGGCCCCGGTGGTGCGCGCGGAGCGCTGAGCTCCGAAAACTCCGGGGAATGGCAACCGGCCGTCGGCATACACGCCGGCGGCCGGTTTTCCGTTCCCGTGCGGGCGCTACTAAGGCAACTCGGCCAAGTAGCACACCGCGTGGCTGAATTCATTGCTCCGGTCCGGACGGCACAGGTTCAATATCGGCCACTGGTCGTCCTTCTGACGGGAGAGACAATGTCCCCGACCAAAGCTTCCGGGGCGGCATCCGGCACCGATCTCAGCCGGCTTCCCTCGCTCACCGGAATGCGTATCATCGCCGCGCTCATGGTGTTCTTCTTCCACGCCCTCTACCAGTACCCGTTCCGCGACGAGGGCGCGGCGGACGTGTACCACGCGCTGTTCGGTCAGGGCGGCTGGACCGGGGTCGGATTCTTCTTCGTCCTCAGCGGATTCGTCCTCACCTGGTCCATGCGCCCGAACGACACCTTCCGCCGTTTCTGGCGGCGCAGGTTCTTCAAAATCTTCCCCAACCACCTCGTCACCTACGTGGCGGCCGGCGCGATCCTCCTCTGGCTCGGCCAGTCCCTGGGCGGCTGGAAGGCGGTCGCCAACCTGCTGCTCCTGCACGCCTGGTTCCCGCAGCTGGAGGTGGAGACCAGCGTCAACCCGGTCTCCTGGTCGCTGTCCGTCGAGTTCCTCTTCTACGCCTCGTTCCCGCTGCTGATCCGCGTGGTCGACAAGATCCGCCCCCGGCACCTGTGGTACGCCGCCGGCGCGGTCATCGCCGTGATCATGGTCATGCCGATGGTGGCCTGGGCGGTGCCCGACGAGCCGCGCCTGTGGTTCGCCGGCGCCTCCGAGTGGCAGTTCTGGGCCGTCTACGTCCTCCCGCTGACCCGCGTCCTCGACTTCACCCTCGGCATGCTGCTGGCCCGCATCGTGCAGCGCGGCCAGTGGATCCGGCTGGGCCTCGCGCCCGCCATGGCCCTGGTCGTCGCGGCCTACGCCCTCAGCTACCAGGTGGGCTTCACCTACGGACTGGTCGCCGTGATGGTCGTCCCGCTCGCCCTGATGATCGCCGCGGGCGCCGACGCGGACGTGAACGGCCGCTGGTCGCCGCTGCGCAGCCCGGCCATGGTGTGGCTCGGCAACGTCTCCTTCGCCTTCTACCTCTGGCACCAGATCGTGCTGACCGAACTCCACCGCGCGCTCGGCGGCCTGACGCAGAACTGGAACACCGCCGGAGCGCTCGGCTACATCGCCCTGGCGTTCACCGTGACCCTGCTGCTGGCCTGGGCGCTGTACTCCCTCGTGGAGGAACCGGTGATGAAGCGCTGGAGCAAGCCGCGCCGCCGCGCGGCCGTGCCCAGCACCGTGGTGCTCACCTCCGAGCAGGCGAGCCGCGTGACGTCCGCCGCCGAACCGGTCCTGGACCGGAGCGGCGCCGGGGAGGGTCCGCGGGAGCGGAACTGACCCGCGGACACGGACGACGCCGCAGGATGCCCGAGCATCCTGCGGCGTCGCCGTGCGCGGGGCCCCGGACCGGTCCGCTCGGCCGGCCCGGGGCCCCGCGGCTCTCACAGGGCGGGGGAGCCGGGCATGGCCTCCAGCCCGTCCACCGTGTAGTCGAGGATGCGCGGGGTGCCCTCGTGCACCACCACCGTCCAGGTCTGGTAGGCGTCGAAGCCCAGCCACACGCTCTCCGGCGCCGGCGGGTTCCAGATCTTCGTCTGCCAGTTGACGACGACCTTGACCGTGAGCCGGTCCTCGGCCGCGTCCTCGAGGTGCACGGAACGCACCTCGTGCACCTCGTCGAAGAACTTGTGCGTGACGGTCTCGTACCACTCGCCGAAGCCCTCGAGGCCCCGAGTGGTGCCCTCCGGGAAATTCATCACCAGCCCTTCGGGAACCAGGAATTCCAGCACCTGCTCCAAGGGGTCGTGCCGGTCCAGGGCGCGATACCACTCGCCCACGAATTCCCGCAGTGCCTCTTCGGTCAGTTCCAGTTGCGGCGACACGGTCATGACGGTGCTCCTTCGCGTCGGTGAAACGCCGTGCCGTCGAGTCAACTGACGTGCACTCCGGCCGGTCAACCGGGACCCGAAATAACGGTACGACTCCGTTGACTTGCCTCAGTGACTTGTCGTTCCGCACCACCAGGACCGCCCTTTCCCGCCCGCGTGATCCGCTGTGCCGAGGCCGCGGAAGAACTCCTCGGCCGAGCGACACAACGCACCGAAAGGAAGGAGGCGGTGGGCATGCGATCCGGCGGAACCCGGAAACTGGCGTGTGCCGCGGCCGTCGCCAACGCCGACTGGTACGCCGTGGCCCCGCTGCTGCCCGTGCTTCCCGGCGCCCTCGGCACCGACCTCGCCACCGTCACCCTGGCCCTGGGCGCCCACACCCTCGGCTACGGGCTCGCGCTGCCGGTGTGGGGCCGGCTGGCCGACGGCCACGGCCCGCGCGCCGTCCTGCGCGCCGGCCTGGCGCTGGCCGCCGTCGCCCTCGCCGCCTGCGCGCTCACCTGGTCGGCGACGGTCTGGCTGGCCCTGCGGGCGCTCACCGGCGCCGGCTTCGCCGCCGTCACCCCGGCCACGGCGCTCTTCCTCGACCCCGAACGCCGGGCGGCGGAACGCCAGCGCGGGCACGCCCGGCTGACCGCGGCCGCCGCCCTCACCGCGGTCGTGGCGCCGCTGCTGATCGGGGCCGCGGCCCGGCCGGGCATGTGGCGGCTGTCCTTCGTGGCGCTCGCCGCCGCCACCGCGCTGATCGCGCTCGCCACCCGCGACCTGCCCCACCTGCCACCGCCCCGCGCATCCCGCCGACCCCCGCCGGTGCCCGACCCGCAGCCCGGCCATCTCGCGGCGCGGCGGGGAGCATGGGACGTCGCACCAGGCGACCTGCGCCCTGTCCGGTCCCGCGGCGCGTTTTCCGAACGCGCCGCACCGACCGACCACCCAGCCGCACCCCACCCGTACGTCGACACGGCACCACCGCCCGGCCGTCCTCGCCTCTCTGCCCCCGAGCCGCCGCCTCGCGCGCCGCGCGGGTTCGGCTCCTCCCACCCCTCCGACCCCGCACCCCCACCCACCCGTCCGCCCCGGCGGCGTGGCTGGTGGACGTTGGTCGGTGTGGGGGCCGCGGAGGGGGCCGTGCTCCTGGTCGTGCCGGCGTTGTTGCCCGCCGTGCTCGCCACCAGGGGTGCGGGCGCCGCGGCGACCGCTGTCGTCATCGTCTACGGCGTCAGCGTCTGGGCCGCCTCGCAGCTGGTCCGCCGCTCCGCCCGCCGCCGTTCCGCGCAGGGGCTGCTGGTGCTCGGCGGTCTGTTCGCCGTCGCCGCGTGCGCGCTGGCCTCCTGCGACAGTTCGACCGGCGCGCTGCTGGCGAGCGCGGCGCTGCTCGGTGCGGCCTGGGGGCATCTGCACATCGTCCTGCAAGCCTGGGTGCCGTATCTGCTGCCGGACGGCGAACGGGCCACCGCCGCCTCGGTGTTCGCCACCGCCGGGATGCTGGCCGGCGCGCTCGGCACGGCCGCCGCGGCGCCGCTGGTCGCGGCCGGCCGTGACGAGGCCCTGTTCGGGGCCGCCACGGCGCTCGGCGTGCTGCTGACCGCCTGCGCGGTGAGCGTGCCCCGGCTCGCGGTGCCGCCCGGCAGCAGGGTGCGGCGCACGGCGGCGGGCGCGGGCCGGTGAACTCGACGCAGCAGCGTCCCCGACTTGCCGAAGTAAGCCTTCCACAACCGGCGTTCATTGCCGATCCGGAACCCCGTCGATTCAATTCTGCTGTTCGGCGCGGACCCGGTGCGCCGCCCGCGCGGACGCATCATCGAACACGCGCAAGGAGGCCCATACCGTGAACTGGTCCCATGTCGCGCTCAATTGCGCGCGGATATCCGTCACCGAGGAGTTCTACACCCGCTGGTTCGGATTCCGTCGCGCCCGCGCATTCGAACTCGGTGACGTGAGGATCGTCTTCCTGCGCCTCGGGGATTCCTATCTGGAACTCTTCGGGCCCGCGCGGGAACCCGAGCCGGCCGCCGCCGCGCCGCCCGCGAGCCCCGAGGCCGACGGGCCCCAGCTGCTGGGCACCGTGCGGCACATCGCCTTCCAGACAGACGACGTGCCCGGCTTCCTGGAACGCATGGGGGAGCACGCGCACATCACGCTCGGCCCGCTGGACTTCTCGGAGTTCATCGAGGGCTGGCGCAGCGTGTGGATCACCGATCCCGACGGCGTCGTCGTCGAGGTCAGCCAGGGCTACAAGGACCCCTCCGACGCGGGCGCCGACGCCGCCGCCCCGGTCGGCTGACCGCCCGCCTCCCGCACCTCCGTCCCTCCACCGTGCCGCGCCGGCCGCGGCCGCGCGGCGAACAAGGAATCAGGAATATGTCGCAGACAGCAGAACCCGCTCCCCCCATCGGGACCGCGACCGCGGAGCCGAGCGCCACCGCCGAGGGCCAGACCACAGGGCTGCGCCGTCCGAGCCTGGTGCTGCTGCTCCTGTGCGTCGCGGAATTCATGATCGTCCTCGACTACTCGATCACCAACGTCGCCCTGCCCGACATCCAGACCAGCCTCGGCTTCAGCACCAGCGCCCTCCAGTGGGTCGTCAGCTCCTACGCCCTCGCCTTCGGCGGCTTCCTGATGCTCGGCGGCCGTATCGGTGACCTGTTCGGCCGGCGCCGGCTGTTCATGATCGGGCTGATCGGCTTCGCCGCCGTCTCCCTGGTCGCCGGACTGGCCCAGAACGCCGAGCAGATGATCCTGCTGCGCGGCGCCCAGGGCTTCTGCGCCGCGCTGGTCGCGCCCGCCGCGCTGGCCCTGCTCACCACCTCGTTCGCGGAGGGCGAGGCCCGCAACCGGGCGCTCGGCTTCTTCGGCGCGGTCATCGCCTTCGGCTTCGTGGCCGGTGTGATCCTCGGCGGTGTCCTCACCGACCTGCTGAACTGGCGCTGGGTCTTCTTCGTCAACGTGCCCATCGGCCTGGCGGCCGCACTGGTCGCGCCCGCGCTGCTCAAGGAGAGCCGCGGCGGGGGCGCGGACCGGCGGGTTGACGTCCCCGGCGCCGTCACCATCACCGGGTCCGTCCTCGCCCTGGTCTACGCCGTGTCCCGCGCGGAGGCGGCCGGCTGGACCTCCGGCGAGGTGCTGATCGGCTTCGCCGCGTTCGCCGTGCTGCTCGCCGCGTTCGTCGTGGTGGAGAGCCGCGTGGAGCACCCGCTGATCCCGCTGTCCATCTTCCGGATGCGCACCCTGGTGGCCGCCAACATCGTCTTCGTGCTGATGGTCGGCTCCTTCGTGGCGGTCACCTACGTGCTCACGCTCTACCTCCAGCTCGTCAAGGGCTACAGCCCGCTCCAGACCGGCCTGAGCTTCGCCGTGCTCGGTCTGGTGGCGGCCGTCGCGGGCAAGACGGCCGGACCGCTCTCGGCCCGGCTGGGCGTCGCCGTCACCACCTTCGCGGGGCTGTTCATCCAGGCGGTCGGCATGCTGGTGTGCGCGATCCTGCCGTCCGACGGCGATCTCGCGCTCATCCTCGTCGGCACCGCCCTGGTCGGGTTCGGCAACGTCACCGGCGTCGTCATGGTGACCATCTCCGGTACCGCGGGCGTGCCCGACCACCAGCAGGGCCTGGCCAGCGCGCTGCTGACCACGGCACAGCAACTGGGCGCCGCCATCGGCGTCGCCACCTTCGCGGCGATCGCCTCGGCGCGCACCGCCGGGCTGCTGCCCGACGGCGTCGGCGTCGAGTCGGCGAGCGACGCGGCGCTGGTCAGCGGCTACCGCTGGGCGCTGGTGGTGTCCTTCGCGGTGGGTGTCGTCGGCTCACTGGTCGGCCTCGCCACCCGCCAGAAGGACCCGGCGCGCACGGCCTGAGCCCGAAAGGCCGCACCCGATAGAGCCCGCACCCGGGAATCCGCACCCACGAGAATCCGCACCCACGAGAATCCGCACCCGGGAACCCGCACCCACGAGAATCCGCACCCGGGAATCCGCACCCGAAGAGCCCGCCCCGGCCAGGCCGGGGCGGGCTCGCCGCTGTGCTCAGCGGTAGGGCAGGATCCGCCGGCGCTGGACCAGCTCCCCGTACGGCTCCCGGGTGCCGGCCGGGCGGGTGGCCAGCCACAGCACGTCCACGGCCGCCTCGTCGGGGCTGAGCGCCCCGGACATGTCGGCGAACCACGGCCGGGAGGCGTCGGTGTCGACGAGCCCCGGGCAGACCGCGTCGACGAGGAGGTCCCGCTCGGCGGCCTCCGCGCCCAGCTCCCGCGCCAGCACCCGTACGGCCGCCACCTGGCCGACCTTGGACGGGATGTTGATCCACTCGGGCCAGCCGGCGGCCTCGGCACGTCCCTCGCGCACCAGGGCGGCGTACTCGTCGAGCGCGCTCTCGACGCTCTCCGGGGTCGCGGTCGCCTCGTCGAAGCGGTCGTGCAGCTTCGGGGAGAGACTGCGCAGGGTGCCGAACGAGCTGGCCACCACCAGGAAGCGGGCGCCGTCGTTCAGCAGCGGCACGAACGCCTTGATCATGCGGTACGTGCCGTGGTTGTTGGTGTCGACGAACTCGTCCACCTGCTCCGCGAACGGCACGCCCGGGCTGATCCGGGCCGCCGCGTTGGAGATCACCACGTCCACTCCGCCGTGCCGCTCGCGCAGGGCGCCGGCGGCCGCGGCGACCGACGCGTCGTCCCGGACGTCGATGAGCTGAAGCCGGGTCTCCACTCCTTCCTCGCGCAGCGCCGCCACCGCGCGCCGTCCGCGTTCCTCGTCGCGCGCGCCCAGGTACACGACGCCGTCGTCGCCCCACTGCCGGGCGAGCCCGCGCACCAGCGCGAGGCCCAGTCCCTGATTCGCTCCGGTTACCAGTGCCACAGAGGTCATCCCCCCATCGTGGCCGAATCGGCGCCGCTCGGCCCGGTGGACCTGTACGAGTCGCAGCGGGCGCGAAGTTGCCAGAGTTCGCGAGGCGACTTGCGACAGTGCCCGGTACCCCGGGCCGCGGTACGCCCCGCGCGGGCGCGCTGTGCCGTCATCGGTACGGCGCCCGGGAACGAGACGGGGATGGGGGCATCACGTGTACACATCGCAGGCGGACGGGACGGAGTCGCTGGCCGGCTTCGCCGAGGAACTGTTCGGACACCTCAACCGAGCCGATCAGCGCCGGTGGGCCGAGACCTATCTGCACGGGCTGCTCACGGCCCCCGGCAAGAAGTCCATCCAGGAACTCGCGCGCGCCGTCTCCCGCTCCCGTACGGCCTCCCACTCGCTCCAGCAGTTCATCAACCAGAGCCCGTGGGACTGGGGCCCGGCCCGGCACGCCCTGACCCGCTGGGTCACCGCCCGCACCCCGGTGCGGGCCTGGGTCGCGGACCTCGCCGTCATCCCCAAGCGCGGCGACCACTCCGTCGGTGTGCACCGGCGGTTCGTGCCCGAGCACGGCCGGACCATCAACTGCCAGGTCGGCGTCGGCCTGTTCGCCGCGACCGCCGCCGGTGCGGTCCCGGTCGACTGGCGCATCCTGCTGAGCGGGCCGTGGAGCGAGGACGAGCGCCGCCGGCGCACCCGGGTGCCCCCCGAGGCCCGCTGCCGGCCGTCCTGGGCGGACGTACTGGACCTCGTCGACGAGCTGACCGCCTCCGGCGTCGCGGTGCCGGATGTGCCGGTTCTCGCCGATCTGCGCACCACGGGCGACGGCGGCAAGCTCGTCAGCCGGCTTGCCGCGCGGGGCGCGGACTTCCTGGTGGAGGTGGGGCCCACGCAGCCGGTGGCGGTCGCGCCGGGCGACGCGGCGGCGCGCGGCGGGGCGGCGCGCGGGCCGGGGCCGTGGCTGCCCGCCCGGGAACTGGTCCGCGAGGGCATGACGCACCCGTACGCGATGAGCGTCTGCGAGGGCGGGCGGGAGCGCCGGCTGCATGTCGTCACCCGGCTGGTGCATCTGCCCGGACCGCGGCCCGCGGCGAGTGTGCACCGGCTGTTCGCCCAGTGGTCCCCGGCGGACCGGACCCCGCCCCGGTTCTGGATCACCGGCCGCGCGGAGCGGCGGCCCAGCGAGCTGGTGGCGCTGCTGCGGCTGTTCCAGGGCACCGGCACCGCCCTGGAGGAGCTGGCCGGCACCTTCGGCCTGCTGGACTTCGAGGGCCGCTCCTTTCCCGGCTGGCACCACCACATGACCCTGGTGAGCGCCGCCTACGCGATCAGCCGGCCGGGTCTCGCCGGCCGCGACGCGGCCCTCGGTCCCGCCGGTGAGGCCGGCGGGACCCTGCTGACGCGGTAGACGCGCGGCTCAGACGATGTTCTCGGCGAGCTCCGCCTGCTCCCGGTCGGTTCCGTACGCGGCGGTCGTGGGCGTTCCGTAGGACCGGCGGGCGACGAACCACCACACGGTGGCGAGCACCAGGACGACGGCGAGGGCGACGGACGCGTAGTTCATGGTGTCCACCGTGACCGGCGAGGACTGCGGCAGGCAGAACAGCACGGTCACCCCGGCCACCCACACCACCGCGATCCAGCCGATCGGCCTGCTCCACCGGCCCAGGTGCCACGGGCCGGGCGTGAAGCGGTCCCCGGCGCGCAGCCGCAGGAAGACGGGGATGGCGTAGGCCGGGGTGATGCCGATGACGTTGATGGCGGTGACCGCGCCGTACGCCGTCGCCGAGTACAGGGACGGCAGCGCGAGCAGTGCGGCCACCACCACCGACAGCCAGACCGCGGCGACCGGCGTCTGGGTGCGGGGGCTGACCTTGCGCCACAGCTGCGAGCCGGGCAGCGCCCGGTCCCGGCTGAACGCGAACACCATCCGGCTGGCCGCGGCGACCTCGGCGTTGCCGCAGAACAGCTGGGCGACGATCACCACCAGCAGCAGCGCGCTCGCCCCGTCGGTGCCGAGGCCGTCGAGCAGGATCTGCGCGGGCGGCACCCCCGTCTCGCTGGCGCGGGTGGCGTCGTAGTCCTGGATGGCGAAGGTCAGCCCGGCGAGCAGGACGAAGCCGGCGAGCCACGACACCCAGATGGCGCGCACGATGCCGCGCGAGGCGGCCACCGAGGCGCCCGCGGTCTCCTCGGAGAGATGGGCGGAGGCGTCGTAGCCGGAGAACGTGTACTGCGCGAGGAGCAGGCCGATCGCGGCGACGTAGACCGGGTTCGACCAGCCGGTGTCGTTGACGAACTCGGTGAAGACGAACGACGGCGACTGGTGGTGGTCGGGGACGATCGCCAGCGCGCCGACGATCAGCGCCACACCGGCCAGATGCCACCACACGCTGATGGAGTTGAGCACGCTGACCAGCCGCACGCCGAACAGGTTCAGCACGGCGTGCAGCAGCAGGATCACGGCGAAGATGAGCATGGTCTTCTCCGGCGTCGGCTGGAACCCCCACTGGAGGTTCATGAACGCGCCGGTGAACAGGGCCGCGCCGTAGTCGATGCCGGCGATCGCGCCGAGCAGGCCGAGCAGATTCAGCCAGCCCGTGTACCAGCCCCAGCGGCGCCCGCCGAGCCGGTCCGCCATGTAGTAGAGCGCGCCGGAGGTGGGATAGGCGCTGGTGACCTCCGCCAGCGCCAGACCCACACAGAGCACGAACAGGCCGACGCCCGCCCAGCCCCACAGCATCACCGCGGGACCGCCCGCGCCCATGCCGAAGCCGTACAGCGTCATGCAGCCGGACAGGATCGAGATCACCGAGAAGCTGATCGCGAAGTTGCCGAAGCCGCCCATCCGGCGGGCCAGCACCGGCCGGTAGCCGAGTTCGCGCAGGCGCTGCTCCTCGTCCTGCTGGGCGCCTTGGGGGGTGCGGGGCATGCGGAACCTCCTGGGAGACGGGCGGGAACGGTCAAGGGCGGCGGGCCCCGGCGCCGCTGCGGGCGCGGGCCAGCAGGAACACCTCCGCGGCCTGCGCGTGCTCGCCGGGCGCGGCGGTGCGGTAGGCCCACGGGAGCGGGGTCCAGTACGGGCCGAGCGCGTCGAACACCCGGGCCGCCTCCGGGAACCGGAGCGCGCCCCACAGGGCGTGCGCGAGATGGTTCAGGTCCAGCGGGGTGCGCTCGGCGGCGGTGGTGTGCTCGAACCAGCCGTGGAACGCCCGGACGGCCTCCCGGCAGGCGTCCTCGGCGACCCAGTGCAGATCGAGCGCGGCCTCCCGCCCGCCGCCGAGCCGGTAGCGCTCGACCCGCACGTACAGCGGCAGCAGATGCAGCGCGGAGCCCGGCGGCGCCGCGTCGGCCGCCCAGTGCGCGAAACCGGCCGCCTCGGCGAGCCGCCCGGACGCCGAGCGCCCGTACAGGAACTGCAGCATGCGGTGGTGGGCCTCGCGGTTGTACGGGTCGCGCTTGTCCGCCTCGGCCAGCAGACCCCACGGGCCGGGCGGCAGCATCGGCTCCGGCGGCGCCACCCGGTGCTCGTCCCAGCGCTGCTGCCCGTCCAGCCGGGCCAGCGCCAGCAGACACACCCACGGCACCGGGTCGTGCGGCGCGGCACGGGTCAGCGCGTCGCACGCCCGCCACGCGTCGCGCCACAACTCCTTGGTCCGGTCGTGCCGTTCGCGGTGCGCGCGCAGCGCCCGCTCGACGGCGACGCGGGCGTGCATCACGGCCGCCGGGGCGCTGTGCGGCTCCTCGGTACGCCAGGCCCGCACCACGTCGGTGCCGGCCGCCGCGGCCGCCAGGACCTGGGTGCGCTGGGTCCACTGCCACCAGGACGCGGTCTCCGAGAGCAGGGTGCGCATCGACATCCAGCGCCCGGCGCGCACCTCCTGGAGGGCGGCGCGCAGCGCGGTGTCGGGTCCGGCGGGGTCGTAGGCGGGGCGTGCTCCGTCTCTGGCCATCAGCCTCCCGCCCCGGTCCACGGGCGGGTCAGGACGGCGAGGTGGCGTAACAACAGCCCTCCCTGGGGCGGCGGTTGAGGAGATCACGTCGGTCGGCGGTCACTATAGAGGCGTGTGATCCGGATGAGACGCCGGTTTCGCCATGCGAGGAAACGACAGCACTGGGCACGGGAGTTGACGGTGGGTCAGCGGTGCTTGACGCCGTGTGGCCGACGGCGGCAGGCTGTCGCACCGTGATCACCACGGGGCAGGAGACACGATGACAGGACCGGTACTCGCCGTCGACCAGGGCACCTCCGGCACCAAGGCCCTGGTCGTCTGCCCCGAACGCGGCGTGCTCGGCACCGGCTTCACCGCCGTGCGCCCCCGCTTCCTGCCCGGCGGCCTGGTCGAGGTCGACCCCGCTGAGCTGTACGACTCGGTGGTGGACGCCGGGCGGCAGGCGCTCGCCGAGGCGGGCGAACCCGTGACCGCGCTCGGCCTCGCCAACCAGGGCGAGACCGTCCTCGCCTGGGACCCGGCCACCGGCCGCCCGCTCACCGACGCCCTGGTCTGGCAGGACCGCCGCGCCGAGACCGTCTGCGCGGACCTCGCCCCGCACGCGGACGAGTTACGAGAGCTGACCGGACTGCCCCTGGACCCCTACTTCGCCGCGCCGAAAATGGCCTGGATACGACGCCATCTGACCGGCGAAGGCGTGGTCACCACCAGCGACGCCTGGCTGGTGCACCGGCTCACCGGCGCCTACGTCACCGACGCCGCCACCGCCGGCCGCACCCAGCTGCTCGACCTCGACAGCGCCGCCTGGTCACCGCGCGCCCTCGACCTGTACGGCCTGGCCGGCGAACACCTCCCCGAGGTCGTCGACGCCGCCCGGCCCGTCGGCACCACCACCGCGTTCGGGCCGAGGATCCCGCTCACCGGACTCGTCGTCGACCAGCAGGCCGCCCTGCTCGCCCAGCGCGTCACCGCACCCGGCGGCGCCAAGTGCACCTACGGCACCGGCGCGTTCCTCCTCGCGCACACCGGCGACACGCCCCGGCGCGGCGACTCCGGACTGGTCAGCTGTGTCGCCTGGCGGCTCGCCGGACACACCAGCTACTGCCTCGACGGCCAGGTCTACACGGCCGCCTCCGCCGTCCGCTGGCTCACCGGCCTCGGCGTCATCGCCGGGGCCGCCGACCTCGACACCGTCGGCGGGAGTGTTCCCGACAGCGGCGGCGTCACCTTCGTGCCCGCGCTGGCCGGGCTCGCGGCCCCCTGGTGGCGCGGCGACCTGCGCGGCTCGCTCACCGGACTCGGCCTCGACACCGGCCCCGGCCACCTCGTCCGCGCCCTGTGCGAGGGCCTGGCCGCCCAGGTCGCCGAACTGGCCGACGCCGCCGCCGGCGACCTCGGCACCCCGCTGGACGTGCTCCGCGTCGACGGCGGCCTCACCCGCTCCGCCCTGCTCATGCAGACCCAGGCCGACCTGCTGCAACGCCCCGTCGAGGTGTCCGCCCTGCCCGACGCCACCGCCCTCGGCGCGGCCGCCCTCGCCCGGCTCGGCGCCACCCCCGGCCTGGACCTCGCCGACGCCCTCCCGGACTGGAAGCCCGCCACCGTCTACGAGCCCCGGATCGGCCCCGCCGAGGCCGCCGAACGCCGCGCCGCGTTCCGCACCGCGGTGAGCGCCCTGCTGTCCAGGGAGCGGGCGTGACGGCGACGGACGAGCCGCCCGCCGGGCGAGGCGTCCTCACCGCCGAAGGCCCGCTGCCCGCCCGGCCGTACGACGTCGTGGTCGTCGGCGCGGGCGTGGTCGGCGGTGCGATCGCCCGCGCCCTCGCCCGCCACCCCCGGCTGCGGGTGGCGCTCGTCGAGGCGCAGGACGACGTCGGTCAGGGCACCTCCAAGGCCAACACCGCGATCCTGCACACCGGTTTCGACGCCGTCCCCGGCTCCCTGGAGGCCCGGCTGGTACGCGAGGGCGCCCGGCTGCTCGCCGGGTACGCCGCCGAGTCCGGCATCCCCGTCGAGCGGGTCGGCGCCCTCCTCGTCGCCTGGGACGAGGAACAGCTCGCCGCGCTGCCCCGGCTCGCCGAGAAGGCCGCCCGCAACGACTGCCACGACACCCGCCTGCTCGGACCGGCCGAGCTGTACGCCCGCGAACCGCACCTCGGCCCCGGCGCCCTCGGCGCGCTGCACGTCCCCGGCGAGAGCGTCATCTGCCCCTGGACGACCACCCTCGCCTACGCCACCCAGGCCGTCCGCCACGGCGTCGACCTGCATCTGAACTGCGGGGTGCGGGAAGCGGTCCCGCGCGGCGAGGGCCACGAACTGGTCACCTCGCGCGGCACCCTGACCGCCCGCCGGCTCGTCAACGCGGCAGGACTGCACGCCGACACCCTCGACCGGCGGCTCGGCCACCACGACTTCACCGTCACCCCGCGCCGCGGCCAGCTCCTCGTCTACGACAAGTTCGCCCGCGACCTGGTCCGGCACATCCTGCTGCCCGTCCCCACCGCCCTCGGCAAGGGCGTCCTGGTCGCCCCCACCGTCCACGGCAACGTCCTGCTCGGCCCCACCGCCGAGAACCTGGACGACAAGCGCGCCACCGGCACCACCGCCGACGGCCTCGCGGGACTGCGCGAGCAGGGCCGCCGCATCCTGCCCGCGCTGCTGCGCGAGGAGGTCACCGCCGTCTACGCCGGGCTGCGCGCCGCCACCGAGCACGACGACTACCGCATCCGCGTCCACCCCGAGCAGGGCCACGTGACCGTCGGCGGCATCCGCTCCACCGGCCTGACCGCCTCCCTCGCCATCGCCGAGCACGTCATGGGCCTGCTCGGCGAGACCGGGCTCGACCCCGGGCCGGCCCGCGCCCTGGAGCCGGTCCGCATGCCCCACCTCGGCGAGGCCTCACCGCGCCCCTACCAGCGCCCCGACCTCATCGCCGCCGACCCGGCGTACGGCACCCTCGTCTGCCACTGCGAACGCGTCTCCCTGGGCGAGATCCGCGACGCCCTCGCCAGTACGATTCCGCCGCGCGGCCTCGACGGGCTGCGCCGCCGCACCCGCGCCCGGGCCGGCCGCTGCCAGGGCTTCCACTGCGGGGCGGCCGTACGGGCCCTCTTCGAGGAGGAGGCGCGGAGGCGTAAGACACGGGAGTCAGGGGAGAGGCGGGAGGGGCGGACATGACGGTCGTACGACAGGTGGACGTGCTCGTCGTCGGCGCCGGACCCGCGGGACTCACCGCGGCCGCCCGGCTGGCCGCCGCGGGCGCGGGCCGCGTCGAGGTCCTGGAGCGGGAGGCGGCGGGCGGAGCGCCCCGGCACTGCGCCCACGGCGGCTTCGGCACCCGGCGACGCCCCCTCACCGGACCTCGGTACGCGCAGGGCCTCGCCGAGGCCGCCGTCCGCGCCGGAGCGGTCGTCCGCACCGGTGTCACCGCCCTGGACTGGACGGGCCCGCTGGACCTGGCCACGGTCGGCCCGCACGGTGCGGAGACCCTGCGCGCGCGAGCCGTCGTCCTCGCCACCGGCGCCCGCGAACGCCCCCGCGCCGCCCGCCTCGTGCCCGGCACCCGCCCGGCCGGCGTCTACACCACCGGGGAACTCCAGCAGGCCGTGCACCTGTACCGGCAGCCGATCGGCACCCGCGCGGTGATCGTCGGCGCGCAGGACGTCTCGTACGCCGCCGCCGACACCGTGCGGCGCGCCGGAGCCCGGGTCGTCGCCCTCGTCACCGACCTGCCCGGACCCCGGACGGCACCCGCGCGGGCCCTGGACTCGCGGCTGCGCCGGGGCGTCCCGCTGCTCACCGGCACCACGGTCGCCGAACTCCTCGGCCACGGACGGCTGTCCGGCGTCCGCGTCCGCCACCACGACGGCCGTACCACCGTCCTGCCCTGCGACACGGTCGTGTTCACCGGCGACTTCGTACCCGAGCACGAACTGGCCCGGTACGGCGGCCTCACCCTCGACCCGAGCACGCGCGGCCCCGCCGTCGACGGTGCCCTGCGCACCTCACGGCCCGGTGTGTTCGCCGCCGGCAACGTGCTGCACGCGGTGGAGCGCGCCGGCGTGGCGGCCCGCGAGGGCGCGTGGGCGGCCACCGCCGTGCTGGCGTCGCTGCGCGCGCCGGTGTGGCCGGCCGGCCCGCCGCTGACCGTCGCCCCGCCGTTCCGGTGGATCAGCCCCCACCGCGTCACCCCGGGCGACGCACTGCCCTACACGCTGCGCACGGCGGCACGGCTGACCCGCCCGCTCCTCGAAGTCACCCAGGACGGCCGGGTCCTGCACCGCGCGCGGGTGCGCGGCGCCGCCGCGGACCGGTCGCTGACCTTGGCGGCGGGCTGGACCGACCGGGTCGATCCGCGGGGCGGCGCGGTGCGGGTGGCGCTCGCGCGGTAGCTCATGCGGGCGGTCCCCGTTGCGGACCGCCCTCGCCGGAATGCGCAACGAAAGGTTGCACGTCTGACCCGTCCGGCGTAGAGTCATGTGCAACCAAAGGTTGCGTGAGGAGTGGCGCGATGGAGTACGGCAGCATCTCGCGGGAGATCCGCATCGAGGCGACGCCCGAGGTGGTCTACCAGGTGATCAGCAGCCCGGAGCACCTGCGGGAGTGGTGGCCCGACGAGGCCGACCTCGAGACGCCGGAACCGGGTGCCACCGGAACGGTGCGCTTCGGGAGCGGGTCGTCGGCCAAGGTCGAACTGCTGACCGTCGTGGAGGCCGACCCGCCCCGGCGGTTCGCCTTCCGGTGGGTCGGCGAGGAAGGGCAGGCCCCCGGGCCCGGCAACTCGCTGCTGGTGACCTTCGACCTCGTGCCCGACGGCGACGGCACGCTGCTGCGCTTCTCCGAGGCGGGCTTCCGTGAGCGGGGCTGGGAGGCCGCCGTGCTGGAGGAGGCCTACCGGGACCACGCACGCGGCTGGGACCACTTCCTGCCCCGGCTCGCCGGCTACGCGGCCGAGGTGGCGACGCGATGAGCGGCACCGTCGACGACGAGCTGTGGTCCGCTGTCGGAGACCCGATCCGGCGGCGGATGCTGGACCTGCTGCTCGCCGGGAACGGCGGCACCGCCACCACGCTCAGCGAGCACCTCCCGGTGACCCGCCAGGCGGTGGCCAAGCACCTCGGCGTGCTCGACCGCGTCGGACTCGTCCACGCCACACCCTCCGGGCGCGAACGCCGCTACGAGGTGGACGAGACCCAGCTCGCCCGCGCCGTCGCCCAACTGTCCTCGGTCGGGGCCGCCTGGGACGCCCGACTGCACCGCATCAAGCGGATCGCCGAGGCGATCCAGCGCGAGCAGGGCTGACCGGCCCGCCGCGCGGAAGGAGACATCGACATGGCGGACATCCTGCACCGCATCGGCATCACCACCGCGCCCGAGGACGTCTACACGGCGCTGACCACCGTCGACGGCCTCTCCGGCTGGTGGACGGAGGAGACGGACGGGGACCCCGCGCCCGGCGGCGTCATCCGGTTCCGCTTCGCGCCCGGCGGCTTCGACATGAAGGTCCTGGAGTCGAGCCCGGCGGAGCGCGTGCTCTGGGAGGTCGTCGACGGGCCCGAGGAGTGGATCGGCACGCGGATCGGCTTCGACCTCAAGCAGGAGGGCGAGTACACCATCGTCCTGTTCCGGCACGAGGGCTGGCGTGAGCCGGTGGAGTTCATGTCCCACTGCAGCACCAAGTGGGCGACCTTCCTGATGAGCCTCAAGCGCCTGCTGGAGACCGGCACCGGCGAACCCGCCCCGCACGACGTCCGGATCAGCAACTGGCACTGAGCACGGCAGGACCGCGAAGGCCCCGCGAGGGCCCCGCCGGCCTCAGATCACCTTCAGCCGTACCAGCGCCCCCAGCGTCAGCGCGCCCGGCAGCAGCGGCAGCCACACGGTGATGATCCGGTACGCCAGCACCACCGCCGTCGCCACCGCCGCCGGGCCGCCCGCCGCCACCAGAGCCACGATCAGCGCGGCCTCCACCGAGCCGATCCCGCCCGGTGTGGGGATCAGCGCCACCGCGACCGTCGCCGCCAGATACGCGACCGCGATGTGCCACAGCGGCACCGGCAGCCCGAACGCCTGCCCCACCGCGACCAGACCGGCCGCCTGGAGCGCGGGGAACGCCAGCGAGCCGCCCCACAGCGCCAGGGCCCGCGACGGACGCCGGTGCACCGAACGGGCCTCGCCGAGCGCGGTGCGCAGGAACGAGCCGGCGGTCGCGCGCAGCCGCCGTACGCACAGCAGCGCGAGCGCCACCACCCCGGCCGCCGCGCCGACGGTGAGCAGCAGCGGGCCGACCGCGCCGGCCGGCAGCAGCGGGCCGAGCCGCAGCGCGCCCGGGAAGGCGATGAGCAGCACGGCCAGCAGCCCCACCCGGCCGATGCTCTCCGCCAGCAGATAGAGCGCGAGCGCGGCCGAGGACCGGGCGAGCGGCAGCCCGCACACCGTTATGAACCGCAGGTTGACCGCGCCGGCGCCCAGCCCGCCGGGCAGCAGATGGTTGGCCGCGCCGGCCGCGAACTGGGCGGCGAGCAGCCGTCGTCCGGGCAGCCGCTCGACGACCGCGCCCTGCCGGGTCACGGCCGCCGCCACCCAGGTCAGGCAGGTCGCGCCGACGGCCGCCAGCAGCCAAGGCCACCGGGCCGTCGCCAACTGCCCGAACCCTTCGGCGAGCACAGCCCGGTGCCGTACCGCGACCACCGCGACCAGCGCGAGCGGGAGCAGGCACAGGAGCGGGCGCACGGGGAGGCGCCGGGATGGTCCGAGGCGGCCGGGGCGTCGGGGGAGCGGAACCGTCGTCACACTCGAAGAGGTTCTCCGCCGCGTCCCAACGGCACGTTGCGCGGGCTGGACCACGGGCTTACGGACGCCCGTCCGGCCGCCCTTGACCTCAACCTTGGTCGAGGTCCTACCTTCGGCGGCATGAGCATGGAGACCACGGCGTGGACACAGCTGCACAGCGTCCTCAACGCCCAGGACGACCGGCGGCCCTTCGCCCGCGCCACCCTGCGCCGCATCGGCGCCTTCGCCCGCCCGCACCGCCGCCGCATCGCCCTGTTCGTGCTGCTCGGGGTGGTGACCGCACTGCTCGCCGTCGCCACCCCCGTGCTCGCCGGACTGGTCGTCGACGCGCTCGTGTCGGACGGCGACGAGCGCACCGTCGTACGGCTCGCCCTGCTCATCGCGGTCCTCGCGGTCGTCGAGGCGGCCCTCGGCATCCTCGGCAGAAGGCTGTCGGCGACCCTCGGCGAGGGCCTCATCCTCGATCTGCGGACGGCTGTCTTCGATCATGTGCAGCGCATGCCGGTCGCGTTCTTCACGCGTACCCGTACGGGCGCGCTCGTCAGCCGTCTCAACAACGACGTCATCGGCGCCCAGCGGGCGTTCAGCAACACCCTCTCCGGAGTGGTCGCCAACCTCGTCACCCTGGTGCTCACCCTCGCCGTGATGCTCACCCTGTCCTGGCAGGTCACCCTGCTCGCCCTGGTGCTGCTGCCGGTGTTCGTGCTGCCCGCCCGCCGGATGGGCCGCCGGATGGCCCGGATGCAGCGCGAGGCGGCCGCCCTCAACGCGGCGATGGGCACCCGGATGACCGAGCGGTTCTCCGCGCCCGGCGCCACCCTCGTCAAGCTGTTCGGCCGCCCCGAGGAGGAGTCCCGCGAGTTCGCCGACCGCGCCCGCCGGGTCGCCGCCATCGGCATCCGCACCGCGACCGCCCAGTCCGCGTTCATCACCGCCCTCACCCTGGTCTCCGCCCTGGCCCTGGCCCTGGTCTACGGCCTCGGTGGCACCCTCGCCCTGCGTGGCACCCTGGAACCCGGCGCGGTCGTCTCCCTCGCCCTGCTGCTCACCCGGCTCTACGCGCCGCTCACCGCGCTCGCCGGAGCCCGCGTGGAGGTGATGAGCGCGCTCGTCAGCTTCGAGCGGGTCTTCGAGGTGCTGGACCTCGAGCCGCTCATCGAGGACCGGCCCGACGCCCGGCCGGTGCCCGACGGTCCGGTCGCCGTCGAGTTCGACGACGTCCGCTTCGCCTACCCGTCCGCCGACAAGGTCTCCCTCGCCTCCCTGGAGGAGGTCGCGACCCTCGACACCTCCGGCGGCGCCGAGGTCCTGCACGGCGTCTCCTTCCGCGCCGAACCCGGCCGCACCGTCGCCCTCGTCGGCTCCTCGGGCGCCGGCAAGTCGACCGTCGCACAGCTGCTGCCGCGGCTCTACGACGTCGACGCCGGCGCCGTACGCATCGGCGGCGTCGACGTGCGCGACCTGAGCGCCGACTCGCTGCGCGCCACCCTCGGCATGGTCACCCAGGACGGCCACCTCTTCCACGACACGGTCCGCGCCAACCTCGCGCTCGCCCGCCCGCGGGCCACCGACGACGAGCTGTGGGACGCGCTGCGCCGGGCCCGCCTCGACGACCTGGTGCGCTCGCTGCCCGACGGCCTCGACACGGTCGTCGGCGAGCGCGGCTACCGGCTGTCCGGCGGCGAACGCCAGCGGATGACCATCGCCCGGCTGCTGCTGGCCCGCCAGCGCGTCGTCGTCCTCGACGAGGCCACCGCCCACCTGGACAACACCTCCGAGGCGGCCGTCCAGGAGGCGCTGGCCGAGGCGCTGCGCGACCGGACCGCCATCGTGATCGCGCACCGGCTGTCCACGGTGCGGGCCGCCGACCTGATCCTGGTGCTGGAGGCGGGCCGCGTCGTGGAACGCGGCACCCACGAGAGCCTGCTGGCGGCGGGCGGACGGTACGCGGAGCTCTACCGCGCCCAGTTCGAGGAGCGCGGCCCGGTCGGCGCGGCCGCGGTGTGACGGGCCGACGGCAGCAGCGGGGCGTCCGTGCGGGCCGCGATCTCCTCGAAGGCCACCCCCGGGGCGGTCTCGACCAGCGCGAAACCGTCCTCGGTGACGTCCAGGACGCCGAGGTCGGTGATGACCCGGTGGACGCACCGCTCGCCGGTCAGCGGCAGCGAGCACTGCTCGACGAGCTTCGGCGAGCCGTCCCTGGCGGTGTGCTCCATCAGCACGATGACGCGCCGGGCCCCGTGCACGAGGTCCATCGCCCCGCCCATGCCCTTGACCATCTTGCCCGGGATCATCCAGTTGGCCAGGTCGCCCGCCGCCGAGACCTGCATGGCGCCGAGCACGGCCGTGTCGATGTGGCCGCCGCGGATCATGCCGAAGGAGAGCGCCGAGTCGAAGAAGCTCGCCCCGGGAAGGACGGTCACCGTCTCCTTGCCTGCGTTGATCAGGTCCGGGTCGACCTCGTCCTCGGTGGGGTACGGGCCGGTGCCGAGGATGCCGTTCTCCGAGTGCAGGACGACCCGGACGTCCGGCGGGAGGTGGCCGGGGATCAGGGTGGGCAGGCCGATGCCGAGGTTGACGTAGGAGCCGTCGGTGAGTTCGGCGGCGGCGCGGGCGGCCATCTGGTCGCGGTTCCAGGCCATCAGGGACGTACCGTCCTCTTCTCGATCTGCTTGTCGGCGGCCTCGTCGGCACTGAGCGCGACGACCCGCTGGACGTAGACGCCGGGCAGGTGCACCTCGTCGGGCCGCAGCTCGCCGGGTTCCACCAGCTCCTCCACCTCGGCGACCGTGACGCGCCCGGCCATCGCGGCGAGCGGGTTGAAGTTGGCGGCGGCCCTGCGGAAGCACAGGTTGCCGTGCCGGTCGCCGCGCCAGGCCCGCACCAGGGCGAAGTCGGTGGTGATGCCGTGCTCCAGGACGTGCGGGCGCCCCGCGAAGTCACGGGTCTCCTTGGCCGGGGAGGCGACCGCGACCGAGCCGTCGGGCGCGTACCGCCACGGCAGGCCCCCGGTCGCGACCTGGGTGCCCACGCCGGCGGGCGTGTAGAAGGCGGGGATGCCGGCGCCGCCGGCCCGCAGGCGTTCGGCGAGGGTGCCCTGCGGGGTCAGCTCCACCTCCAGCTCACCGCTGAGGTACTGCCGGGCGAACTCCTTGTTCTCGCCCACGTACGAGCCGGTGACGCGGGCGATGCGGCCCGCGGCCAGCAGCACGCCCAGACCCCGGCCGTCCACGCCGCAGTTGTTGGAGACGACCTCCAGGCCGCTCGCGCCCTGCGCGTACAGGGCGCGGACGAGGACCTCGGGCACTCCGCTGAGCCCGAAGCCGCCGACGGCCAGTGAGGCCCCGTCGGGGATGTCGGCGACCGCCTCCCGGGCGCTCGCGCTGACCTTGTTCACGAATCGGTCCTTTCAACCGGGGAGCACGGAGGACCAGCCGCCGTCGACGACGAGGTTGGCGCCCGTGATGTACGCGGCCTCGTCGGAGGCCAGGAAGACGGCCGCGTTCACGACGTCGTCGGGGAGCCCCACCCGGCCCAGCGGGATGTGGCGGGCGATCGAGCGCATCGGGTGGTCGTCGGCGAGCAGATCGCCGCGCGAGCCCTCGGTGTCGATCATCCCGGGACTGACGCAGTTGGCGCGGACGCCGTACGGCGCGCCCTCCGCGGCCAGTTGCCGGGTCAGCGCGATCACCGCGCCCTTGGACGCGGAGTGAGCCGTGCGCCGGTTGGTGAGCGAGCCGGTGAGACCGGCGGTCGAGCCGACGGTCAGGACGCAGCCCCGGGCGCGCACGAGATGCGGCCAGGCCGTCCGCACGCTCAGCCACACCGAGTCCAGCTCGGCGCGCATCGTGAACGAGAAGTCCGCGTACGGCTGGGCGTCGACCGCGCCGAAGCGCACGGCACCGGCGTTGGCGTACAGGATGTCCACGCCGCCGAACGCGCCGACGGCCTCCTCGACCCAGGAGCGCACGCGGTCCTCGTCGGTGACGTCCAGCGGGCCCGGGGTGAGGGCGGTGCCGCCCACGCGGGCGATCAGCCGCTGGGTCTCCAGCGCCTCCTCGTGCCGCAGATCGCCGCCGACCACCAGCGCGCCCTCGGCCGCGAACCGCAGCGCCGCCGCCCGGCCCTGCCCGCGGGCGGTGCCGGAGATCAGGGCCACCTTGCCTTCGAGCCGCTTCATCCGCCGGCCTCCGCGCGCAGCGCGTCCGACACCGACTTCACACCGCCGTGCGCGGTCAGCCCGCCGTCGACGGGGATCTCCGCGCCGGTGACGAACGACGACTCGTCCGACAGCAGGAAGACCACCAGCGGGACCACCTCGTCCACGGTCCCGGTGCGGCCCAGCGGGGTCTCACGGATGTTGGCCCGCCGGAACGCCGGGGCGGCGGACGCGGTCATCTCCGTCTCGATGTAGCCGGGGTGGACGGTGTTGACGCGGATGCCGCGCGGGCCCAGCTCCAGCGCGGCGGTCCTCGACAGGCCGCGCAGCGCCCACTTGCTGGTGGTGTAGGCGACCGGGTAGTGAGCGGTGAGCGCGGCCGACGAGCCGACGTTGACGACCGACGACCCCGGCGGCATCAGCGGGGCCAGGTGCTGGATGCCCAGCAACGGCCCGGTGACGTTGACCGCGTGCACCCGCGCCATGTCCTCGGGACGCACGTCGCCGAGCCGGGCGCGCCAGGTGACGCCGGCGTTGTTGACCAGGCCGTGGACGCGGCCGTACGACTCGCGCAGCTCGGCGGCGAGCGCCGCCCACTCCTCGTCGCTGGTGACGTCCAGGCGCCGGCAGCCGGGCGCCTCGGTCACATCGGTGGCGACGACCCGGGCGCCCTCCCGGACGAGCGCCTCGGCCTCGGCGGCGCCCTGGCCACGGGCCGCGCCCGTGACCACGACGACCTTGCCGAGCAGCCGCTTGGGGTGCAGCTCGCTCACACCCGCTCCCTCGAGCGGCGGCGGCCGGCGGGCAGCGGCACCGGATCGGCGCCCGGCACCACCGTGTTGGAGACCGTGCCGATGCCCTCCACGGTCAGCGTGACCGTGTCGCCGGGCTTCAGCGGCGGCGGTGTCCGCTCCCCGCGCACGCCCCACAGCTCGGCGAGGCAGCCGCCGTTGCCGCAGGTGCCCGAGCCGAGGACGTCGCCCGGGACGACCCGGGTGCCGCGGGAGGCGTAGGCGACCATCTCCTCGAACGTCCAGCTCATGTGGGACAGCAGGTCCCGGCCGACGACCTCGCCGTTGACCTCGGCGGTCAGCGCGAGGCGCAGGAAGCCCTCGTCGTCGCGGTACGGGTCCAGCTCGTCCGCGGTGACCAGGTACGGGCCGAGCGTGGTGGCGGTGTCCTTGCCCTTGCACGGGCCGAGGCCGACCTTCATCTCCGCGGACTGGAGGTCGCGTGCCGACCAGTCGTTGAACACCGTGTAGCCGACGATGTGGTCGCGGGCCTGACCGGGGGTGAGGTCACGGCCCTCGCGGCCGATCACCGCGGCCACCTCCAGCTCGAAGTCGAGCACGGCCGAGCCGGGCGGCACGGGGATGTCGTCGTGCGGGCCGTACACCGCGTGCGGGTTGGTGAAGTAGAACGTCGGTGCCGCGTACCACTGCTCCGGCACCCCCGAGACACCGTCCACCGACCGCCGGACACCCTCGACGTGCTCCTCGAAGGTGACGAAGTCCCGCACGGAGGCGGGCTGGAGCGGCGGCAGCAGCCGCACCTGGGAGACGTGCGGTCCGGGCGGCACGTCGAGCGAGGCGGCACCGGCGTCCAGGAGCGCCGGCAACCCCTCGCCCACGGAGAGGAGTTCGGTCAGCGAGCGGACCCCGGGGACCGGGTAGAGGGTGCCGTCGTCGGCCACGACGGCGACGCGCTGCTGCTGGTGCTGCGCGTAGGAGGCGAAACGCATGGGTCGGCTCCTCTCACACCGGCGGGGCGACGAACACGCCGCGGTCGACGTCGTTGAAGGACTCCTTGGCGATCAGCTCGTTCATCGGGTTCGCGGTGCCCCACTGGTCGGTGACCTCGGGCTGGGAGAAGTCGTAGACGTGCGGGTGCCAGGTGTCCTCGTCCAGGAGCTCCAGCTCGGTGGTGTACTCGACGGTGTTGCCGTGCGGGTCGAGGAAGTACGTGAAGGTGTTGTCGCCCGCCATGTGCCGGCCCGGACCCCAGAGCTTGCGGTGGCCGGCCCGGATCACCCGGCCCGAGCCGCGCATGTACTCGTCCAGGCCGCGCATCTCGAAGGAGACGTGGTGCAGCGAGGTGTGCGGGCCCTTCGCCAGCGCCATCGAGTGGTGCTGGTTGCTGATCCGCATGAAGTGCATGACCTCGCCCATGTGCGGCGAGCTGAGCGTGTCGGACAGGCGGAAGCCGAGGTGCTGCTCGTACCACTGCCGGGTCCGGTCCAGGTCGGGGGAGTTCAGGACGACGTGCGACAGCTTGACCGGGATGGCCTCCTTCTCCTCGATCTTGCGGTGCTGCCGCACCTCGACGTCCGCGGAGACCTCGATGGTGCGGCCGTCCACGTCGAAGAAACGGAAGCCGTACCCGCCGCCGGGCGTGTCGACCTTGCCCGGCCGGGAGATCAGCTGGACGCCGCCCGCGAGGAGCCGTTCGGCGAGGGTGTCGACGTCGGCCGGGTTCGCGGCCCCGTAGGAGACCAGGTCGAGGCGCTTCTCGTCGGACTTGCGCAGCCGGACGACGTACTGCTCCGGGGAGCCCTCGGCGGCCAGGAAGGAGATGCCGGAGTCCTCGGCGACCTTGGTCAGGCCCCAGACGCCCGCGTAGAAGTCGAGCTGCTTGTCGTAGTCGGGCACGGCCAGGTCGACGTGCCGCAGATGGGTGAGCAGGCGCATGGTGTCAGTCCTTCCGGAGGAGGGCGGCGGCGTTGCCGCCCCGTACGGCGTGGAAGTCGGCATCGGGCAGATGCGCGGCGCGCAGCGCGCCGAGCGGGTCCTCGGTGCCCATGTCGAAGGGGAAGTCGGAGCCGAGCAGCACCCGGTCGGCGCCCGCGGCGCGGATCAGCTCCCGCAGCACGTGCGGGTCGTGCACCAGGGAGTCGAAGTACAGCCGCCGCAGATAGCTGCTGGGCAGGTGGGCGCAGCCGGCGCCCGCGTCGGAGCGGGCCGACCAGGCGTGGTCGGAACGGCCGATGTGGGTCGGGAGATAGCCGCCGCCGTGCGCCGCGAGCACCTTCAGCCCCGGATGGCGGTCCAGGACACCGGAGAAGATCAGGTGCGAGAGGGCGACGGCGTTCTCGGTGGGCTGTCCGACGGTGTTGGACAGGTACCAGCGGTCCAGACGCTCGTCGAGCGTGCAGCCGAACGGGTGCAGGAAGACGATCGCGCCGGTCTGCGCCGCCCGTGACCAGAAGGGCTCGTAGGCGGGGTCGGACAGCTCCCGGCCCGGCGCGTGGCTGGAGATCTCCACGCCCGCCAGGCCCAGTTCCAGCGCGTGGTCCAGGGCGGGCACCAGCTGCTCGGGGTGGTGCAGCGGCACGAGGCCGAGGCCGCGCAGCCGGTCCGGGGCGGCCGCGCAGTGCGCGGCGGTCGCCTCGTCGGCGAGCCGGTACACCTTCTCGGCCGTGGCCGCGTCCGTCCAGTAGTGGTAGTGCGACGGGGAGGGGCTGACCAGCTGGACGTCCACGCCCTGCGCGTCCATCGCGGCCAGCCGCACGGCGGGATCGGTCAGCCGCGGGATGCGGTCGCGCACCATCGGGCCGTTGACGGCGAGGGCGTCGGGGCCGTTGCGGCGGGCGTCCAGGGCACGGGCCGCGTCGTGGCCGGGCAGCCCGGCCACCAGCGCCTCGACCTCCGGCAGCAGGACATGGGCGTGGACGTCGACGGTGGGTGGGGTCACGGCAGTTCCCTCAGCATCGTCATCGTGCGGGCCATCAGTCCGGGCACGTCCGCGTCCCGCACGCCGTCCAGCTGCCACTGCCCGAGCTGTACGGACGCCTCCACGACCGGGCGGACCCGGCCGATGCGCCGCTCGTAGTACGCCTGGAACAGCGCGTCGTCCCAGTCGTCGGAGCCGGTCAGCAGCTCGGCCAGCACCCAGGCGTCCTCCAGGGACATGGCGGCGCCCTGCGCCAGGGTGGGCGGGCAGCAGTGCGCGGCGTCACCGGCCAGCACCACCCGGCCGCGGTGCCAGGAACCCTCCACCAGCATCCGGTCGAACCAGGTGTAGTTGACCTTCGCCGGGTCGGTGATGTGCGCGGTGATCTCCGGCCAGAACCCGCCGTACGAGGACGCCAGGCGGCGCATCTCGTCGGCGTAGGAGTCGGCCGGGATCGACGCCCGGTCGCGGTTGGCCTCGACGACGTAGGCGTAGAGCGTGGTGTCGCTGGTCGGGCAGTACCCGGCGATGTAGGCGGGGCCGCCGTAGGCGAGGTCGGTGCGCACCACGCCCGCCGGGCGCGGGGCCGCGATCCGCCAGATGGCCATGCCGGTGGGCTCGGGCTTGGCGGTGATGCCGATCGCCGCGCGGGTGGCGGAGCCGAGGCCGTCGGCGGCGATCACCAGGTCGTAGCGGGACTCGGTGCCGTCGCTGAGACGCACGCGCACACCGTCGCCGTCCTGCTCCAGGATCTCCGCGCGGGTGCCCAGGCGGACCGTGGCGCCGGAGGCGCGGACCGCGTCGATCAGGATCCGCTGGAGCTGCGGGCGCTGCATGCCGACCGTGGCGGGCAGGTCGTCGCCGCCGGTGCGCAGATCGCGCTGGACGTGCAGGACCGTGCCGTCGGGGGCGGTGATGCCGACCGAGCCGAAGCCGAAGCCGGACGCCTTCACCTGCTCCCAGACGCCCAGTTCGCGCAGCACGCGCAGGGCGTTGCCCTGGAGGGTGATACCGGAGCCCGCGGTGGCGTTCCAGTCGTCCTTGGCCTCGACCAGGTCGACGGCGAGGCCCGCGCGGCGCAGCAGGATCGTCACGGCGTTGCCGGCCGCGCCGCCGCCGACGACGAGGACCGTGCGGGGTTGGGTCATGGGGAACTCCCTTGTTCCTCAAGCGGGTTGAGGGCTGTTGAAGGCCGGGCTACTTGACGGCGATCGGGTTGACGGGGGAGCCGACCGCGCCGGTGATGGGCAGCGGCGCGGCGGTGAGCCAGAACTCGTACACGCCGTCCGTGGCGCAGTCCTCGGCCAGCGCCTCCAGGTCCCACATCTCGCCGATCAGCAGACCGGTGTTGGGGATGACCACCTGGTGCAGTGGCTGGAAGGCGTGCTCGAACTCGTTGGGCCGCACCTCGAAACCCCAGGTGTCGGTGGCGATCGCGGCGATCTCCGTGCCGTGCAGCCAGCCCGCCGTGGTGAAGGACAGACCGGGCGCCGGACCGCCGGCGTACTCGCCCCAGCCGTCCCGCCGGACGCGGGCCAGCTGCCCGGTGCGGACCAGCGCGATGTCCCCGCGGCCCACGGTCACCCCGTGCGCCTCGGCGGTCGCGGTCAGGTGCTCCGCGGTGATCGCGAACCCGTCGGGCAGCTCGCCGTCCTCCCCGACGACCCGGCCCACGTCCAGCAGCACACCCCGCCCCGCGACATGCGGCGCCATGTGCTCGATACCGGTGACCAGGTCGCCCTCGGAGGTGACGACCTTCTCCGCGGGCCGCCCGTTCCACGCCTTGCCGTGGTCGAAGATGTGGCCGAGCCCGTCCCACTGGGTGGAGCACTGCAACGGCATCGCGATCACGTCGTCGGCGCCGCCGATCCCGTGCGGGAAGCCTTGGTTGCCGAGGGCGGCGTCGGTGCCGGTGTCCAGCATGGTGTGCACCGGGTTGGTGCGCCGCCGCCAGCCCTTCTGCGGGCCGTTCATGTCGAACCGCTGCGACAGCGAGAAACTGACCCCGCGCCGCACCAGCGCCGCGCCCTCACGGCGCTTGGCCTCGTCGAGGAAGTTCAGCGTGCCGAGCACGTCGTCCTCGCCCCAGCGGCCCCAGTTCGAGTACGCCTTCGCGGCCTCGGCGATCGCGCCCTCGGGGTCGTCGCGGTTCACGAGGTCTCCTCCGCGACACAGCGGGTGCGCTGCGCGCCGAGACCGGTGACGGAACCGTCCATGACGTCGCCGTCGCGCAGCAGCCGGCCCCAGTGCATGCCGTTGCCGGACGGGCTGCCGGTCAGCACCAGGTCGCCGGGGAGGAGACGGGCGCTCTGCGAGGCGTACGACACCATCCGCGCCACGTCGAAGATCATGTCCTTGGTGGACTCGTCCTGCATGGTCTCGCCGTTGAGCTTCAGCGTCACCCGCAGGTCGCCGGGGTTCGCGACCGACTCGGCGGGCACGATCCACGGACCGAGCGGGGTGAAACCGGGCGCGTTCTTGCTGCGCAGCCAGTCGGTGCCGATCTGCGGCATGTCCCGGCGGAAGACGGTCGCCCGGTCGGTCAGGTCGTTGGCGATGGTGTAGCCGGCGACGTGTTCCAGCGCCTCCTCGACGGACACCTGGTACGCGGGCCGGCCGATGACGGCCGCCAGCTCCAGCTCCCAGTCGGGCTTCTCGGCCCAGGCCGGCAGCACCACGTCGTCATAAGGGCCGGTGATGGCGCTCGGCAGACCGATGAACACGTACGGCAGGTCCTCCGCCGCCCGCCGGTCCATGATCTCCGCCGCCTCGGCGCGCCGCTCCTCGTCCGGCCGGTCGTCGCCGGGCGCGCGGTGGGCCACGTGCAGATCGATCACGTGCTGCCGGTAGTTGGCGCCGGACTGGAAGACCTGGCGCGGCTCCACCGGGGCGTGCACCCGGAAGCCGGCCAGCGGCTCGCGGCGCGCGCTCTCGTCGTCGGCCAGCGTCCGCAGCCTGGGCAGCGCCGCAGCCCAGTCGTCCAGCAGGCCCCGGACCGTCAGCCGCGGCGCGTCGAAGGCGACCCGGAGGTCGAGCACCTTGGCGTCCGGGGTGACGAGGGCGGGGAAGGCGGGCCCGTCGGGAGCGGAGAGGGTGGCGAGCGCGAAGGGTCCGGCGAAGAGAGCCGACGCGGGTTCAGGTTTCACGAACATGTCCTCCTGATTGCGGTGTGACTAATCTGGACCCGCCACCCGTGATCAGGGAAATAGATTCTGTGGATGATCGACATCCATCGCGTTTATATACTGCGGGTATGCTCTGGCTTCGGCGCCGTACCGCAAGGGGAGTCCCGTGAATCTGGCCCGTCTCGACCTGAACCTCGTCGTCGCCCTGCGCGCCCTGCTGGAGGAACGCAACGTCACCCGCGCCGGACAGCGCGTCGGCCTCAGCCAGCCCGCGATGAGCGCCGCCCTCGCCCGGCTGCGCCGGCACTTCGACGACGACCTGCTCGCCCGCGTCGGCGGTCACTACGAGCTGACCGCCCTCGGCCAGGTCCTCCTCGACCGCACCTCCACCGCCTACGCCGTCCTCGAACGCCTCTTCGCCAGCCAGGCCGACTTCGACCCCGCGCAGGAGAGCCGCGAGTTCAAACTCGTCGCCTCCGACTACGCGGTGGCCGTCTTCGGCACCGAACTCGCCCGCGTCGTGCACGAGGAGGCCCCGGGCATCCGGCTGCGGTTCACCCAGACCCCGCCCACCGTCGTCGACGACACCGCCACCCTGCTCAGCGCCACCGACGGACTGCTCATGCCGCACGGCGTCATCAGCGACTTCCCCGCCACCGACCTCTACGACGACCGGTGGGTCTTCCTCGTCTCCGAGGACCACCCGAGCGTCGACGACCGGCTCACCCGGCAGGACCTCGCCCGGCTGCCCTGGGTCACCTACCAGCGCACCTACGACGCCCCGGCCGTCCGCCAGCTCGGCATGCTCGGCATCGAACCGCGCGTCGAGGTCTCCGTCGACAGCTTCCAGCTGCTCCCGCTCCTCGTCGCCGGCACCCGCCGCATCGCCCTGGCCCAGGCCCGCCTCGCCCGCCTCCTCGCCCCGCTCGCCGCGGTCCGCGTCGTGGAACCCCCGTACGAGGCGGTCCCCCTGCGCGAGGCCCTGTGGTGGCACCCGGTCCACACCCACGACGCGGCCCACATCTGGCTGCGCGAGACGGCGGCACGGGTGGGGAAGCGGCTGGGGGAGGCGGGGGCGGCGGGGGGCGGCGGGGGAGACGGGTAAGGCGGTGGAGGGGGTCTGAGCGGGAGTGTCGGGGAGGGGGTCTGAGCGGGAGTGTCGGGGAGGGGGTCTGAGCGGGAGTGTCGGGGAGGGGCCCTGAGCGGGAGCGTCGGGGCGTGAGCGGGTGCGGGAGGGTGTGAGCGGGTGCGGGGCCGGGGAGCGCCCCCGCTCGGGGCGGTATCCACGCCCTGGATCAGCGGCATCCGGAACTCCGATCGCCCCGGGGCTGGGCAGGCCGGTGCGCGGGACGCATAGTCGTGGCACATCGCGCGCCGGCCGGCCCTCCTCGCCCGCCATGCGGCGCCGCCCTCCCGCCTCGCTCCCTGGAGTGCCGCCATGCCCGCTTCCGCCCCGCCCGCTCCAGACCCCGGCGCCGCCACGGCCGTCCCCGGCAGGCTGCCCGCCGTCCTGCTGATGGCCGGCAGCTGTCTGCCCGTCCTCGGCGCGGTGCTGCTCGCGCCGGTGCTGCCCCGGATGCAGGACCACTTCGAGGACGTGGCCGGCAGCACCGCCCTGGTGCCGCTCGTGCTGACCGTGCCGGCCCTGTCGCTGGCCCTGCTCGCCCCGTTCGCCGGCGTGGTCGTCGACCGGCTCGGCCGCAAGCGCCTGCTGGTGGCCGCCACCGTCCTGTACGCGCTCTTCGGCACCGTCCCGCTGTGGCTGGACTCCCTCTACGGCATCCTGGCCAGCCGCGTCCTCGTCGGCGTCGCCGAGGCGGCCGTCATGACCGCCTGCACCACGCTGATCGGCGACTACTACTCCGGCCGGGTCCGCGACCGGTACCTCGCCCTGCAGACGATGTGCGCCTCCGCCTCCGCCACCGTCTTCTTCGTCCTCGGCGGCGCCCTCGGCGCGGCCGGCTGGCAGGCGCCGTTCTGGCTCTACACCGTCGGCCTGCTGCTCGCCCCGGCCATGGCGAAAGCCTTGCCGGCCCCGGCCCCCGAGGCGCCGCGGACCTCCGCCGAGCCCGCCGCGCCGCGCCCCTTCCCGGTGCGCCGGATGGCCGGGATCTGCCTGCTGACGGTCTTCGGCGCGATCGTCTTCTACACCGTTCCCGTGGAGATGGCCTATCTCCTCGACGACGTCGGTGTGGCCTCCACCGGCGCGATCGGCGCGGCCACCGCCCTCGCCAGTGCCGCCACCGTCCTCGGCTCGATCGCCTTCACCCGGCTCACCGACGGTCCGCGACGCCGGCTGCCCGCCCTCTTCCTGCTGTGCGCCGCCGGGTTCGGGATCATGGGCCTCGCCGACAGTCCGGCCCTGCTGATCGCGGGCGCCGTGGTCAACTGCGTCGGCACCGGGCTCCTGCTGCCGTCGCTGCTGACGCTCGCCATGTCCCGGCTGGACTTCGCCGACCGGGGCCGCGGCACCGGCTTGTGGACGTCGGCCTTCTTCCTCGGTGAGTTCGTCTGCCCGCTCGTGCTGCTCGGCGGCCAGGGCGCGCTCGGCGACCTCGCCACGTCCGTCGCCCTGCTCGGCCTGGTCACCGCCCTCATGGCCGCCGTACTCCTGCCCCTGACGACGGCCGGCCGCGCCAGGGCGACCGGCACCGCCGTGGACGCGGGCAGCCCGACGGCGCCGTAGCCGGCGGGCGCGGACGCTCCCGCGCCGGGCGGGCGTTACGCGGCGGTGCCGGTGGGGTACCGGTGGACGCGCGGTGCGGTCCACTGCCGTCCGCAGCGCGCTGGGAGGCAGACGTGGACGCTTCGGTGGACCGGATCGCGGACCGGATCGCGGACCGGATCGCGGACCCGTGGGGCGGACGTACCCCGTACGGACGTCATGAGCCGTGGCCCGTGCGGGTGGACACCCACCTCGCCGAGGGCGTCGAGGCGCGCCGGGTGGAGCGGTGGGTGCAGACCGCGTCGCTCCTGCACTCCGACGGCGACGCCATGGACATCGCCGTCGTCGACGGACGCATGGCCGGGGTGCGCGGCCGGGCCGGCGACCGCGTCAACCGCGGCCGGCTCGGCCCGAAGGACCTCTTCGCCTGGCAGGCCAACGCCTCACCGGACCGGCTGACCAGGCCGCTGATCCGGCGCGAGGGGCGGCTCGTGGAGTGCGACTGGGACACCGCCATGGCGCACGTCGTCGGCCGCACCCGGGAACTGCTGGATGAACGCGGCCCCGGCTCGATCGGCTTCTACACCTCCGGACAGCTGTTCCTGGAGGAGTACTACACCCTCGCCGTGCTGGCCCGCGCCGGCATCGGCACCCACCATCTCGACGGCAACACCCGGCTGTGCACCGCCACGGCCGCCGAGGCACTGAAGGAGTCCTTCGGCTGCGACGGCCAGCCGGGCAGCTACGACGACATCGACCACGCCGACGTCATCGCCCTGTTCGGCCACAACGTCGCCGAGACCCAGCCCGTGCAATGGATGCGCGTCCTCGACCGGCTGGCGGGCGGCGACCCGCCCCGCCTGCTGTGCGTCGACCCGCGGCCCACCCGGGTCGCCCGCGAGGCGGCCGTCCACCTCGCGCCCCGCGCCGGCACGAACGTGGCGCTGCTCAACGCGCTGCTCCACGAGATCATCCGCACCGACCGCGTCGACCACGCCTACGTCGAGGCCAACACCGTCGGCTTCGAGGAGTTGGCGGCCCGGGTGGGCGGTCACGGCCCCGACGGCGACACCCAGGGGCGCGCCGCGAACGAGACGACGGTCACCGACTGGGATCCCGTCTCCAAGCAGCCCCTGTTCAAGACCGCCGCGGCCGCGCTGCGGCTCGTGGCACGCGGCGACGGCAGCGCCGCGCCCGCCCCGACCACCACCGCGTCCGCCCCCGTGCGCGCCGACGCGGTCCCGGCCACCACCGGCGGACCGGCCGCCCTCGTGACCGAGTCGGCCCGGCCCGCCCGCCGCGAGGAGGACCCCGAGTGAACGGCATCACCCTCACCTTGAGCCCTCCACCACGGCGAGCGGCGGCTCGCCCGGCAGCTGACGGCGCTGGCCGAACGGCACCGCACCGACCACGAGGTCCACCACGTCGCCACCGACCTCGCCCGCTGGTCCGCCGAGCACGTCCGGCGGCTGGCCGAGGCCGCCGAGCCGCACGGCCTCGACCTCGCGGCACCCTCCGAGAACGCGGAGAAGGCGGAGCACGCGGAGACGGCCGCCGAAGCGCTCGGTCACCGCCCCGAGCCGGGCCTGCTGCTCCTGCGCGACCTGCGCGCGGTGCATCTGGCCGCCGCGGAGAACTCCCTGTACTGGGAGATGCTCGCCCAGGCCGCGCAGGCCACCAGGGACGACGGCCTCCTGGCCCTGGCCGGCGGCTGCCACCCGCGCACCCTGCGCCAGATGCGCTGGACCAACACGATGATCAAGAATCTCTCGCCACAGGTCCTCACGAGCGTGTGAACCGCGCCCCGAGAGCGAGCGGGCACGGCGTGCCTACCGCCCCGTACCGGCATAGCGTTCCCCTATGGGCGATGCCGGTACGGCTGATCCGGCCACCGAGGACGACGAACTGCGGGCGGCCTTCGCGGAGACGGTCCGCCGCACCGGCGCGTCCATCGGCGCGCTCTACCTGGTCGCCCCCGACGAGCACGTGCTGAGCCTGCACCTGCTGGCCGGGGCGTCCGCCGAGCTGGCCGCCCCCTGGGCGCGAGTGCCGCTGGCCGCACCGGCACCGGTGGCCGACGCGGTCCGCGACGACCGTCTGGTGTGGGTGGCGAGCCACGAGGAGATGTCCCACGCCTACCCGCGCACCGCGATGGCCCTGCCCTACCCCCTGGCGCTGGTGGCGGCGCCGGTCGACGGGGTCCGGCGCTGGGGAGCACTGCTGCTGATGTGGCCGGCCGGCCGGCCCCCGTACATGACCGGGCGGGAACGCGGCAACGTCGAGTCCAGCTGCCGCCGGCTGGCCCTGCTGCTGGACGAGGCCGCCGAACGCGGGCGGCCCCCGGTCCCCGCCGACCGCCCGCGGGTGGTGCCCGCCGAGGTCGACCGCCCCGCCGCGGGCTCGTCCTGGGCCGCCACCGACTTCATCGAACGCCTGCCGGGCGGCAGCTGCGCGCTCGACCTGGAAGGCCGCTTCACCTACCTCAGCTCCGGTGCCTGCGAACTGCTCGGCGCCGACGCCGGCCGGCTGCTCGGCACCCGGCCGTGGCAGTCCCTGCGCTGGCTCGACGACCCCACCTACGAGGACCGCTACCGCGCCGCCGTGCTCAGCCGCGAGCCGGTGTCCTTCACCGCCTGCCGCCCGCCGGGCCGCTGGCTGGAGCTGCACCTGTACCCGGACGCCAGCGGCATCAGCATCCGGGTCGTGCCCAGCGGCGCCCCGCCTCCGCCCGTCCCGGCGCCCCGCCTCACCTCGCGCGCCGTGACCCCGGCCCGCGCCGGACAGCTCTACCAACTGATGCACCTGGCCGCCGCGCTCACCGAGGTCGTCGGTGTCCAGGACGTCATCGACCTGGCCGCCGACCAGATCATGCCCGCCTTCGGCGCCGAGGGACTGGTGCTGTCCGCCGCCGACGCCGGCCGCCTGCGGATCACCGGCCACCGCGGCTACGCCCCCGAGGCCATCGAACGCCTCGACGGCCTGCCCATCGACACCGCGTTCACCCCGGCCGGGCGCGCCCTCAGCAGCGGCATCCCCGCCTTCTTCGCCGACGTCGAGGAGATGCGGCGCATCTACCCCGAGGCCCCGCTGGTCAGCGGCAAACAGGCTTGGGCCTTCCTGCCGCTGGTCATCTCCGGCCGGCCCGTCGGCATCTGCATCCTGTCCTACGACCACCCGCACGACTTCTCGTCCGAGGAACGCGCCGTGCTGACGTCGCTCGCCGGACTCATCGCCCAGGCGCTCGACCGGGCCCGGCTCTACGACGCCAAGCACGACCTCGCCCACGGCCTCCAGGAGGCGCTGCTGCCGCGCGCCCTGCCCGCGGTCACCGGCCTGCGGGTCGCCGCCCGCTACCTGCCCACCACCCGCGGCATGGACATCGGCGGCGACTTCTACGACCTGCTCCGCCTCGGCGACACCGGCGCCGCCGCCGTCATCGGTGACGTCCAGGGCCACAACGTCGCCGCCGCGGCCCTCATGGGCCAGGTGCGCACCGGCGTCCACGCCCACGCCACCGTCGGCACACCTCCCGACCAGGTCCTGCGCGCCACCAACCGGCTCCTCGTCGACCTCGGCCCCGACCTGTTCACCAGCTGTCTCTACGCCCAGCTCGACTTCGCCCGCCGCCGCGTCACGCTGGCCAGCGCCGGCCATCCGCCACCGGTGCTCCGCCTCCCCGACGGCGACACGCGGCCGGTCGTCGCCCCGCCCGGCCCGCTGCTCGGCATCGTCCCCGACGCCGTCTTCCCCGTCACCGAGATCCCGCTGGTCCCCGGCATGCTGCTGCTCTTCTACACCGACGGCCTCGTCGAGGCACCGGGCGAGGACCTGGACGAGTCGATCGCCAAGCTCGCCCGCCATCTCGCCCACGCCGACACGCGGGACCTGGACGCACTCGTCGACGAGCTGCTGCGCAAGGGGGGCACGGCGGGACAGCGCGCCGACGACATCGCCCTGCTGGTCCTGCACCACCAGCCGGAGCCGGAGCACTGACGCCGCGCCGAGACCGGCGCACGGCCGAGGCCGTGGGCGCTGCGCCGCCTTCGGGGACGGTTCACGGCCGAGGTGGAGGGCAGACGCGCCGCCTTCGGGGACGGTTCACGGCCGAGGTGGAGGGCAGACGCGCCGCCTCCAGGGACGGTTCACGGCCGAGGTGGAGGGCAGACGCGCCGCCT
>NZ_JBEPAL010000017.1:88689-142568 GCF_040298625.1 Streptomyces sp. NPDC001532
CCTCCAGGGACGGGTTCACGGCCGAGGTGGAGGGCAGACGCGCCGCCTCCAGGGACGGGTTCACGGTCGGGCCGGGGGTCGGCGTGCCGCCTTGGGGGCCGATTGACGGTCGGGCCGGGGGCCGTCGTGCCGCCTCCGAGGCCGGTTTGTGGCCGGGGCCCTGGGTCGGCCTGCCGCCTCCGGGGCCGCTTCACGGCCGGGGCCGAGAGCCGACGTACGGCCTTCGGGGCCGGTTCACGGTCGGGCCGGGGGTCGGCGTGCCGCCTCCGAGGCCGGTTCACGGCCGGGCCGAGGGCCGAGGCGCCGCCTCCGAGGTCGCTTCACGGCCGGGGGCCGAGAGCCGACGTACCGCCTCCGGGGCCGCCTCACGGCCGGGGATCGACGCGCCGCCACCGAGGGCGCGCGCCGGTGCCCCGGCGGCCGGCGACGGAGGCGCAGCGCGGGCACAGTCGCCGTACCCGGTCCGCGGCGCCGCCGGACTCCGGGATCGTGTCCTGCCAGGTGACGTGCGGGAACCGGATCAGCCGGGACCGGCTCAGGGACAGCCCGCACACCGTCTCGTTCCGGCCCGGCTGCCAGGCGTGCACCTCGCCCGCGGGCAGCCGCCAGCGGCCCTCCTCCTCGTCGGTCCACTGCCCGGAGGCGGCGACGGCGTACTGCCGCGGCTGTGCCATGACACCCTCAGCTCCCTCCCGGTCACCCGCGCCTCCGCACCTCAGCCGGTCGCGTCGTCGCCCCGCACCCGCACCCGTTCCTCCAGCCGCCGCAGGCTGCCGTCGAGCGCGTCCCGCACCGCCTGCTCGCCCGGGTCGTGGCTGTCCTCGAAGAAGGACAGGTGCACCGTCACCTCGCTGGCCCCGCTGCCGATCCCGGCGACCTGTAACCAGCCGGTGTAGCTGCCCTGCTCACGGGTGCCCCATTCGAGCCGCATCTGCTCGGGCCGCGCGCGGAACAGGGCCGAGGTGTCCTCGTCGGTGCGGTCCTCGTGCACGGTGACGGCGGGCAGTGCCTGCGGCCGCACATGCAGCTCGTCCGGCAGCCAGGTGTCCAGCTGCCCCACGTCGGCTGCCTGGTCGAAGACCTGCTCCGGCTGCGCGGACATCGTGCGGGAACGCTCGTACTCGGTCATGGCGGCACCGTCCTCGGCTCGGGGGCGTACAGCCGACCGCGTGCCCGACTTACGCCGACATAAGCACGCAGGGCAGGACAGGGCGGCGGCGCGGGCCGACCATGAGAGAGGGGGACGGCGTCGCCGGACCGCATCACCCGGCGCGCCGGGATCTCTCCGGCCTTCCGCACCCTCCCGCTCAAGGAGTCGCCATGCCCATGCTCCTCATCAAGGGCTTCTACGCCATCAAGGAGTCCCAGCCGGACGGGGACACGGTCCACTTCACGGCGGACGACCCGGCCGAGTGGAGCCTCGTCGGCGGCGGGCGCGGACGCGCCGTCGAACACGGCGCGGGCCGTGCGAAGCTGCGGCTGGAAGGGGTCGACGCGCTGGAGACCCACTACGGCCCGGCCCGCGACCACCAGCCGCCGCAGTTCGCCCACGCGGCCCGCGACGAGCTGCTGACCTGGCTCGGTTTCACCGACGTCCAGCGTCTGCCGAACGAGACCGTGACCGCGACGACACCCGAGACGGTGCCCGGTTTCGTCCTCACCCGCGGTGCCGACGTCCACGGCCGCTGCATCGCCCTCGCCGGACGCGGACAGCCGCCCGGCGCCAGCGGCCTGGAGATGGACGTGGACGTACCCCTGCTGCGGACCACGGTCAACCACCATCTGCTCGCCACGGGTCTGGCCTATCCGACCTTCTACCGCAGCCTCTTCCCCGGACTGCGCACGGAGCTGGCCACCGTGGCCAAGGAGGCACGGCAGGCGGGCCGCGGCCTGTGGCCCGCCGACACCACCACGACCGGAGCGAAGATCACCGGCCTGGCCTCGATCACCTGCGACGCCGTGCTCCTGCCCAAGCTGTTCCGCCGCCTGGCCGACTACCTCCACATCGGCACGCTGCCGGTCGCCTGCGTCCCCGCCTACCTGGCCGGCGTCCAGGACCGCTACTCCATCCTCTCCACCGGTGAACGCCGCATCGGCCTCCACCACATCGTCGAGGTCGAGAACGGTCACACGCTGCGGATGACGCGCCGGCCGGAGGACCTGCTGTTCGAGGACGACTGAACCTCCTTCGGCCCGAGGGCGGGCAAGGCCCGGTGGACAAGCCTTCGTCACCACCATTGCCGACGGTTACACACCTCGCTATGTTAACCGGAAATCACATCGGTGCGACGACTGTCGACCCGCACCATGTCGCACAAAAGGCAAGTCTGCGAAGGCATTTGGACCCCTTAGGCCCATCAGGGAAGCAGGTAAGTCAATGGAGAACCTCAGCAGGCGAAAGGCTCTGTCGCTGGGTGTGGCGCTCGGCCTCGTGGGTGTGGCGAACCCCGTCCAGGCGCTGGCGTCGACGGGCTCGGCGACCGGAGCCGCCGCGGGGACCGGCCCGGAGTGGATCTGGGACGACGCGGCGGACCCTCTGATGGCCTCGATGCTGGAGAACGGCCACGTCCCGGCGATCAACACCGCGTGGGCGTCGTGGGTGAACAACGACGACCCGCTGCCCAGCGGCCTGCCGGCCGACTTCACCGCGTACCTGCGGCAGGTCAACCGGCTTCCTACCTGGGCCGACCAGGCCAAACTGGCCCGCGCCGCCGACTTCAACCGGCGCCGGGACACGTACCTGTTCATGCTGTACGGGCTCGGCAGCGGCATCATGAGCACCGTGATCCCGCGCGAGGCCAAGAGCGTCTACTGGTCCGCGGGCGGCGCCGACATGCAGGACCGCGCGGCCAAGACGTTCACCTTCGGCTACGACCTGTCCGAACTGGGGGCCTTCACACCGTCCGGGCAGTTCGTCGTCACGGCCAACAAGACCCGCGTGGTGCACGCCGCGGTGCGTCACCTGCTGCCGCAGTCGCCGCACTGGCGGGCGGTCGCCGACGAGACCATCCCGATCAGCGCCGCCGACATCCTGGTCACCTTCCACAGCCTGGGCACCTACGTGCACCGGAAGCTGCTCGACTGGAAGATCCCGTACCCGGCCGCGGACCAGGAGGCCTTCCTGCACTCGTGGCAGGTCGCCGTCCACCTGCTCGGTGTGCCCTACGAGCACATCCCGCGGACCTGGGCCGAGGCCGAGGCGCAGTCGGCGCGGGTGCTCACCCCGATCCTCAGCCCCTCGACCGAGGGCATCGCCCTGGCCGAGGAACTGCTCGGCCTGACGGCGCAGATAGACCTCGGCGTGACCCGCGGTTTCCTGAACGAGTTCGTGCGCTATGTCCTCAGCAACGAGGTCGGCGACTGGCTGGGACTGAAACGCGACTACGCGGCGGCGGCCCTGGTCCGCACCGGATGGCCGGCGTTCATCCTGTTCCGTGAGGGCCTGTCGCCCGTCATGCCCGGCACGTTCTACATGTTCGACCAGTTCGTGCGCGCCCTGGCCATGCTGTTCCTGAACAAGGGCGGTTCGGGAACCACCACCCCCATCACGATCCCCACCGGCAACAGGGCGGGCTGAGCCGCCGCTCCGACCGCACCGGCCCGCCCCGCGGCAGACGAACCGAGGGGCGGGCATCGGCGTGCCCGTCGTACGGGTGCCTCACGGCACGGCACGGCACGGCGCCGGCATCTCGCCGCCAGACGCCAGACGCCAGACGCCAGACGCCAGACGCCGGACGCCGACGGACGCCTACGAGCGTTCAGAGGCCCAGCGCGGCCACGACGAGAGCGGTCACGGCCTCACGGTGGCCGGGGCCGTCCCGCCACCGCAGGGTGCGTCCCGCCTCGACCACCACGCCGAACCCCGCGTGCACCAGCACCCTGGCCTGGCGCGGGTCCAGCTCCGGCCGGGCCAGCCGCAACTGCTGCTCCCAGAGGGCGATGTGCTCCCGCTGCGCGAGGACCACGGGCCTGCGCAGATCGACCGGCAGCCCGGCGAGCTCGGCCTCGGCGACACTGTTCAGCTCGGTGTGCTCGAAGCTGTACGCCACATACGTCGCCGCCAGCGCGACCACCGCGTCGTGCGGGTCGGCCACCTCGCGCAGATTCTGCTCCACCCCCTGGGCCAGCAGTCCCGCCGCCTGGAGACACGCCGCCGCCAGGATGTCGATCTTGCCGGGGTAGTGACGGTAGAGCGCGGACGGGGTCAGCCCCACCGCTTCCGCGATCTGTCCGTTGGTGACATTGGCGAATCCGTCGCGGGCGAACAGCGGGATGGCGGCCGCGAGGATCTCCGCCCGTCGCGTGCGCGGCACCGGCCGGGCGGGCAGCTCGACGGGGTGCGCGCCCGGCCGGCCCGCCGCCGGATCGGTCGCGGCCACGCCCAGCGCGGACGCCAGCAGCAGTTCCTCGGCCCGGCGTTGGGCGATGGAGATGTGGTGCATCGTGATCGAGCCGATCGCACCGAGCGCCGCCATGGCCCGCAGCCGCGCCATGGCCCGCGGGCGCGCGTCGGGGAGGGGATGCTCGCGCCGTACCGCCTCGTCGACCCGCTCCACCAGGCGCGCGAACTTCACCCCGAGACGCCGGCGGTCCTCGCCATCGAGGTACCGGGCCTCCCAGCGGTACACGCCGCCCGACGCGCGATGGGCGAGGGTGACCCGGGTGAGCGCGGTGAGCACATCCGTCAGGCTCGCCCCGGACGGCACCTCGTCGAGCGCGGCGACCAGCCTGTCCACCATCACATGGGCGCACTCCGCGAACAGCGCGTACTTGTTCGGGAAGTGCCGGTACAGAGCGGCCGCGGTGATGCCCACACCGGCGGCGACCTCCTCCATGGACGCCTTGTGGTAGCCGCGCTCGCTGAAGACCCGCCCGGCCGCGTCGACGATGAGCTGCTTGCGGTTGCGAGGCCGGGTGGCCGCGGTCGGATCGGCGGTCGCGGCCGAACGGGCGGGCGGGGAGGCGGGGGCCATGCGGAGCAGTCAATCACAGGCCGTCACAGGGCCGTGCGGAGCTGCCCGAGCGGCCGGGGCGGTCGGTCAGCTGAAGGTGAGGACCGGCTTGACCACGCCGCCGTTCCGCATCGCGGCCACAGCGGCGTCGATGTCCTCGAACGGGAACGTGGCGACCAGCTTCTCCAGCGGCAGCAGACCACGCCGGTGCAGACCGACCAGCTCGGGGACGAAGCGCCCGGGATCGGAGTCCCCCTCGATCACCCCGTGCACGCGGACGCCCTTGGAGAGCAGGCCCATCACATCGAACGCCACCTCACCACCGAGGCCGAGGAGGGCGAGTTCGCCGCGCGGGCGCAGCGCGCCGACGGCCCGGCGGGCCATCTCCGGACGTCCGGTGGTCTCGACGACGTGGTGCGCACCACCGCCGGTGAGGTCGCGCACCGCCGCCACCAGGCCTTCGCCGGGGGCCAGGGCCGCCTTGGCGCCGAGCTCGACGGCCAGGGCGCGGCGGGAGGCGACCGGGTCGACGGCCACCACCGGGTCGCAGCCCGCCGCCACCGCGGCCATCAGCGCGCTCAGCCCGACCCCGCCCGCGCCCAGGACGACCAGCGAGGAGCCCGGTTCGGGGCGCAGCCGGTTGAGCACGGTGCCCGCGCCCGTCTGCCCGCTGCACCCCAACGGCGCGACGATGGCGGCGG
Organism: Streptomyces sp. NPDC001532; assembly: GCF_040298625.1. NCBI lineage: Bacteria > Bacillati > Actinomycetota > Actinomycetes > Kitasatosporales > Streptomycetaceae > Streptomyces > Streptomyces sp. NPDC001532. The sequence goes on from NZ_JBEPAL010000017.1 coordinate 94,343, forward strand.
GCAGGTCGGAGGGCACCTTGACGACGCCGCGCTCGTGGACGACGGCGTGTGTGGCGAAGCTGGACTGGCCGAAGAAGCCGGCGTGCAGCGGTGCGCCGTCGACGGAGAACGGAGTGGTGCCGTCGGCGCGTCCACCGGAGAGGTTCAGCGCCCGCGCGGCGCGGCAGTAGGCCGGGTGGTCCGCCGCGCACTGCTCGCAGGCGCCGCAACTGGCGAAGGTGAGGCAGACATGGTCTCCCGGCACCACGCCGGTCACCTCCGCGCCCACCGCCTCGACGCGGCCGGCGCCCTCGTGGCCGAAGACCATCGGGGTGAGGTGCCGGGGCCAGGTGTCCCGCATGCCCAGGTCGGTGTGGCAGATGCCGGCAGCGGTCATCCTCACCAGCACCTCGCGCGGCCGCGGGTCCTCGAGGTCCGCTTCCCGCAGGGTGAAAGGGGCGCCCGGCGCCTCGACGACCGCGGCACGGACGCGTCTCACGCGCCCTCCGCGGCGCGCGGGCCGCCGGCCGGGGTCTCGGGGGCGCGTTCGAGGAAGAAGTAGTAGTACGGGCCCTCGGGGGCGATCCCCTTGCCGTTCATGATCCCCATCAGCGTGGTGTCGTCGACCTGCTTGAAGTGGTCGAGGACCGGCCGGCCGTCGTAGACCATGGTGGCCGTCGTCTCGCCGCGGAACTCCACGGTCCACAGGCTCGCCTCGCCCTGGCCGAGCTCGCGGTTGGAGTACAGCTCGCCCGTCGCGTCCCGGCAGATCAGCGGCTTGGCGTCGTGCACGGAGGCGAAGGTCTTGCCGTACCAGTCGACCTTCGCCAGCGTGCCCTCGAGGGGATGGCCGGTGCGGAACTCGCCGCCTTCCCACGCACCGAGGATCTCCTCCGGGCGGACCGTCGCCAACGCGGCCCAGATCTCGTCGAGTTCGGCGGCCTCGACCAGGCCGTCCCGCTCCCGGAGCTCCTTGAAGCGGGTGCGGGCCTCCAGCGCGTCCATGCGGGGTCCTCTCGTCGGTACCGACACCGGGGGAGTGGAGCATCAGGTGCTTAGCGGTCGATCAGTGCCGCCGGGCGTCCGGCAGCCGATCTGATGCCACTTTCCCGGTGTCGGCCCACAAACACAAGGGAAAAAGCCGGAGTTGACCGACCGTCAACCTCTCCGCTCTTTAGTGAACGCTCAGTAAGCAGGCGACCCTGCGGCGTGCGCTTCGCGCACGAGGTGCATCCCCCGGAGATCGCCTACGACTGCTGGACCAGCGTCATCGCGCGGCTCCCACGACGAGGTCGGCCGCCTTCTCCGCGGCCATGATCGTGGGCGCGTTGGTGTTGCCCCGCGTCACCGTCGGGAACACGGAGGCGTCGACGACCCGGAGCCCCGCCACGTCGTACACGCGGAGCTCGGGGTCGACCACCGCGCCGATGGCACAGGTCGACGTCGGGTGGTAGAGCGTCTGTCCGACGCGCCGGGCCCAGGCGAGGAGCTCCGCGTCGGAGTCCGAGGCGGACGGCGCGTCGCCGAAGGTCCCCGTGACGAGGTCCGCCACCGCCGGCTGTGAGGCGATGTCCAGGCCGATCCGCGTGCCGGCGACGATCGCGTCCCGGTCCTCGGCGGTCGTGAGGTAGTTGTGGACGATCCGCGGTGCGGCGTCCGGGCGCGCGGAGCGCAGCGTCACCGCTCCTCGGCTCGTCGGGGCCAGCACACAGGGGCCGAAGGAGAGGCCGTGCTCGGTGACGGCGCCGAGTCCCTCCTGGTGGAAGAGGACGGGCGCGGCGTGGAACTGGACATCCGGTGCGTCCAGTCCGTCCCGGCTGCGGAAGAAACCGCCCGCCTCACCGATGTTGGAGGTCAGCGGGCCGCGTCCCGCGCTCTGCAGCAGCTCCGCGTTCTCCGGGGTCGCCGCCGACAGGAGCGAGTCGACGGCCGTCGGGAAGTTCAGCAGGGTCATGTAGTGGTCCTGGAGGCCTTGGCCGACGGGCAGATCGCGGACGACGCCGATGCCGAAGGCGCCGAGCACGGCGGCCGGGCCGATGCCGGACAGCATCAGCAGCTTCGGCGACTCGTAGGCGCCCGCGGACAGGATCACCTCGCGCTCGGCCCGGACGACGTCGACGACGCCGCCCCGCTCGAACTCCACGCCGGTCGCCCGGCCGCCCTCGATCAGCACGCGGTGGGCGCGGGCCATGGAGAGCACGGTGAGGTTCGGGCGGGCGAGGGCGGGATGCAGATAGGCGACGGCGGTGCTGCAGCGCATGCCGCCGCGCTGGGTGAGCTGGTAGCGGCCGACGCCGAACTGCGTCTCGCCGTTGAAGTCGTCGTTCGTCTTGTGCCCGGCCTGCACGGCGGCCTGCACGAAGGCCGAGGGGAGCGGATGCCCGGACCTGCCGTCGCTGACCGTCAGCGGTCCGCCCGTGCCGTGGAACGCGTCCTCGCCGCGCTCGTTGTCCTCGGACCGCTTGAAGTACGGCAGCACGTCGTCGTACCCCCAGCCGGTGGCCCCGGCCGCGGCCCAGCCGTCGAAGTCGGCGCGGTTGCCCCGGATGTAGATCATGGCGTTGACGGAGCTGCAACCGCCGAAGACCTTGCCGCGCGGCAGATAGGTCCGCCGGCCGCCGAGCCCCGGCTCAGGGTCGGAGTCGAGGTCCCAGTCGAGCCCGGACTTGAACAGCTGGGGGAAGGCGGCCGGAACATGGATCTCCTGGGCGGAGTCGGGTCCGCCCGCCTCGATCAGGGCCACCCGCGCACCGGGGTCCTCCGAGAGCCGCGCCGCGAGCACACAGCCCGCGGATCCGGCGCCGACGATGACGTAGTCGTACATGCTCATCCCGTCCCTTGAACGAAACCGCGTGGCGACGAACGAAGAAAGCCCACCCGGCCCGCAAGGACCGGTGACGTCCACGGTGCGCCGGATCGAGCACCCGCGCGAGCAAATCCAACTGGTCGGCCGGAACCGGCTGTTGTCTCCCGCAGACGCGCGGTCGGCCGAAGGCCGGGTCGTGACCCCGGAGCGGCTCCGGCGCCGCCTCGTCGACCGAAGGTTCGTCCGCGCGGACACCCGAAGCTCGTGCCGCACCTCGAGGCCGTGGAACGAGGGGCCCAGCGATGTTCCTCACAGTCTTCGAGTCGGGCCCGTGCCGGTTGTAAAGTGAGGACCGCCCTTGACCTGCGCAAAGCAGGCGGGGAGCAGAGGAATCGGGAGTCTTTTCATGTTCCGGACAATGTTCAAGTCCAAGATCCACCGAGCCACCGTCACCCAGGCCGACCTGCACTACGTGGGATCCGTGACGATAGACGCCGACCTGCTCGACGCCGCCGATCTGCTGCCCGGTGAGCTGGTTCACATCGTCGACATCACCAACGGCGCGCGCCTGGAGACGTACGTGATCGAGGGTGAGCGCGGCTCCGGCGTCGTCGGTATCAACGGTGCCGCGGCCCATCTCGTCCACCCCGGAGACCTGGTGATCATCATCAGTTACGCTCAGGTCTCCGACGCCGAGGCGCGGGCGCTGAAGCCGCGGGTGGTGCACGTGGACCACGACAACCGCATCGTGGACCTGGGCAGCGACCCGGGCGCGCCGGTGCCGGGCTCGGACCAGCAGCGCACCCCGCAGGCCGTGCAGGCCTGACCGACGGACCAGGAGCGTCCCATGAGCGACATCGAAATCCGCGACGACCGGGCGGCGGGGCGCCTGGAGGCCCTCGGTGAGGGCGAAGTCGTCGGCCACATCGAGTACTTCGTCCTCGAATCGCCCGCGCGCGCCCTGGTCCCCGTCCACACCATCGTGGAGCCCGCCCACGAGGGCAAGGGCATCGCGGGCTCGCTGGCACGCGAGCTGTACGCCCTCGCCGAGCGCGAGGGCGTCCCCGTCGCCCCGCTCTGCCCGTACGTCGTCAAGTGGGCCGAACGCCACCCCGACGAGGCCCCCGAGGCCGACCCCGAGCTGCTGCGCGCGGCGAAGGCCTGGCTGGTGGCCCACCCCGGCCGGTTCTGAGCGAAGCCCCGCGCCGAGCATGCTCGCCCTGCTGCACACCTCGCCCCTCCACGTGCCGGTCTTCGACGCCCTGCGGGACGAGGACCGGCCGGGGCTGCCACTGCGGCACCTGGTCCATGAGGAACTGCTGGACCGGGCCCGGCGCGACGGCCCCGACGCGGTCGCCGACGCGGTGCGGACCGTGATCGCCCGCGCCGTCGCCGACGGGGCCCGCGCGGTGCTGTGCACCTGCTCGACCATCGGCGGCGTCGCCGAGGCGGCCGCCGACGGCGTGCCCGTGCTGCGCGTCGACCGTCCGATGGCGGCCGCCGCGGTGGCCGCCGGTCCGCGTGTCGTGGTGCTCGCCGCACTGGCGAGCACCCTCGGCCCCACGGCCGCCCTGATCGAGGAGGAGGCCCGCCGCGCCGGACGCCCGGTCGAGGTGCGCACCCGGCTGGTGGACGGTGCCTGGTCCCGCTTCGAGGCGGGCGACAGCGAGGGGTACGCCCGCCTGGTGGCAGCCGCCGCCGACGCGGCCGGCGACGCCGACGTGATCGTCCTCGCGCAGGCCTCCATGGCGCCCGCCGAGCGGCTGACGACGACTGCGGTGCCGGTGCTGTCCAGCCCTCGTCCCGGCCTGGCGGCGGCCGCCGAGGCGGCGCTCCCCGCGTGAGCCGGTGCGGCCACCCGGGGTGCCCTGATGGCGCCCTCGGGTGACTGCGGGGCCGGACGCCGGGTAGGCGGGGGAGTAGTCCAGAGCCAACGATCACCGACTGGCCGGAGGACCCCGTGACCAACCCGTACCCGGATCCCGTACAGCCCCCGCCGACCCCCGGCCCTGACCCGGCCCACCCCGAACCGCCCCCGGGCCCCGTCCCGGCCCCCGAACCACCGGGCCCCGCCCCGACCCCACCGGCCCCACCCGCGCCGGGCCCGCCCCCCGGCCCCACCCCGGTCCCCGACCCGACCCCGTCCCCGATCCCCCCGGGCCCCGAACCGGTCCCGAACCCGGAACCGGGCCCACCCCTGACCTGACCGACGAGAACAAGAGCGAGAGCGAGAGCAGGAGAAAGCGGCGGGCGGCATCGAGACACCGCCCACCGCATCACCCTTCAGGGGCGCGGGGAACCGCGCGAACACCCCCTACGTACCCGCTCCCGCACCTGATCAAGCTCCGGCTCCGGCTCCGGCACCGGCACCGGCTCCCGCCCGGCGCCGAGCCGCCGAGCCGCCGCCAGGCCTACGCCGAGACCTCCGAGCGATCCCCGCCCCACAGCGTGTGGAACGACCCCTCCTGATCGGTCCGCCGGTACGTGTGCGCCCCGAAGAAGTCCCGCTGCCCCTGCGTGAGCGCCGCGGGCAACCGCTCGGCCCGCAGTGCGTCGTAGTACGCCAGCGCCGCCGCGAACCCCGGCGTCGGCACACCCTGCCGGGTCGCGGCGACCAGCACGTCCCGCCAGTCGTCCTGCGCCGCGGCGATCTCCTGCGCGAACGTCTCGTCGGACAGCAGGCTCGGCAGGTCGGGCCGGGCGTCGTAGGCCGAGCGGATCCGGTCCAGGAACGCCGCGCGGATGATGCAGCCGCCGCGCCAGATCGCGGAGACGGCACCGAGGTCGATGTCCCAGCCGTACTCCTCGCTGCCCGCCGCGATCTCGTGGAAGCCCTGGGTGTACGACACGATCTTCGAGGCGTACAGCGCCTGCTCGACGCGGTCCGCGAAGGCCGCCGCCTCCGCCTCGCCGAGCGGCGACGGCGTGGGACCGGCCAGCCCGCGCGAGGCCTCCCGCAGCGCCGCGTGCCCGGACAGCGACCGCGCGAAGACCGCCTCGGCGATGCCGGACACCGGGACGCCCAGGTCGAGGGCGATCTGCACGGTCCAGCGGCCGGTGCCCTTCTGCTCCGCCTGGTCCACCACGACGTCCACGAACGGCCGGCCCGTCGCCGCGTCCACGTGCGACAGCACCTCGGCGGTGATCTCGATCAGGTAGGAGTCCAGCCGCCCGGTGTTCCAGGTGCGGAAGATCTCCGCGATCTGCGCCGGGGAGTAGCCGGCGACGTCGCGGAGCAGCTGGTAGGCCTCGCCGATCAGCTGCATGTCGGCGTACTCGATGCCGTTGTGCACCATCTTCACGAAGTGTCCGGCGCCGTCGGGACCGACGTGCGTCACGCAGGGCGCCCCGTCCGCCGCCTTCGCGGAGATCTTCTCCAGCATCGGGCCCAGCGAGTCGTACGACTCCTTCGAGCCACCCGGCATGATGCTCGGCCCGTGCAGCGCGCCCTCCTCGCCGCCGGAGATGCCGGTGCCGACGAAGTGGATGCCCCGCTCGCGCAGTTCGCGCTCCCGGCGCCGGGTGTCGGCGAAGTGCGCGTTGCCGCCGTCGATGATCATGTCGCCGGGCTCCAGCAACGGCGCGAACTCCTGGATCACGGCGTCGGTCGGCTCACCGGCCTTGACCATGACGACCAGCCGGCGGGGCCGCTCCAGCGCCGCCACGAACTCCTTGGCGGTCTCGGCCGCGATGAACTCGCCCTCGCTCCCGAACTCCTCCACCAGCGCGTGCGTGCGCGCCGCCGTCCGGTTGTGCACGGCGACCGTGTAGCCGTTGCGTGCGAAGTTGCGGGCGAGGTTGCGGCCCATGACCGCGAGACCCGTGACGCCGATCTGGGCTGACGTGCTCATACGGTTGGCTCCTAGCTGTCCGGACATCGGGTGGTGCCAGTCGTGCTCTGCGTACTGTCTCCGGCCATCCTGACGTGCCGCCGCACCGACCGCACACCCGGGCTCCCTGAGTAGGGGGACGACCGCAGATACGGACGGGGAGGCCCGGGCGCTCAGGGTCTCCGGGTGGGTTTCCGGGCAGCTGTGAGGCGGCTGATTGCCGTCTTGTCATGGCCTGTTACGCGCGTTTACTTTTGGCCCTTCTGGACATGTCTAGGGGGCACCTCATGGCCGTACGCGGCCGGCACCGCCGGTATCAGCCGAACAGGATCAACCGCGCCTCACTCACCGTCACGGCGGGCGGGGCCGGGATAGCCCTCCCGTTCGTCGGCGCCGGCGCCGCGCAGGCGGCCGATGTGGACACCTGGGACAAGGTCGCCGCCTGCGAGTCCACCAACGACTGGAACATCAACACGGGCAACGGCTACTACGGCGGGCTCCAGTTCAGCCAGTCCACCTGGGAGGCGTACGGCGGCACGGCGTACGCGCCGCGTGCGGATCTGGCCACCAAGGACCAGCAGATCGCCGTGGCGGAGAAGGTGCTCGACGGACAGGGTCCGGGCGCCTGGCCGACCTGTTCGCAGGAGGCCGGACTGACCCGCGGCGGCGCGAGCCCCGACATCCGGCCCGACGGCGGCACCTCGGGCCGGGCGGCCGGGACCTCGGTGGCGGACGTACAGCCGCAGACCACGCCGCAGTCGCGGGCCGGGAAGGCCGAGATGTACACCGTGGTGCGCGGGGACACGCTCTCCGCGATCGCGGAGGAGCGGCGGGTCAAGGGCGGCTGGCAGGGCCTGTACAGCGCGAACCGCACCACCATCGGGACCGACCCCGACCTGATCGTGCCGGGGCAGCGGCTGAGCCTGCGCGGCAAGGCCGCCGGTACGGCGACGACGGCCGGAACGGCCACGTCCGCGCCCAGGACCGAGCGGCAGGAGGAGGCGAAGGAGGAGCAGAAGGAGCAGCCGAAGGCCGCGTCCTCCAGCGCCGGCTCCCTCGTCGCCCCGGTGAGCGGCTCCCTGGGGACGCCCTACCGGGCGACCGGGTCCAGCTGGTCGAAGGGCTATCACACCGGCGTCGACTTCCCCGTGCCCACCGGATCCTCGGTGAAGGCCGTCGGAGCGGGCCGGGTGGTGAGCGCGGGCTGGGCCGGCTCCTTCGGCTACGAGGTGGTCATCCGGCACGGCGACGGCCGCTACACGCAGTACGCGCATCTTTCGGCCATCGCCGTGAAGGCGGGGCAGTCGGTGGGCGCCGGACAGCGCATCGGACGCGCGGGGTCCACCGGGAACAGCTCGGGTCCGCACCTCCACTTCGAGGTGCGGACCGGGCCGGGCTTCGGTACGGACGTCGACCCGGTCGCCTATCTCCGGGCCGGCGGCGTCAGGATCTGACGCGGCCGCGGTGCCGGTCGAGGGCGGGCAGCGGGACGAGCACGCCGCCGTACACGGAGGCGTAGTACGGCACCGGACCCGGTCCGGCGGCGGGCGCCCGGTTCGCGTGGGCGCCCTCCGCCGCGGGGCTCGGCACGAGTACGGCCTCGTCGCGCGGTACGAGCAGGGGTTCGTCGCGCGGCGCCGCCGTCGGCGCGGGCGCGGCTGCTGCGGCCTCCGTCGACGGTGCGGGAGCAGGAACACCGGCCTCGGTGGGCGTGGCGGCGCGGTCCTCGTCGTGGGCGATGCGCTCGGTGGTCAGCAGGATCAGGCCACCGGCGGCGACCACGCCACAGCTCAGCGCGAGCGCGGTGCCCATGGTGCCGTAGCGGAAGGTCTCGCCGAACATCGTGATGCCCACCGCCGCGGCCACCACCGGGTTCACCACGGTCAGCGTGGCCAGCGGCGCGGCGAGACCGGCGCCCCGGTAGGCGGCCTGGGAGAGCAGCAGACCGGCCGAGGCCAGCACGGCGATCGCGGCCAGGGGCATCAGGTCGCCCGCCGAGATCCCGCCGGTCCAGTCGACCGCGACGGTCTTGGTGAACACGGAGGACATGCCGAACGCGATGCCCGAGGCGGTCGCGAGCAGCATCGCGCGCACCGCCGGATGGCGGTGGGCGGCCCGGCCCGCGATCATCAGCGCCGTCACGGCGCCGGCCGTGACGAGGAAGACGGCCACCTGCTGCGGCCCACCCAGCGACTGCGCGTCGGACGCGCCGACCAGGGACAGCAGTCCGGCGAGGCCGACGGTCGCCATGATGGCGCCCCGCCAGGCGGTCGCACCGGCCTTGCGGCCCACGAACAGCGCCGCCATGGGCAGCGCGAAGACGATGGTGAGCGCCCCGAGGGGCTGGACCAGACTCAGCGGGCCGTACGCCAGCGCCACCACGTGCAGCAGTCCGCCCAGTCCGTTCAGCGCCACCGCCGCCCACCAGCTCGGCCGGCGCAGCGGCGCGTACTGCTCGCCCGGCGAGGACGCCGCGACGCGCTCCTGCACGATCGCCCCGCCCGCGTAGGCGACCGCGGACACGAGCGACAGCAGGACGGACAACGCGAGGGCGCTCATGGGCTGCTCCTCTGCGTGAGGCGGGGGCGCGGAGCCCGACGCGGCGAGCGGTCTGCTTCCATGGCAACACGATGCCCTGCCGATGTGTTCCCCGTCGTCGTACTTGAGCACTCAATGCGTACTACTGCCGATGGAGTACGAAGCGGGCGCAGTCATCCCCAAGGCGGGCGCCGTACGCCGCGACCCCGGGGCCCCGTCCCCTAAGGGACTTGGTACTACTGCTCTTCGTGGACCTCGACCCCGAACTCGCCGCCCTCCGCCCGCTCGGCGGGTTCTTCCCCCTCCGCACCGGCGAACCCCGCACCGGCGAACCCCGCACCGGCGAACCCCGCACCCGCGAAGCCGAGCCCCGCTCCCGCACGGCCGCCGCCCCCGGGCGCCCGCCCGAGTCCCCGCCCGGCCCTCCGCCGACGCTCGCGCAGGTGTACACCGGTGATCCCGCGAAGGAGCCGTCGGACCTGCCCGCGGACCCCCTGGCCTTCCGGGTGCGCAAGGTCGCCGCCGCCCTGCACGCCGCCGAGCCGCGCGTCGCCGCCTCCATCGCCCACCTCGGCCTCGCCGCCCGCCTCTGGTCCGTCGCCCTCGGCTGCGCCGCCGTCTACGGCCGCCTTCCCGACCTCCGCCCCGAACTGCTCCGCTGGGATCCCGACGCCGGCGCCCCCGACGACCTGTGGCTCACCGAGACGCGCCCGCTGCCCGGTGACGCGGCGGCGGACCCCGCGGTCCTCGCCGACGCCGTGCTGCGCGGACACCTCGAACCGCTCGACGCCGCCCTGCGCGCCCGCCACCGGCTCGCCCCCGGCCTGCTGCGCGGCAACGCCGCCTCCGCCCTGGCCGGCGCCGCCCGCGTCCTCGCCCGGCAGGCCCGGGCGCACGGCCGGGCGGAGGTCGCCGCGCGCGCCCGTACCCTGACCGCCGGCCTCTTCGCCGACCCGCGCCTCGTGGACACCGGTGGCTTCTCCGGCACCGCCTTCCGGCGCCGCAGCTGTTGTCTGTACTACCGGCTGCCGGGCGGCGGCGTCTGTGGCGACTGCTGCTTCACCCGGCCCCCGCGGTCTTCCCCGCGCGCCGCATCTGGGTGACCATGAAGGCATCAGCCGCTGAGACAGGGGGTTCCGGGTGCGTGTGGGACTGCTGACCCGGGAGTACCCGCCGGACGTGTACGGCGGCGCGGGCGTCCATGTGGAGTTCCTGGCACAGGAGTTGCGGTCCCTGGTCGACCTGGAGGTGCACTGCTGGGGCGAGGTCACCCTGGCGGAGCGCGCGACCGGTGTCGTACGCCACCGCCCCTGGTCCACCCTGGACGGCTCCAACGACGCGCTGCGCACCTTCTCCGTTGACCTGGCCATGGCCTCCGCCCTCGAAGGCCGCGAGCTCGTCCACTCCCACACCTGGTACGCCAACCTGGCCGGCCATCTCGCCAAGCTCCTGTACGGCATCCCGCACGTGCTGACCGCCCACTCGCTGGAACCGCTGCGCCCCTGGAAGGCCGAGCAGCTGGGCGGCGGTTACGCCCTGTCCAGCTGGGCCGAGCGCACCGCGATGGAGTCCGCCGACGCGGTGATCGCCGTGTCCACCGCGATGCGCGAGGACATCCTCTCCTGCTACCCGGCGCTGGACCCGGCGCGGGTCCACGTGGTGCACAACGGCATCGACACCGCGCTGTACCGGCCCGATCCCGGCACCGACGTGCTGCGCCGCCTCGGCCTCGACCCGGCCCGTCCGTATGTGCTCTTCGTCGGCCGCATCACCCGGCAGAAGGGCGTGCCGCATCTGCTGCGGGCCGTGCGCGGCATCGATCCGGCCGCCCAGGTCGTGCTGTGCGCGGGCGCGCCGGACACTCCGGAGATCGACCGCGAGTTCCGCGAGCTGTACGAGGAGTTGAGCCGGGTCCGCGAGGGCGTGCACTGGATCCCGCGGATGCTGCCGCGCCCCGAGGTCGTCCAACTCCTCACGCACGCGGCCGTGTTCGTGTGCCCGTCGGTCTACGAGCCGCTGGGCATCGTCAACCTGGAGGCGATGGCCTGCGGCACGCCCGTGGTGGCCTCCCGGGTCGGCGGTATCCCGGAGGTCGTCGAGGACGGCAAGACCGGTCTGCTGGTGTCCGTGGACGACGACTTCGAAGCCGGACTCACGCGGTCCCTGGACGCGCTGCTCGGCGATCCGGAGGGCGCCCGCCGGATGGGGGAGGCCGGACGGGAGCGCGCGGTGGGGGAGTTCGGGTGGGACGCGGTCGCCCGGCGCACCGCGCGGCTCTACGAGCGGATCGCCGACGGGACGTAGTGCCGCCGCGGCTCCGCAGGCAGGCTTGTCCGCCCTGTTCGAGGGCAGTCGTGCAGTGAATCCATCGGGAGGGGAGCGGCCATGCGTCGTGGTGGACCTTCGGTGCTCGGAATCGTGCTGGCGGGTGGGGAGGGCAAGCGGCTGATGCCGCTGACCGCCGACCGCGCGAAACCCGCGGTCACCTTCGGCGGCACCTACCGGCTCGTCGACTTTGTCCTGTCCAACCTCGTCAACGCCGACATCCTGCGCATCTGTGTGCTGACGCAGTACAAGTCGCACTCGCTGGACCGGCACATCACCACCACCTGGCGGATGTCCAGTCTGCTCGGCAACTACATCACCCCGGTCCCGGCCCAGCAGCGGCTCGGCCCGCGCTGGTACCTCGGCAGCGCGGACGCGATCCTCCAGTCCCTGAACCTGGTGCACGACGAACAGCCGGAGTACGTCGCGGTGTTCGGCGCCGACCACGTGTACCGCATGGATCCGCGGCAGATGCTGGCGCAGCACATCGAGTCCGGCGCCGGGGTCACCGTCGCGGGCATCCGAGTACCGCGCTCCGAGTCCCCGTCCTTCGGGGTGATCACACCGGGCGCGGACGGCCAGACGGTGGAGCGGTTCCTGGAGAAGCCGGCCGATCCGCCCGGACTGGCGGACGCTCCCGACTGCGTCTTCGCCTCGATGGGCAACTACGTCTTCACCACCAAGGCCCTCATCGAGGCGCTCCAGCGCGACGCCGAGGACCGGAACTCGGTGCACGACATGGGCGGCTCCATCCTGCCCCAGCTCACCGAGCGCGGCGAGGCGCAGCTGTACGACTTCGGCGACAACCACGTGCCCGGCGAGACCAGCCGCGACCAGGGGTACTGGCGCGACGTCGGCACCCTGGACGCGTACTACGACGCCCATATGGACCTGATCGCGGACCGCCCCGCCTTCAACCTCTACAACCGTGACTGGCCCATCTACACCCACTCCAACCAGCTCTCGCCGGCCCGGTTCAACGCGGGCGGCATCGCCAGCGAGTCGATCATCAGTGCGGGATGCCTCGTCCGCGGACAGGTGACCCGGTCCGTGCTCTCGCCGGGCGTGGTGGTCGATCCGGGGGCGGTGGTGCAGGGGTCGGTGCTGCACGACAACGTGCACATCGGGCGGGGCGCGGTGGTGCGCGGGGCGGTGCTGGACAAGAACGTGGAGGTGCCGCCCGGTGCCACGATCGGGGTGAACCCGGACCGGGACGGCGAGCTGTACACCGTGTCGAAGGGCGGGGTGATCGCGCTGGGCAAGGGGCAGCGGGTGCCGTAGGGAGTGCCTGAGGGGTCCGTCGGGGGTGTCGTCAGGGGTGCCGGGCGTCCACTCGTGTGTCCGGTGTCACCGGTGTGGCGGCAGAGGTGTCGAGGCCGGGGCTTAATGCGCTGTTAACTGAGCGTAGCCTGGCAGTCCTTGACCGTAATCGTTCATGAGCGATTGACTGCTGCCCTACCTGTCGTCGACGCGAGGCAAGGCATTGACTTCTTCTGACGACCTGCTCGCCCCTCTGGACCTGGCGTTCTGGAACATCGAGTCCGAACGGCACCCCATGCACCTGGGGGCCCTCGGCGTCTTCGCCGCGCACTCGCCCACCGCCGCCGCCCACGCCGCCGACCTCCTCGCCGCCCGCGCCGCGGCCGTACCGGGACTGCGGATGCGGATCCGCGACCTGTGGCAGCCGCGCGACCTCGGCCGCCCGTTCCCGATCGACCTCGGCCGGCCGTTCCCCCTGGACCTCGGCCGGCCGCTCTCCCTGGGCGGCGCCGCCCGCGAGCCCGACCCGGACTTCGACCCCCTTCACCACGTCCGGCTGCACGACCCCGCCGCCGACTTCCAGGCCGTGGCCGGACAGCTCATGGAACGGCCCCTGGAGCGCGGCCGGCCGCCCTGGGAGGCCCATGTGCTGCCCGGCGCGGACGGCGACTCCTTCGCCGTGCTGTTCAAGTTCCACCACGCCCTCGCCGACGGCCTGCGAGCCCTCACCCTGGCCGCCGCCGTCCTCGACCCGATGGACCTGCCGCCGCCCCGGCGCCGCCCCGCCGAGCCGCCCCGAGGCCGGCTGCCCGACGTCCGCCGGCTGCCCGGGCTGCTGCGCGGCGCCCTGTCCGACGCGAGCCGCGCCCTCGACATCGGCGCCTCGGTCGCCCGCTCCACCCTCGGCGCGCGGCCCGTCCCCGCGCTGGCCGCCCGGCCCTCCGGCACCCGCCGCACCGCCGGAGCCGCCCTGGACCTCGACGATGTCCACCGCATCCGCAAGGCCGTCGGCGGCACCGTCAACGACGTACTGATCGCGGTCGTCGCGGGCGCCCTGCGCCGCTGGCTCGACGACCGCGGCGACGGCAGCGAGGGTGTCGCCCCGCGCGCCCTGATCCCCGTCTCCACCCGCCGCCCCCGCACCGCCCACCCGCAGGGCAACCGGCTCTCCGGCTACTTGATACGGCTCCCCGTCGGCGACCCCGACCCGCTGCGCCGCCTCGACGCCGTACGCACCGCCATGGACCGCAACAAGGACGCCGGCCCGCACCGCGGCGCGGGCGCCGTCGCCCTGCTCGCCGACCATGTGCCCGCCCTCGGCCACCGGCTCGGCGGCCCCCTGGTCTCCCAGGCCGCCCGGCTCTGGTTCGACATCCTGGTCACCAGCGTGCCGCTGCCCTCGCTCGGCCTGAAGCTCGGCGGCGCCCCGCTCACCGAGGTCTATCCCTTCGCCCCGCTCGCCCACGGCCAGGCACTCGCGGTCGCCGTCTCCACCTACCGGGGCGCCGTCCACTACGGCCTGGTCGCCGACGCCGAGGCCGTCCCCGACCTCGACCGGCTCGCCCGGGCCCTGCACGAGGAGGTGCGTACCCTGATCTTGGCCTGTACGCCCTGATCGGCACGGGTTTGGCGTGCGGCCCGGTGCTCCGTAAAATCTGCCGTTCGAATGCGGGCGCGAGTCGGAGCGCCGCCAGGGCAGAAGCGGGACAGCAGCGGCGATGACGGTGACAGACGACGGCACGCAGGCCACGGAAGAGCTGGTCTTCGGGCCCGGTATCGACCCCGAGCGCCTGGAGATCTGCCTCAGCGTGCTCGAAGAACTCGACCAGCTGGAGGTCGACCACCCCGACGCGATCAAGGTGCGCCGGGCCACCTCGCAGATCTACCGCACGGTCAAGCAGCGCCGCCGCCAGGAGCGCCGGGCCGCCAAGACCGCCCACGACAAGGCGGTCACCGAGGCCACCGCGACCGGCTCCGCCGAGCGCATCGACGACGAGACGGAAGGCATCCTGCCCTCCTCCCGCACCGAGGCCGGCACCATCGCGGGCATACTCCAGCGCCCCCGCTCCTGCTACGTCTGCAAGCAGCGGTACGTCGAGGTCGACTACTTCTACCACCAGCTCTGCCAGGACTGCGCCGCCGAGAACCGGGCCCGCCGCGACGCCCGCGCCGACCTCACCGGCAAGCGCGCGCTGCTCACCGGCGGCCGCGCCAAGATCGGCATGTACATCGCGCTGCGGCTGCTGCGTGACGGCGCCCACACCACGGTCACCACCCGGTTCCCCAAGGACGCGATCCGCCGCTTCAAGGCCATGGACGACTCGGCGGACTGGATCCACCGCCTGGAGGTCGTCGGCATCGACCTGCGCGACCCGGCCCAGGCCGTGGCCCTCGCCGACCAGGTCGCCGAGGCGGGCCCGCTCGACGTCCTGATCAACAACGCGACGCAGACCGTGCGCCGCCTGCCCTCCGCCTACGCCGCCCTGGTCGAGGGCGAGAGCGCCCCGCTGCCCGCCGGCGAGCTCCCGGCCCACCACGTCATCGGCGCCTTCAACTCCGGTGCGGTCGACGGGCTCGCCGCGCTGCCGGTCGGCGTCAGCGGGCTCGACGCGCAGAAGGTCGCCGACCTCGCCCTGGTCGCGGGCAACGCCAGCATCGCCCGCCACCTCGACGGCACCGCCATCGACGCCGGCGGCCTGGTCCCGGACGTCGTCGACAGCAACACCTGGGTGCAGACCATCGAGCAGATCTCCCCGGTGGAGCTGCTGGAGACCCAGCTGTGCAACTACACCGCGCCGTTCATCCTGATCAGCAAGTTGCGCACGGTGATGGCCGAGGCCGCCCGCAAGGCCGCCAGCGGACGCTCCTACGTCGTCAACGTCTCCGCGATGGAAGGCGTGTTCGCTCGCGGCTACAAGGGCGCCGGGCACCCCAACACCAACGCGGCGAAGGCCGCGATGAACATGGTGACGCGGACCAGCGCCCAGGAGATGTTCGACGCCGACCGCATCCTCATGACCTCCGTCGACACGGGCTGGATCACCGACGAGCGTCCGCACTTCGACAAGCTGCGCCTCGCCGAGGCCGGCTTCCACGCCCCGCTCGACCTGGTCGACGGTGCCGCCCGCGTCTACGACCCGATCGTCCGCGGCGAGGCGGGCGAGGACCTGTACGGCGTCTTCCTGAAGGACTACGCGCCCGGCAAGTGGTGACACCCGCCCCGCACCGCCCGCGCCGGCCCGCCCGATGCGTCCTCCATTCCGACATCCGCTCGGCCCAGTAGGCCGAGCGGGTGAGTGGTGAACGGGGCATCATGTGGCAAAACGGCGCAAGGGGTTGTGCGGCACGATACGGACGACTTGGCATAGTCACCCCTAAGCTCCCCCTAGTTTCGAGCGCCATCGAGCGGACGCCCGCTCATTTGGTTAACCTAAGGCGGACGGACAGCAGCACGGGTCCCTACCCACACCCACCGTCCGTCCCGGGAACAGCCGGTGCACATCGGCCTGCTCGCCCGTGAGTTGCAGACGCCACCGCGTCCGGACGGATTCGACTGAGACCCGAGTGCGCGTCGTGCCGCGGACCGCAGACTGGCCGGCAAGCCCGAGGGTGACCCGACACATAAGGAGTGCGCGGTGACACCGGAGAAGAAGAATCGCGATCAGCGCCCCAAGGAACGCAACGAGCGCGCGGGGCGACGTCCCGGCGAGCTCGGCAGCCTCGACGTGTGGGCCCGTTCGGCCCCGATCCGCCTGGCGGGTTACGAGGACGACCTCGCCGAGCCGCACATCCTGCCCAGCGTGGACTGACCTCCCGGGCAGGCTCGCGATCACCGGTCAGCTGGGCGTGCGAGACTCACGCCCATGCTGATCAGAGAAGCCACCGCCGACGACTGGCCGCGCATCTGGCCGTTCTGGCACCGCATCGTCGCCGCCGCCGAGACCTACGCCTGGGACCCGGACACCGGCGAGGAGGCGGCCCGCGCCCTCTGGATGAGCCCGGCGAAACGCGTCTACGTGGCCGAGGACGAGACCGGAGCCGTGGTCGGCTCCGCCTACCTCACCCCCAACTACGGCGGTCCCGCCGCCCGCATCGCCAACGCGGGGTTCATGGTCGACCCCGACCGGGGCGGCCGCGGCATCGGCCGAGCCCTCGCCGAGCACGTGCTGAGCGAGGCCGAGGCGCACGGCTACCGGGGCATGGTGTTCAACGCGGTCGTCGAGACCAACCCGGCCGTGAAGCTGTGGACGTCCCTGGGTTTCACGATCCTCACCACCGTGCCGAACGCCTTCGACCACCCGAGGCACGGGCTCGTCGGCCTCCACGTCATGTACAAGGCCCTGCCGTCGGCCTAGGGCCTGTCTGACAGGCCCTAGCCGGACACCCCCTGAGCGTCCGGTACGGAGAGCGCCCGGTCGAGCGGTGCGGTCCGCTCCCAGGGCCGCAGCCGCTCCAACTGCTCCGCCACCCCGAGCAGTTGCGTCTCCGTCCCCGGCCGCCCCACCAACTGCACGGCGCACGGGGCGCCCGACGGCAGCCTGCCGAACGGCACCGCCATCGCGGGCCAGCCGGTGAGGTTCCACGGCGGCGTCAGCGGCGAGTACGCGGAGTTCGCCGCGAGGTTGCGCAGCCAGCCCCGCTCGTGCCACGGCGCCGCCTTGGGCGAGCGGCGGGCCAGCGCGGGCGTGAGCAGCACGTCGTACTCGGCGAAGAACGGCTCGAGCCGCCGGCGCAGCTCCTCCCGGCTCGCCCCGGACCGCACCCGCCCGGCGAAACGCCGGCCGACGGCCGCGTGGACGCGGGTGCGCCGGGCCAGCAGCCGCGGATCGAGTCCCTGGGCGTCCACCGACGTGCCCGCCGTCCAGTGCGCCAGCGCGGTGAAGGGCAGCGACAGCGGGTACGGTGGGTCGGCCCGCCGCACCGGAAGGCCCACCTTCAGCAGCACACCGGCCGCCTCCCGCGCGGCCTGCGCGTACGGCTTGCCGAGGACGACCCCGGCGAGCGGGCTGCGCAGCGAGAGCGCGACCTTGGGCGTGGCGGCGGCGTCCGGGCCCACGGCGGTGGCGCCGCCGTCCGCGAGGACCGACAGCATCAGCCGCAGATCCGCGACGGTGGTGGCGAGCGGCCCGTTCTCCGACATGCCGAACCAGTCGCCCTCGCCGATGCCCGCCGGTACCACCCCGTGGCCCGGCTTCAGCGTGACCAGGCCGCAGTTGGCCGCCGGTATGCGCAGCGAGCCCATGCCGTCGTTGCCGAGGGCGAGCGGGACCATCCCGGCGGCCACGGCCGCCGCGCTGCCGCCCGACGAACCGCCCGCCGTCCGGGAGGTGTCCCAGGGGTTGCGGGAGGTGCCGTGCACCCCCTCGGTGGTGCCGAACACACACAGCTCGGGCACGTTGGTCAGCCCCACCACCACCGCGCCCGCCGCCCGCAGCCGGGCCACGGTGACGTGGTCCGCCGCCGCGGGCGTGTCCGGTGTCGCGGCCGAACCGATCCGGCTGGACTCGCCGCGCACGGCCAGATTGTCCTTGACGGCCACGGGCACCCCGGCCAGCGGCAGTTCACCGAGGTCGCCGCGGGCGGCGACCTCCTCGGCCTCGCGCAGCGCCGCCTCGGCCCGCACCGTACGGAAGGCGCCGATCCGGCCGTCCAGCCGCTCGATCCGCGCCAGGTGCGCGGCCACCACCTCCCGTGGCGTCACCCGCTTCTCCCGTACGGCGGCGGCGATCTCCACGGCGGTCCGTCCGACCCAGTTGGTCACGGGTGCTCCTCGGCGATGGGTTCAGCTGGCTACTGGTGAGTACGTAGGGAGAACTGTGCCCGGTGGGGCCGGGCCGCGTCGAGAGACCGGCGAGGGCGGGCACGGTTCGGACCGGATGCGGCAGGGGAGCTGTAGACCTCGTCGGCCCCGTGCCGGACCGTACCGTCCGCCCGTGAGAAGCAAGGAGAGCCCATGCATGACGACCGCGGCCTCGTCGAGGGCCGGCTGAGGCGTGTCCTCGACGAGCGTGTCCGGCCCGCGGTGTATCCGCTGACCGTGCCGCTGGAGGTGACCGTGTGGCACGCCCCCGACGAGCCGGTGCCGGTCGCCGAGGGGCTGGCCGCGGAAGGCCGGCCGATCGCGGCCGGGGAGCGGTGGGGCGCGCCCTGGGGGACCAGCTGGTTCCGGGTGAGCGGGCGGGTGCCCGAGGCGTGGGCCGGGCGGACCGTCGAGGCCCTGCTCGACCTCGGCTTCGAGGCGGGGATGCCCGGCTTCCAGTGCGAGGGCCTGGCCTACCGGCCCGACGGCACCCCCGTGAAGGGCCTGCACCCGCAGAACCAGTGGGTGCGGATCGGCGCGCCGGTCGCGGGCGGTGAGGAGGTACGGCTGCACATCGAGGCCGCCTCCAACCCGGTCGTCCTCGACTTCCCGCCCTTCCGGCCGACCCCGCTCGGCGACAAGGAGACGGCCGGCCGGGAGCCGCAGTACACGCTCGGGCGGATGGAGCTGGCCGTCTTCGACGAGACGGTGTGGCAGCTGGTGCTCGACCTGGAGGTGCTGGGCGAGCTGATGGCCGAGCTGCCGGGGGACTCGGCGCGCCGCTGGGAGATCCTGCGGGCCGTGGAGCGGGCCCTGGACGCCGTCGACCTCCAGGACGTGGGCGGTACGGCCGGGCGGGCCCGGAACTGCCTCGCCGGTGTCCTCGCCGCCCCGGCCGCGCCCTCCGCGCACCGGATCGGCGCGGTCGGGCACGCGCACATCGACTCGGCGTGGCTGTGGCCGTTGCGCGAGACCGTCCGCAAGGTGGCCCGCACGGCCGCGAACATGACCGCGCTGATCGACGAGGAACCGGAGTTCGTCTTCGCGATGTCGCAGGCCCAGCAGTGGGCCTGGATCAAGGAGCACCGGCCCGAGGTGTGGGCGCGGGTGAAGAAGGCCGTGGCCGACGGGCGGTTCGTGCCGGCCGGCGGGATGTGGGTGGAGTCGGACACCAACATGCCGGGCTCGGAGGCGATGGCCCGGCAGTTCGTGCACGGCAAGCGGTTCTTCCTCGACGAGTTCGGCATCGAGAACGAGGAGGCCTGGCTGCCGGACACCTTCGGCTTCGCCGCCGGACTGCCGCAGATCATCAAGGCGGCGGGCTCCCGGTATCTGCTGACCCAGAAGATCTCCTGGTCACGCACGAACACCTTCCCGCACCACACCTTCCGCTGGGAGGGCATCGACGGCACCCGGATCTTCACCCACTTCCCGCCCGTCGACACCTACAACTGCTCCATGCGCGGCGCCGAACTCGCCCACGCCGCCCGCAACTTCCGGGAGAAGGGCCGTGCCCGGCACTCCCTCGCCCCCACCGGCTGGGGCGACGGCGGTGGCGGCACCACCCGCGAGATGGTGGCCCGCGCGGCCCGTCTGCGCGACCTCGAAGGCTCCCCCACGGTGACCTGGGAGACCCCGCAGCGCTTCTTCGCCCGCGCCGAGGCCGAGTATCCGCAGCCGCCGGTGTGGGTGGGCGAGCTGTACCTCGAACTCCACCGCGCCACCCTCACCAGCCAGGCCGGGACCAAACAGGGTAACCGCCGCGGCGAGCACCTGCTGCGGGAGGCCGAGCTGTGGGCGGCGACGGCGGCCGTGCGCACCGGCTTCCGCTACCCCTACGAAGAGCTGGACCGCCTCTGGAAGACGGTGCTGCTGCACCAGTTCCACGACATCCTGCCCGGCTCGTCCATCGCCTGGGTGCACCGGGAGGCCCGCGCCACCTACGCCCGCGTCGCCGCCGAGCTGACCGGCATCGTCGAGGCCGCCCAGCGGGCGCTGGCGGGGGAGGGCGGGCGCGATCTGGTGTTCAACTCGGCGCCGCACGCCAGGAACGGCGTCCCCGCCGGCGGCGCGGCGACCCCGGCCACCAGCGGCACGACCTCACTGTCCCCGCGGGCGGAGGGCGGCCACGTCCTGGACAACGGTCTGCTCCGGGTCGAGATCGACGCCCGCGGTCTCGTCGTCTCCGCCCACGACATCGCCGCCGACCGCGAGACCGTCGCCCCGGGCCGGGCCGCGAACCTCCTCCAGCTGCACCCCGACTTCCCGAACATGTGGGACGCCTGGGACGTCGACGAGTTCTACCGCAACACGGTCACCGACCTCACCGACGCCGACGAGGTCGCCGTCGGCGAGGACGGCGCCTCGGTGCGGATCGTCCGGTCCTTCGGCGCCTCCCGGGTCACCCAGGTGCTGTCGCTGCCGCCGGGCGAGCGGCGGCTGGTGCTGGACACGGAGGTCGACTGGCACGAGACCGAGAAGTTCCTCAAACTGGCGTTCCCGCTCGACCTGCACGCCGAGCGGTACGCCTCGGAGACCCAGTTCGGCCACTTCTTCCGCCCCACCCACGACAACACCTCCTGGGACGCCGCCCGGTTCGAGGCCTGCAACCACCGCTTCGTGCACCTCGCCGAACCCGGCTGGGGCGTCGCCCTCGTCAACGACTCGACCTACGGCCACGACGTCACCCGCACCGTCCGTACCGGCCCCGACGCCGGGACGACGACCACCGTCCGCGTCTCCCTGCTGCGCGCCCCGCGCTTCCCGGACCCCGAGACCGACCAGGGAGTCCACCGGTTCCGGCACGCCCTGGTGCCCGGCGCGGACATCGGCGACGCGGTGCGTGAGGGCTGGCGGCTGAACCTCCCGGAACGGCGGCTCCGCGGCGCCCGCGAGGTCGCGCCGCTGCTCACCGTCGACCAGGACGCCGTCGTCGTCACGGCCGTCAAACTGGCCGACGACGGCAGCGGCGATGTCGTGGTCCGCTTCCACGAGGCCCACGGCGGCCGGATCCGCGCGCGCCTCGACCTCGGCTTCCCGGTCGCCGCGGTCACCGCCACCGACCTGCTGGAACGCCCGCTCGCCGAAGCGGCCGCGCCTCGGCTGGACGGCGCCCGGATCACCGTACGGCTGCGGCCGTTCGAGCTGATGACCCTGCGGCTGTCACGGGCGTGAACCGGGCGCGGCTCGGACATCGAGCCGCTCCCGCAGCCACTGCTCCACCTCGCCCACGTGCGTGGCCGCCGCCGCGCGGGCCGCCTCCGGGTCGCGGGCGGCCAGGGCGCGGTGGATGGCGGCGTGCTCGCGGCGGGTGCGGTCGAAGGCGCCCTCCTCCTGGTAGCCGCGCCAGACACGGGCCCGGAAGGTGCGGGAGGACAGGCCCTCCAGGATGGCGGCCATGGACTCGTTGCCGGCCGCCTCGGCGATCGCGCGGTGGAAGGCCAGATCGTGGGCGAGGATCCGCTCCGGGTCGTCGGTGGCGTTCATCGCCGTCAGCTGCCGCTCGACCTCGGCCAGCTGGTCCGGGGTGATGCGGGCGGCGGCCAGCGCCGTCGCCGTCGACTCCAGCACCCGGCGCACCTCCAGCAGTTCGACCAGGCGCTCGCCCCGGGAAAGGTCGGCCACCACGCCGAAGGTCTCCAGCAGATCGCCGGCCTCCAGCCGGGTGACGTAGATGCCGGAGCCGTGCCGCGCCTCCAGCACACCGAGGACGGTCAGGGCGCGGATCGCCTCGCGCATGGAACTGCGGGAGATGCCGAGGCGCGCGGCGAGATCGCGTTCGGTCGGCAGCCGCTGGCCGGGCTCCAGCCGGCCCTCGGTGATCATCTCCTTGATCCGCTCGATGGCCCGCTGGGTCACCGTGCCCCTCGGGCCGGCCGGCTCACCGTCCGGAGGGCTCTCGTCGGCTCTCTCCACGTCGTCTCCCCTGTCATCGGTGCGCGGCTGTTTAGTCACCCGAGTGGTCGGACCACTCGAAGCGAAAGCGTATCGAAACACCGTCGCCAGGGTGCCGTGGACACCAAGTGGTCTGATAAGCATGCGGCATGACGTCCCCGACTCCCGCCCGCGTCACCGCCGTCGACACCTACGACATCCGTTTCCCGACCTCGCGCGAGCTGGACGGCTCCGACGCGATGAACCCCGACCCCGACTACTCGGCGGCCTACGTCGTGCTGCGCACCGACGCCGCCGACGGCCACGAGGGACACGGCTTCACCTTCACCATCGGACGCGGCAACGACGTCCAGGTCGCCGCCGTCGAGGCACTGCGCGGACACGTGGTCGGACGCTCCGTCGACGAGCTGTGCGCCGACCCGGGCACCCTCAGCCGCGCCCTGACCGGCGACAGCCAACTGCGCTGGCTGGGCCCGGAGAAGGGCGTGATGCACATGGCGATCGGCGCCGTCGTCAACGCCGTCTGGGACCTCGCCGCCAAGCGCGCCCGGCAGCCGCTGTGGCAGCTGCTCGCCGACGCCGACCCCGCATGGCTGGTCGGACAGATCGACTTCCGGTACCTCACCGACGCCCTCACCCCGGACGACGCCCTGGCCCTCCTGCGCCGCGGCCGCAAGGGCGCCGAGGCGCGGCGGGCCCGGCTCCTGGAGCGCGGCTTCCCCGCCTACACCACGTCCCCCGGCTGGCTCGGCTACGACGACGACAAGCTCACCCGGCTCGCCGGACAGGCCGTCGCCGACGGCTTCACCCAGATCAAGCTGAAGGTCGGCGCCGACCTCGACGACGACATCCGCCGCTGCCGTACCGCCCGCGCCGCCGTCGGCCCCGGCATCCGCCTCGCCGTGGACGCCAACCAGCGCTGGGACGTCGACGAGGCGATCCACTGGACCGAGGCGCTCGCCGAGTTCGACCCGTACTGGATCGAGGAGCCCACCAGCCCCGACGACATCCTCGGCCACGCGGCGATCCGCCGGGCCGTCGCCCCGGTCAAGGTCGCCACCGGCGAACACGCCCAGAACCGGATCGTCGTCAAGCAGCTGCTCCAGGCCGGCGCGATCGACGTGCTCCAGCTCGACGCGGCCCGCGTCGGCGGCGTCAACGAGAACCTGGCGATCCTGCTGCTCGCCGCCCGGTTCGGCGTCCCGGTCTGCCCGCACGCCGGCGGAGTCGGACTGTGCGAACTCGTCCAGCACCTGGCGATGTTCGACTACCTGGCGGTCTCCGGCACCACCGACGACCGGGTCATCGAGTACGTCGACCACCTCCACGACCACTTCCTCGACCCGGTGGTGATCCGGGACGGCCACTACACCGCACCCACCGCGCCCGGCTTCTCGGCGACCATGCGCCCGGAGTCGATCGCGCGGTACACGTTCCCCGGCGGCGCCTTCTGGGCCGCCGACCTCGCCGAGCGCACACCGAAGGGGCAGGCACGATGAACGACTTCGCAGGGCTGAGGGCCCTGGTCACGGGCGGCGCCTCCGGCATCGGCCGGGCCACCGCGCACCTGCTGGCCGAGCGCGGCGCCCGGGTCGCCGTCCTCGACCTGGACGTCGCCGCGGTCGGCGAACCGCTGCTCGCACACCGAGCCGACGTCACCGACGACGCCTCCGTACGCCGGGCGGTGACGGCCGCCGCCGACGACCTCGGCGGCCTGGACGTCCTCGTCAACAACGCGGGCATCGGCGCCCAGGGCACCGTCGAGGACAACGACGACGCCGAATGGCACCGTGTCCTCGACGTCAACGTCGTCGGCATGGTCCGCACCGCCCGCGCCGCCCTGCCGCACCTGCGCCGCTCCGCCCACGCGGCCGTGGTCAACACCTGCTCCATAGCGGCCACCGCCGGCCTGCCGCAGCGGGTCCTGTACAGCGCCACCAAGGGCGCCGTGCTCTCCCTCACCCTCGCCATGGCCGCCGACCACGTCCGCGAGGGCATCCGCGTCAACTGCGTCAACCCCGGCACCGCGGACACCCCGTGGGTCGGCCGGCTGCTCGACGCCGCCGACGACCCGGTGGCCGAACGCGCCGCGCTGGAGGCCCGCCAGCCGGCCGGCCGGCTCGTCAGCGCCGCCGAGGTCGCCGGTGCCATCGCCTACCTGGCGAGCCCGCTCTCCGGCGCCACCACCGGCACCGCGCTCGCCGTCGACGGCGGCATGCAGGGCCTGCGACTGCGCCCGGCCGTCCGGTGAGCGCCCTCGCCCTCGGCACCGGAGCCCTCGGCAACCTCTACACCGAGGTCACCGACGAGCAGGCGCACGCCGCCGTGGCCGCCGCCTGGCGCCAGGGCGTCCGCGCCTTCGACACCGCACCCCACTACGGCCTCGGCCTCGCCGAACGCCGCCTCGGCGCCGCCCTGCGCGAACACCCGCGCTCCGCCTACACCGTCTCCACCAAGGTCGGCCGCCGCCTGGAACCCGCCGACGGCACCGGTGACGACCTCGCGCACGGCTTCGCGGTGCCCGCCACCCACCGCCGCGTCTGGGACTTCACCGCCGACGGCATCCTGCGCACCCTCGACGCCAGCCTGGCCCGCCTCGGCCTGGACCACGTCGACACCGTCTACCTCCACGACCCCGACGACCACGCCGAACAGGCCTTCCGGGAGGGCTATCCGGCGCTGGAGAAGCTGCGCTCACAAGGCGTGGTCGGCGCGATCGGCGCGGGCATGAACCAGACCGCGATGCTCACCCGCTTCGTCCGCGACACCGACGTCGACGTGGTGCTGTGCGCAGGCCGCTACACCCTGCTCGACCAGAGCGCCCTCACCGACCTCCTGCCCGCCGCCCGGGAGCGCGGCACGGCCGTCGTGATCGGCGGCCCCTTCAACTCCGGCCTGCTCGCCGACCCCCGCCCCACCGCCACCTACGACTACGCCCAGGCACCGCCGCACCTCCTCGACCGGGCCCTGCGCCTGAAGTCCGCCGCCGAACGCCACGGCACCACCCTGCGCGCCGCCGCCCTCGCCTTCTGCGCCGCCCACCCGGCCGTCACGGGCGTCCTCGTCGGCGCCCGCTCGGCCGCCGAGGTCGACGACTGCGCCGAGCAGTTCCGCACCCCCGTGCCGCCGGCCTTCTGGCAGGAGCTGCGGGACACCGGCCTGCTGCCCGCCGACGCCCCGCTGCCCGGCGAGGAGCGGCCGTGACCGTCGACGCCCACCACCACGTCTGGGACCTGTCCGTCCGGGACCAGGAATGGATCACCGGACCCCGACTCGGGCCGCTGCGCCGCGACTTCACCGTCGACGACCTCCGCCCCGAGGCCGACGCTGCCGGAGTGGACCGCACGGTCCTCGTCCAGACGGTCACCGTGCCCGAGGAGACCCCCGAACTGCTGGCCCTGGCCGACGGCGACCAGCTGATCGCGGGCGTCGTCGGCTGGACCGACCTCACCCGGCCCGACATCGCCGACGAACTGGCCCGGCTGCGCGAACTGCCCGGCGGCGGCCGGCTCCGCGCCATCCGCCACCAGGTCCAGAGCGAACCCGACCCGCACTGGCTGCTGCGCCCGGACGTCCACCGCGGCCTGGCCGCCGTGGCCGCCGCGGGCCTCGCCTACGACCTCGTCGTCCGGCCCCACCAGCTGCCCGTCTGCGCCCGCGCCGCCGCAGGCCACCCCGGGCTCGCCTTCGTCCTCGACCACCTCGGCAAACCACCCGTCGCCTCCGGCGCCACCGAGCCCTGGGCGGGCGCCGTGCGCGCCCTGGCCGCCCTGCCGAACACGGTGGGCAAGCTGTCCGGCCTGGTCACGGAGGCCGACCTCGCCTCCTGGACGATCGCGGACCTGCGGCCGTACGCCGACGTGGTGCTCGACGCCTTCGGACCGCACCGGCTGATGTACGGCTCCGACTGGCCGGTGTGCACCCTGGCGGCGACCTACGGCGAGGTGATCACCGCGGCCGCCGAGCTGACCGCCGGGCTGAGCGCCTCCGAACGCGCCGAGGTCTTCACGCACACGGCCACCCGCGTCTACAGCCTCTGAGCGGTCCCGCTCAGCCGCGTCGGCGGCAGGTACTCCCGCACATACGTCCGCTGCCAGCAGGCCCCCGTCTCCCGCAGCTCCCGCCAAGTGGAGTAGCGGTAGCGGAAGAGACGGGCGCGGATGTGGCGGGGCGGCTCGCCGGGCGGGAAGGGGGAGCGGCGCAGCAGCCTCAGGGTGTCCCGGTCGTCCTCCAGCAGCCGCTCCACCAGCGCCCCGAACCAGGAGCCCGCGTAGGCCGGCGACAGCGCGGCGAACCACATCATCCAGTCCAGCCGCAGGTGGTACGGCGCGAACTGGCGCGGCCAGCGCCGCGGATCGCCGGGCTTGCCCTTGAACTCGTACTCCCGCCAGTCGGAGTCCTCGCGCGGTACGGCGTCCGCGGTGCCCTCGACGACCACCTCGTACCGCACCCGGCTGACGCTGCCGAAGGCGCCGTAGGTGTTCACCAGGTGCAGCGGGTCGAAGGAGCGGTTCATGATCTGGCCGCGGGAGATCATGTTCGCCACGGGGCGGTGGCTCAGGAAGAGCAGCAGCGCGGCCACGGCGAGGACCACGACGACGTACCAGAGCGGGGCGCTCGCGACGGACGGCGGGTCGACCGGGAACCGGACCGCCGACAGGGCCAGCACGATGGTGATCCAGTTCAGCCAGGAGAAGTTGCCGGACAGCACCAGCCACAGCTGGGTGACGATCATCAGCGCGGCGGCGGCCGTGGCGACCGGCTGCGGGGTGAACAGCAGCACCGGCACCACCAGTTGCGTGACGTGGTTGGCGGCCACCTCCACCCGGTGCAGCGGCTTCGGCAGACGGTGGAAGAACCAGCTCAGCGGGCCCGGCATCGGCTGCGTCTCGTGGTGGTGGTCCAGACAGGTCAGCTTCCGCCAGCACTCGTCGCCGCGCAGTTTGATCAGGCCGGCGCCGAACTCGACCCGGAACAGGATCCAGCGCAGCAGGAACAGCACCACGATCGGCGGGGCCACCTCGTCGTTGCCGAGGAAGACCGCCAGGAACCCGGTCTCCAGCAGCAGGGACTCCCAGCCGAAGCCGTACCAGGTCTGGCCGACGTTGACGATCGACAGATAGAGCGCCCACGGGACGAGCCACAGCAGCATCGCCGCCCACAGCGGCAGCCACCCGTCGAGACCCGCCAGCAGCGCCGCCGACACCGCGGCCCCCGCCCAGGCGCACCCGGCGAAGAACCGGTCGGAGTAGTACAGCTGGAACAGGCTCGGTGCCCGCCGGAACGGCACCCGCGCCACGAAGCGGGGGATCGGCAGCATTCCGCGCGAGCCGAGCAGCGCCCGGAACTGCAGGGCCGCGGTCAGGAACGCGACCAGGTAGACGGCGGCCAGCGCCCGCTGGAAGACCAGCCGGCTCAGCCAGTAGTCGGATGCGGTGAACCAGTCCACGGCCGTTGCACTCCTCTCCCTCCATTCTGGCGTCGACGGCTCACCCCACCATCCGCGGCGAGCGCCTCCGCTTGCGTGACCCAAGCGAGTGAAGCAGACAATACAGAGGACAAGTCGAAGAATCGGACAAAGCCTGGCAAGGTGGGGCCCATGGTTGATCGGGGAGCGAGCGCCCTGTCACTCCCGGACGACTGGCCCGCCCACCCGGACCCG
Organism: Streptomyces sp. NPDC001532; assembly: GCF_040298625.1. Taxonomy (NCBI): domain Bacteria; kingdom Bacillati; phylum Actinomycetota; class Actinomycetes; order Kitasatosporales; family Streptomycetaceae; genus Streptomyces; species Streptomyces sp. NPDC001532. The sequence goes on from NZ_JBEPAL010000017.1 coordinate 122,437, forward strand.
ATCCTGGCGCTCAACCGCATGGGCACCTTCGACTGGGACCTGGACAGCGGTCTGTTCCACATGGACGCCCAGGCCCACGAGGTCTTCGACGTGCGCCCCGACGAGTTCGACAGCCGCCCGCAGACGCTGTCCATCCGGGTCCCGCCCGCCGAGGGCCAGCGGCTGGACGCCCTGGTCGCGCAGGCCATCAAGGACGGCAGCGAGAACTACGGCGCCTACTTCCGCCTGCGGCTGCGCGACGGCACCCTGCGCTGGACCCACACCCAGGGCTACATCCGGCGCGATCACACCGGCCGGCCGCGCCGGATCGTCGGCATCGTCCGCGACGCCACCCGGGAACTCGACGAGATCGAGGCCCGCGGCGCCCAGGGCGGCCAGGACGGCGTCCGCCGCGACCAGGGAAGCATCGTGCAGTCCACCACCGCGGCCCTGGCGCACGCCCGTACCGTGCACGACGTCATCGACGTCCTCAAGGACTCCGACGGCGTCGCCCATCTCGGCGCCACCAGCCTGGTCATGGGCCTCGTCGAGGCCGGCCGCATCCGGCTGATCGCCGAGGGCCCGCAGGGCAGCCGGGTGCCCGGCACCGACGTCACCCGGATCGACGAGCAGTACCCGATGAGCGAGGTCGTCCGCACCCTCAGCCCCCGCTTCATCGAGTCCCCGGAGGAGTTCGCGGCCGGCTACCCCGTCCTGTGGCCGCACATCACCGACCTCGGCATCACCTCGGCCGCCTATCTGCCGCTGATCGTCCAGGCCCGGCCCATCGGCGCGATGGGCCTGCTCTACAGCGACCGCCGCGGCTTCACCCCCGAGGAACGCGACATCCTCGTCGCCCTCGGCAGCAGCATCGCGCAGAGCCTGCAACGGGCCATGTTCTACGAGCAGGAGAAGGACCTCGCCACCGGCCTCCAGCAGGCCATGCTGCCGCGCACCATCCCGAGCGTCCCCGGCGCCGACGTCGCCGTGCGCTACCGCTCCGGCAGCGCCACCGGCACCCTCGGCCGGGACATCGGCGGCGACTGGTACGACCTGATCCCGCTGCCCGGCGGCCGGGTCGGCGCCGTCATCGGGGACGTCCAGGGCCACGACACCCACGCCGCCGCCGTCATGGGCCAGCTGCGGATCGTGCTGCGCGCCTACGCCGCCGAGGGCCACACCCCGGCCACCGTCATGGCCCGCGCCTCCGTCTTCCTCCACGAACTGGACACCGACCGGTTCGCCACCTGCCTGTACGCCGAGGCCGACCTGTCCACCGGAGTGGTCCAGGTGGTGCGCGCCGGGCACATCGACCCGCTGCTGCGGGCCGCCGACGGCAGCTGCCGCCGGGTCCCGGTGGAGGGCGGCCTGCCGCTCGGCCTGTCCGCCGAGTTCGGCAGCCTCGACTACCCCGTGGGCACCCTGGAACTCGACCCCGGTCACACCCTGCTGCTGTGCACCGACGGCCTCGTCGAGACACCCGGCGCCGACCTCGACGACGGTATGCAGGCCCTCACCGGACTGATCGCCTCCGGCCCGCCGGACGTGTGGAAACTCGCCGACCGCCTCATCGACCTCGCCGAGGAACGCGGCGGCGACGACGACGTGGCCCTGCTCCTGCTGCGCCGCCGCGGCATGGACGCCCCCAAGACCGGTGGCCGCCTCCAGCAGCACGTCGCCCCCGGCGACCCCGAGGCCCTCACCGGCGCCCGGCACATGATCCGCGCCGCCGTCCGCGCCTGGGGCGCCGCGGACCGCGCCGACGAGATCGAACTCGTCGCCGACGAACTGATCACCAACGCCCTGATGCACACCGAGGGCGCCGCCATCGTCACCCTCAGGGTGCTGGCCGGCGCCGAACGCCGGCTGCGCGTCGAGGTCGAGGACTCCTCCAGCGCCCTGCCGCGCCGCCGCGAGGCCGGTGAGTCCGGCGTCTCCGGCCGCGGCCTGCTCCTGGTCGACCTGCTCACCGAGGTGTGGGGGGTGGAGGCGCGCGGCGGCGGCAAGTGCGTGTGGTGCGAGTTCGCGGTGCCCGAACGGGGCTGAGCCGGACCGCGCCGGGCTGAGGCTGTCGGTGCCGGGTGGCACTCTGGACCTATGCCGGAACTCCCCGAGGTCGAAGCGCTCAAGGACTTCCTCACCGAGCACCTGGTCGGACACGAGATCGTCCGCGTGCTGCCGGTCGCGATCAGCGTCCTGAAGACGTACGACCCTCCGCTCACCGCGCTCGAAGGCCGCGAGGTCACCGCCGTACGGCGGCAGGGCAAGTTCCTCGACCTCGCCACCGACGGCGGCCCGCACCTCGTCACCCATCTGGCCCGGGCCGGCTGGCTGCACTGGAAGGACCGCCTCCCCGACGGGCCGCCCCGCCCCGGCAAGGGGCCCCTGGCCCTGCGGGTGGCCCTGGAGACCGGCGCGGGCTTCGACCTGACCGAGGCCGGTACCCAAAAGCGCCTCGCGGTGTACGTCGTGGCCGATCCGCAGCAGGTCCCGGGCGTCGCCCGGCTCGGCCCCGACCCGCTCGCCGACGACTTCGACGAGGCCCGCCTCGCCGCGCTCCTCGCGGGTGAGCGCCGCCGGCTCAAGGGCGCCCTGCGCGACCAGAGCCTGATCGCCGGGGTGGGCAACGCCTACAGCGACGAGATCCTGCACGCCGCCAGGATGTCGCCGTACAAACTGGCCGGGTCCCTCACCGCGGAGGAGACCACCCGCCTGTACGAGGCGCTGCGCACCACCCTCACCGAGGCCGTCGAGCGCTCCCGCGGTCTGGCCGCGGGCCGCCTCAAGGCCGAGAAGAAGTCCGGCCTGCGTGTCCACGGCCGCACCGGCGAACCCTGCCCGGTGTGCGGCGACACCATCCACGAGGTCTCGTTCAGCGACTCCTCGCTCCAGTACTGCCCGACCTGCCAGACCGGCGGCAGACCGCTGGCCGACCGGAGGATGTCACGGTTGCTGAAGTGAGGGGCCGGTGGCGGAGCCGGCCGGGCGAGCGGGCCGGTCAGGTCGTCGGGGGCCACCACTCGATCATCACGATCGTCGCGTCGTCGCGGAGCCTGCCGGGCTGGGAGTCCAGGATCGAGTGGATCAGGCGGCGCAGGATCTCCGGCGCCAGTTCGCCGCCCGCGATGGCCCGGATGACGTAGTCGGCGAACCGCTCCAGGCCGAACTCCTCGCCGTCGCGGGTGCGCGCCTCGGTGACGCCGTCCGTGTACAGCAGCACCCGGTCGCCCGGCTGGAGCGCGAGCTCATGGGTCGGCCGCGCCCGGCCGTCGAGCAGCGCAGGCAGCCCCATCGGCGGATCGGGCTCCCGCTCCATCGCGTCGACCAGCAGCCGCTGGTCGCGGATCAGCAACGGCGTCGGATGCCCGCAGTTCGCCCAGCGCAGCACGCCGCTCGCCAGGTCGAGCTGGGTGAGCACCCCGGTGCAGAACTGGTCCGGCAGCCACTGCGACAGCGCGTCGTCGACGCTCTTCACCAGCTCCGGCAGGTCGGCGCCGGTGCGCCGGGCGTTGCGGCAGGCCGCCAGCGACACCGCGGTGGTCAGCCCGGAGGCCAGGTTGTGGCCCATCGCGTCGAGGACGGCGGCATGCAGGGTGGTCTCGGTGAGCGAGTGGTCGAAGGAGTCGCCGCCCAGCTCGTAGGCGGGCTCCAGGACCGCCGTGGACACCACGTGCGCGGTGCCGATGGTGCGCGGCGGCAGGAAGGCGCGCAGCATCTCGGCGGGCAGCTGCATCGGTTCGGTCCGGGTGCGCCGTACGAAGGAGTCCTTGTAGGCCCGTTTGGAGGTGACCATCATCGCCAGCAGGGTCGCGAGGCTCCGGCTGCGGCGCAGGGAGACCGGGCTGAGGGTGGGCTGGTGCACCGCGAGGACGCCGAGCCGTTCCGCGCCGTCCAACAGCGGCAGCCACGCCGTCATCCCGCCGGTCTCGGACTCCTCCACGCGCAGCGACTGGGTGCGGTAGGTCCAGCCGGCGAGCGAGTCGTCGATGGGCAGGGCGGAGGCCACGTCCGTCAGCGGGACGAGCTGGCGCTGCTGGAGGTCGGCGAGGTAGACCACGGAGTGCTGAAGTCCGAGAGCCTTCGAGCAGCGCGCCGCCGCGGTCGCCAGCTCCAGCGCCGGGGTCTCCGGGTCGGCGAGGAACTCCTCCAGCAGACCGTCACCGGTCTCTGCCGTCGACACGTCTCTCCCCTCGTCGGGACCGCGGGCGCGGTCGGGTGGCGTCCCTCAGCAGTCTCACACCGTGGCCTGCGGCCCGCCCGGCGGCCGGGGCGCCGGGACGGACGGCACGGCCGTACGGGTGAGAGGTCCCGACGACCTCGGGACCAAGGTCCCGTATGCGGACGTGGTGGCTCCGGGCAGTACGGAGGACAGCACATCCGACCGAGCCGACGTCGAGGAACAGCACCATGCCGACCGAAGCCACCGCCCGCACGGGCACCACCGTCCGAGCCGCCCCCGCGCCCCTCGCCCCACACCGCCCGCACCGCCCCCGCCCCGACGCCCCGACACCGCCCCCGACACCGCCGCCGGCTTCCGGCGGCTGCTCGCACTGCCGGACGGACCCGAGCGGGACCGGGTGCACGAGGAGGTGCTGCGCGCGTGGCTGCGGATGGCGTACCGGATAGCCGGGCGCTTCAGGGACAGGGGCGAGAGCACCGAGGACCTGCGGCAGGTGGCCGCGCTGGGCTTGGTGAAGGCGATCCGCCGCTACGACCCCTCGCGCGGGCCCTTCGAACCGTTCGCCATCCCCACTGCGAGAGCGTCAAGGACGCCGTACGCCGCCTGCCCGGCCAGGAGCGGGCCATCCTCTACCTGCGCTTGTTCGAGGACTGGTCCCGGACCCGTATCGCCGAACGCCTCGGCATCTCCCAGATGCACGTCTCCCGCCTGCTCAGCCGGACCTGCACCCGCCTGCGCGAGGAGACACCGCCGGTGGGGGAGCGCGTGACGGACTGAGGCGGTGCGGCGCGGGCGGGGACCCACGTGGTCAGGACGTGTCGATCCGCACCAGACGTTCCCCGGTCGCCGTCCGCACCTCGTAGCGGTCGATCTGCTCGGGGTGCAGGGCCGCCGACCCTTCCACGGTGTTGGGGCGGGCGTCGTGGCGGGGGACGCTCCAGGTGGCCAGGGTCTCCTCGGAGCCGTCGCGGCCGACGGCGACCAGCCGGCAGGTGCGGGGCCCCGCCGCGTCCTTCACCTTCAGCTCCACCCGGCTGCCCGAGGCCGCGTCCTCGGCGGTGACCTGCGCCCACACCCCGGACCGCGCGTCCGTCGCCGCGACCCGCACCACCCCGTTCCCGCCCGCCGACACGACCGCCGCCCAGGGCCCGCCGACCGCCAGCACCACCGCCGCCGCCACGGCGCACAGCATGCGCCGCCGCCGCGCCCGGTGCCGTGCCGTGACCTCGCCGAGCAGCCGGTCGAGCAGGCTCGGTCCGGGCCGGGCCGCCGGGTGCACCACCCGCGGCGTCGCCTGCCGGTAGAGCATCAACTGCCGTGTCGTGGGCCCGAATTCGGTGACCTGGGCCGTGCACCGCGGGCATTCCATGAGGTGATCCTCGAAGCGGAAGGCCTCCGCCTCGTCCAGCACGCCGAGCGTGTACGCGCCGACGTCGCGATGCCTCTCCAGGGACCTCATGCCGCATCCTCGTGCCGTTGGGTGGGTGTGGGGTTACTCCGTGCACCCACCGGTACGCACGCGGCGGCCGAATCACTCAAGCCGCGACCGCAATCGCGGCCAGGGATTCGGAGCCGCCGGGCCTGAGGATTGGTCCGTTCGGAAAAAGGCCGGATCCGCGGGCGAACAGCCCGCGCCGGAAGAGCCCTAGAAGAGGTGGATGGCGAGGTGGCCGAGCGGCAGCCCCAGCTGCCACGCCGGTGTCCACACCTTCGGCCCGTCGTCCTCGCCCACCACCGGACCGCCACCCGGTACCGCGTTCAGGTCCGGGGCGAGCAGTTCGGTCTCCTCCAGCCAGCGCCAGGCCGCCGCGGCCAGCTCCAGGTCCGGTGCGGGCCCGCCCGCCTCGGCCGCCGCCGCGGAGAGCTGCGCCATGCGCTCGCGCACCCAGTCCTGCCAGGGCTGGTCGTAGGCGGTCAGCGACAGCCAGGTCTCCAGCTGGGAGACGACCCGGATGCCGGGCAGCTCGCCGCCGGTGTCGGACAGGAAGATGGTGAGCGCCAGGGCGTCGCGGCCCGCGCGGAACTCGAACGACGTCGGCGGCATCAGATCGCCGGTCCGCAGCAGTTCGTCGGCGATGTACTCGGCGTAGAACCAGGCCATGGGGACGGCCGGCGCGCCGTCCTCGGCGCCGTCCGTGCCGTCCGTGTTCTGGTGACCTCTGTGCGGCATCCCTTCCTGCCTTCCTCCGTCGCGCGCGTCGCCCGGCCCCGGGCTCGGGGCCTGTCCCCGTCCGGAACACGCATGAGGACAGCCGATACGCAACGGAGGCCCTCAGCAAGGCGCTTTACGGAGGCTTGACCCGGCCGTCGGTTTCACCGCAGGTCGGATGCGTATCCGGGAAGCACCCGACGCAGGGCGCGGATCGCGTAGTACGCGCGGGACTTCACGGTACCGGGCGGGATCCCCAGCGTTTGCGCGGCTTCCGCCACACTCGCCCCCTGGAAGTACACGAGCACCAGGACTTCACGGTGCTCCGGAGTGAGTGTCTTCACAGCCTCGCGGACATCGAGCATCGCCGCGGCCCGCTCGGCGTGGTCGGAGATCACCCGCGCGTTCTCCAGCACCGCGTCCCCGACCTCCGCGGGCCGCGCCTGCCGGGCCCGCCGGGCGTCGATGGCGAGCCGCCGGGCCACGGTCAGCAGCCAGGGCCGTACGGAGTCGAAGTCGTCGGCGCGCAGGGCCTCGGGATGCTGCCAGGCGCGCACCAGCGTCTCCTGGACCAGATCCTCGGCGCGCTGCCGGTCGCCGTCGCACAGGCGCAGCAGCAGCGCGAAGAGGGGCCGGCCGTGCTCGCGCTGGAGCGCGGCGAGCTCGTGCTCGGCGGTGGTCCCGTGGGTGAGGGTGGTTCCGGCCGTCATGGCCGTATGGCATCGCAGGGCGCCGGAGCGGGACAGGGCGCGCACACGGATCTGCGGCGGACGGTCGAACGCGTCGGCGAACGGTACGACGAACGGTCCGACGCGTCCGACCGCGCGCACCGGACGGGTTAAAGGGACCCGTGGGGCTGTTTGCCGTCGTGTACAGCTTCGTACCTATTCGTAGGTAGATACGACCGCACTGGGGAAGCTGATGATCGTACGCATCGCACGCAGACGGCAGGTGGCCATCGCCCTGACGGCGCTCCTCGCCGCGGGCGCCGCCTGCCAGGCCCAGCACCAGGAACCGGCCGCGCGGGCCGGGCACCCCGCGCCGTCCGCCGCCCCCGGCGGATTCACCCTCGTCGCCGGCGGCGACATCCTGCCGCACACCTCGATCATCGAACGGGCGCGCTTCGACGCGGGCGGCACCGGATACGACTTCCGGCCGATGCTCTCCGGCCTCGGCCCCGTCGTCGCCCCCGCCGACCTCGCGCTGTGCCACATGGAGACCGTGTACGGCGCCGACGGCGACTACACCGGCCACCCGGTCCTCACCTCGCCGCCCGAGGTGGCCCAGGCCCTCGCCGCCACCGGCTACGACGGCTGCTCCACCGCCTCCGAACACAGCCTCGACGACGGCTCCGAAGGCATCCGGCGCACCCTGGACGCCCTCGACCGCGCGGGCGTACGGCACGCCGGGGCCGCCCGCACCGAGGGCGAGGCCCGCACCGTCACCGTCCTGCGGGCCGGCACGGCACAGGTCGCCCACCTCGCCTACACCTACGGCACCAACGGCCGACCCCTGCCCGCCGGGCAGCCCTGGGCGGTCGACCTCATCGACGAGGGCCGCATCGTCGCCGACGCGCGGGCCGCCCGGGAGGCGGGCGCCGACGTGGTGGTCGTGTCGATGCACTGGGGCACCGAATGGCAGGCCGAACCCGACCAGCGCCAGCTCTCACTGGCCGAGAACCTCACCGCCTCCACCACCCGCGGCCGCCCCGACATCGACCTGATCCTCGGCACCCACGCCCACGTCCCGCAGGCGTACGAGAAGGTCAACGGCACCTGGGTGGTCTACGGCATGGGCGACCAGGTCGCCGGCGAGATGTACGACAACGCGGGCGTCCAGGACCCGCGCGCCAACCAGTCCACGCTCGGCCGCTTCACCTTCCGCCCGCCCGCCCGTCCCGGCGGCCGCTGGGAGGTGGCCCGCGCCGAGTTCGTCCCTCTGCTCTTCGACGTCGACGCAGGCCGGGTGGTCGCCCTCAACCAGGCCCTCGCGCAGGGCGCCGACGTGCGGGGGGTGCGCGACCGGATCCGCGACGTGGTGCTGAGCCGGGGCGCGGCGGAGGACGGGCTGATGATGGGGGAGTGACCGCCGCCGGGCGCCGCCCGGCCGTCGTGCCGGCTCAGGGCCGCGGCCGGCTCAGGGCCGCGGCCGGCTCAGGGCCGCCGCCGGGCCGGGCCCTGTCGTTCGGCCCGGTCGGCCAGCTTCGAGTGCCGGTACGAGTAGGCGAAGTAGACCACCAGGCCCAGCGCGAACCAGATGGCGAACCGCACCCAGGTCTGCCACTGGAGGAACGTGATCAGCCAGATGGAGAAGACCACACCCGCGGCCGGCACGAACGGCATCCAGGGCGTACGGAAGGTGCGCGGCAGCTCCGGCTGCCGGTAGCGCAGCACGATCACCGCCACGCACACCACCACGAACGCCAGCAGGATGCCGATGTTGGTCAGCTCGGCCGCCTCGCCGATCGGCAGGAACCCGGCGATGGCGGCCGACGCCACCCCCACGATCCAGGTGACCCGGGTCGGCACATGCCGGGTCGGGTGCGTCTTGGCGAACCAGGCGGGCAGCAGTCCGTCCCGGGACATCGCGAACCACACCCGCGTGACGCCCAGCATGAACGTGAACATGACCGTCAGAATGCCGATGATCGCGCCCACCGCGATCACGTCCGCCAGCCCGCTCAGTCCCACCGACTTGAACGCCGTCGAGAAGCCGCTCTCCTTGTCGATCTCGGTGTAGTTCTGCATCCCGGTCAGCACCATGCAGGCCGCGACGTACAGCACCATCGAGATCGCCAGCGAGTAGATGATCGCCTTCGGCATGTGCCGCTGCGCGTCCTTGGACTCCTCGGCGGCGGTCGACATCGCGTCGTAGCCGAACACCGCGAAGAACACGGTCGCCGCACCGGTGAACGCGCCACCCACCCCGTACGGGAAGAAGGGGTCGTAGTTGGCCGTGTCGATGTGGAAGACACCGACCCCGATGACCAGCAGCACCACCAGCACCTTCAGGATCACGACCACCGTCTCGAACCGGGCCGCGTTCTTGATGCCCAGATTCAGCAGATACGCGATCAGCAGGCACAGCACCGCCGCGAACAGATCGATCCGGTGACCGCCGCCGGTGCCCGGCGCGCCCAGCATCCAGGCCGGCAGATCGGCGCCCAACTCCCCGACGAGGAAACTGAAGTAGCCGGAGATGCCGATCGCCACCACCGCCACGATCGCGGTGTACTCCAGCAGCAGGTCCCAGCCGATGAACCAGCCCGCCAGCTCGCCGAGCACCGCGTACCCGTAGGTGTAGGCGGAGCCCGCCTTCGGGATCAGGCCCGCGAACTCGGCGTACGACAGCGCCGCCGCGGCGCTCGCGACACCGGCGATGAGGAACGAGACCACGACCGCGGGTCCGGCCGTGCCGTTGGCCACCGTGCCCGCGAGGGTGAAGATGCCGGCGCCGATGATGCCGCCGACCCCGATCGCGGTCAGCTGCCCCAGACCGAGGGAGCGGTCGAGGCGTGTGCCCTCCACGACCTCCGTCTCCTCGATGTGCTCGATCGGTTTGCGACGGAGAACCCCTTGACCCGCCCGGAGCCCGGCCATACGGCCACCTCTTCACGCTCGGCAAACGGCTGACGGCGGATCATGATGTCTCAGCCGCGGGCCCGGGCAAAGGCGCCACGCACGAGCGCGGCGGTTACGGCACCACCGTCACCGGCCACCGGCCGGCCTTCACCAGCCGGATCGCGACGGAGCCGACGATCCGGTGGCCGGCCTGCTCGGAGGCGCCGACCACCACGGCGTCGGCCTTGAGCTCGTCCGCGGCCCTCACCAGCCCGTTGTAGGGGTCGCCGCGCAGGGTGTGGAACTCCCAGCGCACGTCGAATATCCCCTTCACCCGCTCGGCCGCCTCCCGGATCTGCGCCACCAGCTCCTCGGCGATCTCCTCGGTCGTCCCCGCGACCGGCGCCCCGAGCGCCGCGCCCCCGGCCATCACCGGCTGCACGTACACCACGGCGAGCAGCGCGCGCTGCCGCCGGGCCAGCCCACCGGCGTAGGCCGCGGCCCGCAGCGAGGAGTCGGATCCGTCGACGCCGACCAGGATCACCTTGGGCCCGTCGGTGCCCCGCTCGAACTGGTACGAGTGCTGTTCCGTCACGGCCCGAGGCTATCGGAACACGCCAGTCCACAAAGGGGCTGTGCCTGCGGCCTGCGTCCCAGTAGCTGTGCCTGCTGCCCGCGTCCCGGCGCCCGCGTCCCGGCGCCCGCGTCCCGCCGCCCGTGTCCGCCGCCCGCGTCCCGGCACCCGTGTCCGCCGCCCGTGTTCCGGCGGTCGTGCCTGGCGCGCGTCTCGCTGGCCGTGTCTGCCCCCCCGTGTCCCGCTGCCCGCGCCCCGCTGCCGGTGTCCGCCGCCCGCGTCCCGCTGCCTGCGTCCCGCCGCCGGTGTCCGCTGCCTGCGCCGCGCCCCCGCGTGCCGACGGATGTGCCCGCTGCCCGCGTCCCGCTGGCCCTTCCCGCCGGCTGCGTCCCGGCGGTCGTGCCCGACGCCCGGCGGTCGTGTCCGTTGCTCGGACCCGGCGGTCTGTCCCGCCGCCGGTGTCCGCCGCCCGCGTCCCGGCGGTCGTGCCTAGCGGTCGTGTCCGCCGCCCGCGTCTCGGCGGTCGTGCCCGCTGCCCGTGCGGCCGCCGGTGCCCGCTGCCCGCGTCCCGACGGCAGTGCCCGTCGCCCGCCTCCCGCGCCCCGCCGGCCCTTCCCGTCGCCCGCGTCCTGCCGCTCGAGCCCGCCGCCCGTTCGGCGGCCGCCGGCACCCCCCGTCGCACCTCCGACGGCGGCCCGCATCCGCTGACGGTTCGTCATGGGCCGCACGGGTGGATTCATGCCGCCGCACCGGTGCCGCTGTGGTGCGTCGGGGGCGGAGCGGGCGACTGATGAGTCATGAAGAAGGATCAGTTGCTCACGCGGCGCCGGGTGTTGCTCGCCGGTGCCGCCGCGGTGGGTGCTGCCGGTACCGCCGGTCTGCTCACCCTCGGCCCGGGCCGGGACGCGGTCCGCTCCGCCGCTCCCGCCCCGGGCACACCGGCGCGCCGCCCGCTGCAACCCTCCGCCTACCGCCTCCAGCCCCTGACCGGCTACGGCCCCCCACGCGCGGCCCCCGGCCGCACCCCGGTCCGCAGCGAGCCGCTGCTCAGCGTGTCCGGCCTCGGCCGCACCATGGTGCTGACCTTCGACGACGGCCCCGACCCCCGCTACACCCCGGACATCCTGGACACCCTGCGGACCTACGAGGTCCCCGCGATGTTCTTCGTCTGCGGTGAGATGGCCGCCGCCAACCCGGACCTGCTCGCGCGGATGGCGGACGAGGGGCACGTCGTGGGCAACCACACCTGGTCCCACCCGCTGCTCACCAGCCTCAGCCGGTCCCGGATCCGCTCCGAGATGGAACGCACCAGCGAGATCGTCGAGGAGACCTACGGCGAGCGGCCCCGCTGGTTCCGCGCCCCCTACGGCGCCTGGAACCGGGCGGCCTTCCAGCTGGGCGCCGAGCTCGGCATGGAACCCCTCGCCTGGACCGTCGACACCCTCGACTGGACCGAGCCCGGCACCGGCACCATCGTCGACCGGGTGGAGGACGGCGCCGCCCCCGGTGTCGTGGTGCTCTCGCACGACGCCGGGGGCGACCGCTCGCAGAGCGTGCGGGCGCTGCGCTCCTATCTGCCGCAGCTGCTGGACGCCGGCTACCGCGTCACCGTGCCGCGCCGCCACCCTGTGTGACCGCGGGCCGCCCGCCCGGCCGGGGACCGTTCAGCGGACCTCGACCAGGCGGGCGAAGGCGACGACATTCCCGTCGTAGCCGTTCTGCTTGGAGAATCCGCCACCACAGGTGATGACCCGCAGTTCCGGAGCGCCTTTCGACGCGTAGACGCGGTCGCCGGGGAAATTGTTCTTCTCGAAAACCTCGACGCCGTAGATCTCGAACACGGCCGTCTTCGCGTCCAGGCGGGACACCTCGACGCGATTTCCCTTCTTCAGCGCGCCGAGCCCGTAGAAGACCGCGGGCCCCTGCTGATTGTCGACATGGCCGACGACGACGGCGGTGCCCTTCTCGCCCGGCGAGACCGCCCCGGTGAACCAGCCCGCCAGGTTCGGGTCCTCGGCCGGCGGCGCGTCCACCCAGCCGTCCGCGTCCAGGCCCACCGGGATGGTCGGCGCGTCGACCTGGATCGCCGGGATCCTGACCCGGTCCGGCACGGCGTACGGCAGCGCCTGCGCCGTCTGGCCGAAGGCGTCCTGCACGGCGCTGTCCGCGGCCGCCGCCGAGGCGGGCTGCGGCGGGCCCACGTCGAATTCCCCCGAACCATTGCGAATGAGCGCGAGGCCGGTCAGCAGAACAAGCGCTATCACGCCCCAAGGGGCGCGCTTCTTCCGCCGCTCCTCCTCTTCGGCCAACTCGGACAGCTCTGATGCATACATTCGCCATCCCCTCTCGACGCGGCCGTCGCCGCGTCCATTCGCGCATATGAGAACGCTAAATGGAGTCCATGCAACCGGCGACGGGACAGAGGCGAACGGGTGGCCCGCCGCCGGGCGTGGTGCGCCATCCGAGTTGCCGTGACCAGGAAATTTCTGACGGGGCGTGACCTGCGGCAATATCCGATTGTGCGGTTTTCGTCCGGCGTGTTGGCTCACCAGGACGGACCATCGCCGAAATGCGGCGTGCCGCACGGCCGCTGAGGGTCTTTTCCGGGAGGCGCTTTCTCGCCGATCGACCGGGGACGGGCCCCGGGGCGTCTTCCGCGGAGGATCACATGCGCAACTCACGTGTCCTGGCGGTTTCCGCCGCCGCGGTCGCCGCCCTCGGCCTCGCCGCCCCGGCGGCCGTGGCCTGGGACAACCCAGGGGGAAATCAGAGCGGTGTCTCCAGCAGCAATTCCGGTGGGGACCAGGGCGGCGGCTCGGGGGGTGACGGCGGCGGCGATTACGGCGGTAACGGAAACGGCGGAAACGGCGGAAACGGCAACGGCGGTAACGGCGGCGACGGTGGCGGCGGCAATGGCGGCGGCAACGGCGGAAACGGGGGTGACGGAGGAGGTCACGGAGGGGGCAACGGGGGCGGTAACGGCGCCGGTGGGAACGGCGGCGGGAACGGTGGCGGCAACGGCGCCGGCGGGAACGGCGGGGGCAACGGCGGAAACGGGGGTGACGGAGGAGGTCACGGAGGGGGCAACGGCGGCAACGGGGGCGGTAACGGCGCCGGTGGCAACGGCGGAAACGGGGGTGACGGAGGAGGTCACGGAGGAGGCAACGGTGGCAACGGCGCCGGTGGCAACGGCGGCGGCAATGGTGGCGGTAACGGTGCGGGCGGTAACGGTGGCGGCAACGGCGGCCACTCCGGTCACGGCCCGAGCAACATCGTCGCTCTGCCCAGCGTGATCGCCCGCGGCGGACAGATCACGATCACCGTCGACGGCTGCCCCCGCGGCGGCACCGCCAGCTCCGGCGCGTTCCGCAACACCTCCCTCAGCCCGATCAGCGGCGCCAACCAGACCTCCCGGGGCAGCGCCACGATCAACGAGAACGCCCGCCCCGGCAGGTACGACATCACCGTCGACTGCGCCGGCCGGACCCTCACCCGCCCGGCGGCCTTCACCGTCCTCGGCGGCGTGCGCGGCGGTCTCGGCGGCAGCAGCTCCGCCGGCGCCACGCCGACCGACATGGCGATCGGCGGCGGTCTGGTCGCCGCGGCCGTCGTCGGCGGCGGGGTGTTCTGGATGCGCCGCCGCTCCGAGAAGCGGATCTGAGCGCGTACGGTCCTTCGCCCCGGCTCCTCCAGGGAGCCGGGGCGAAGGCGATGAAGGGCCGTCAGCCCTTGGCGTCGGGGAAGAGCTCCAGGAACGGGTCCGCCGTCGCCGTGATGCCCCGGCTGTAGGGCGCGTCGAAGTCCCAGATGAGGAAGAGCAGGAAGGCGATCAGCGCGGAGAACAGCCCGGCGAGGATCAGCTCGCGCGCGGTGCGCCGGATCTGCAGGGCGAAGACCATGCCGATGGTGATCGCGGCACCGACGAGCAGACCGAACCACACCACACCCGGCATGGTCGGCTCGGTGGAGTCGGCGCGGGCGCTGCGGGCCTGGTCGGCGGCGGTGACCTGGTCCATGAGCGGCTGGTACGCCTGGGCCTCGAAGTCGCTTCGCGGCTCGTAGTCGGTGATGTCCTCGCGGAGGCGCGCCATCAGCTCGGCGCCGCGCTCGGTGACCTGGCCGCCGTCCGCCATCGCCTTCCACTCGGTGGTGACGACATGTCCGACGTAGGTGTTGACATCGTCCCGGATGCGGTCGCGGACGTCGGGCGGGTAGACCCGCACCCGTTCCGAGATCTCGTGCAGCGCCTGGGCCTCGGCGCGCACATGGTCCTGGGCGACACCGCGCGCCTCCCAGACACCCGCGATGGCCAGGCCCAGAACGATCGCGTAGACCACGCCGATCCACATCGTCATGTACTCGATGACGTCCGGGGTCTCGCTGGGATCCTCGTCGTCGCTCGCGGTGCGGTGCCGTACAAGCGTGATGACGACGACCACGACGCAGGCGGCCCCCATCGCGAGGGTGAGAACAAGCCATTCCGGCAACGGATTCCTCCAGGGATCAGCGCGGACGCAGCGCGGCGACGGCGACCACCGCGGGGGCGGTGATGAGCAGGACGTAGGTGACCGGCGAGGGGGCGTGGTGGACGGGCCGCGGGTGCGGTGCGGTGCGGTACTCCGGGTAGCTCACCGGGGTCGCGGAGGGCCGCGGGCTGGGCGCCGGCCTCGGCTTCGGGGTGGGAGTGGGGGCGGGCGGTGGCGGGGGAGCGGGCGCCGGGGGCGGTGCCGGGCGGGGCGGCACGGGCCGCGGGGCCGGTGGGGGCGGCGGAGGCGGTGGCTCGGGCTCCGGGGTGGGCGTCGGCTTCGGCGGCGGGCTGGGTGTCGGTGCGGGGGGCGGCTTCGGCGGCGGTGGCTTGGGAGTGGGGGTGGGTGTGGGGGTCGGAGTGGGTGTGGGGGTCGGGGTGGGGGTCGGGGTCGGGCACGTGAGACTTCCCGCGACCGACACCGCCTCCGTGCCTCCCGGCCCGGTCGAGGCCCAGGCACAGGCATCGGCGACCGCGACGCCGGCCGGTGCGCCGGCGAGGGCCCACGTCAACGCGGTGAGGGTCAACACCCTTGCGGCGGCGGAGAAATGGGTCGGTTCGGATCCATGCACGCCGAAGATCATGAGGCCTTCCAGGGGCTCGACATGCCCGGGGACCGGGGGAATGCCCCGAAGGAGGGAAGCGGCCGCTCGCACGTTTGAACCCGCAGGGCACCGGCTCGCCCGCGCCGGAACTCCCCGAAAAGAAATCCGCGTCCGCGTTGAACACTCACCCCACCTCCGCCCGTACCCCCTGTCGAGCGGCGGCGCAGCAGGGCGCTGCAACTGCAACAGCCTTGTGAATATGGGGAGTTGACGATGAAGACCTCCTGGCGGAGCGCATCGCTCGCGGCGGGTGCCGTGGTCGTGCTGGCGTTGACGACGGCGTGCGGCCAGGACGGCGCGGGGTCCCAGCCGGCCAGTCAGAACGTCGGCGCCACGGCAGCGGCCGGCGGCTACGGCGGCACGGGCCTCGGGGACGGCACGGAAGCGGGCGCCGGAACCGGTACTACGGATCAGCAGAACGCCGCGGCCGAGGCGCAGCCGGCCGGCAAGCTCGGCGTCTCCGTCAACGCGGAGCTGGGGCGTGTCCTCACCGACGGCGACGGCCGCACCCTCTACCGGTTCGACAAGGACACCGCCGAACCCCCCAAGACCAACTGCGAGGGCGACTGCGCCACCGCCTGGCCGCCGGTTCCCGCGGACGACGCCTCGGCCGGCGCGGGCATCGACAAGAAGCTGCTCGGCGAGGTCACCCGCGCCGACGGCAGCAAGCAGCTGACCGTCGGCGGCTGGCCGGCGTACCGCTACGCCAAGGACGTCAACGCCGGGGACACCAAGGGCCAGGGCGTCGGCGGCACCTGGTACGCGCTCGCCCCCGACGGCAAGAAGGCGGCCCTCGCCGACCTGCCGGGCCTGTCCACCCGCAAGGACGCCGAGCTCGGCGAGATCGTCGTCGACAAGAACGGCATGACGGTCTACCGCTTCATGAAGGACGAGGCCTGGCCTAAGCCGGTCTCGGCGTGCACCGGCGCCTGCCTTGAGAACTGGCCGGTCGTCTCCCCGGTGGAGGCGAACGACACCAAGGGGGTGCAGAAGAAGGGCCTGATGAGCTTCACCCGCCCGGACGGCGCCAGGCAGCAGACGGTCAACTGCTGGCCGATCTACACCTTCAGCGGTGACAACGCCCCGGGCGACACCAACGGTCAGGGCGTCGGCGGCACCTGGTTCGCCGTGGCGCCCGACGGAAAGCCGGTCGGCGCGCCGGACAAGGAGTAGTGCTCGGAGCACTACTCCGGTGAGCCTCCCCTGGTGTCACCGGCGCGCCCGACCCCGGTCCGCCCTCTTCCGCCCCCTCGCGGCAGGGGGCGGACCGGTTTGCCGTCATTCGCCGCGACTCCTCGGCATTCCTCTCCCTTCTTCCCGCCTTCTTCCGCCGCACCGGAACTCTCCGGAATGCCGCCGATACCTCCCGTGGGAACAGCGCGGGCCTCATTCGGCACGTGCCGCAGGCAGTGACCGGGAACGGATGGTCAATTTCCGTTTCGGCTCGCTCCTTTGGCGGGCGATCAGTAGCCTCTGCTCGAACACCGGATCGCCTATGCCTGGAGAGATAGATGGAGCGTCCCGCCTGGGCCCCACGAAGCATCGACATCTCGGTGCCGAGCGTTTCGCGCATCTACGACTACTACCTGGGCGGTTCGCACAACTTCGAGGTCGACCGGGAAGCGGCCCGCAGGGCGATGGAGTTCATGCCGGGGCTCCCGAAAATCATGCAGGCCAACCGCGCGTTCATGCGCCGCGCGGTCCGGTACGCGGTGGAGCGGGGCATCACCCAGTTCCTCGACATCGGCTCCGGCATCCCGACGTTCGGCAATGTCCACGAGGTCGCCCAGGCCGCCGCTCCCGGCTCGCGCGTCGTCTACGTCGACCACGACCCGGTGGCCGTCGCGCACAGCCAGGCGGTGCTCGAGGGCAACGCGGACGCGGACGTGGTCGCCGCGGACCTGCGCAAGCCGCAGGACATCCTGACCAGCCCGCAGGTCGCCCGGCTGCTGGACCTGGACCGTCCGGTGGCCCTGCTCCTCGTTGCCATACTGCACTTCGTGGAGGACGCGGACGACCCGTACGCGGCAGTGGCGCAGTTGAGCGACGCACTGGCGCCCGGCAGCATGCTGGTGCTCACGCATGCCTCGTACGAGGGAATCCCCCTCCCACCGGAGCGGGCCGGGGGTGCGGTGGACGTATACAAGGACATTCGCAACCCGCTGATCATGCGTTCGCGCGACGAGATCGCGCGGTTTTTCGAGGGGTACGACATGGTGGAACCCGGACTGGTGCCGATGCCGCACTGGCGGCCGGACACCGCACCGGAGGACGAGGACCCGTATGCCTTCGCCGGGTTCGCGGGCGTGGGCGTGGGGCGTACGGCGTGAGCGCGGAGCCGGACGGGCCGGAGGACAGACTGCGCCGCTTCGCGACGATCTGGAGCCGGGCGGTCTTCCCGGTGACCGTGACGTCCCTGACGCGGCCCGAGTTCGAGCGTCAACTGCTGCCGCTCGCGCGCCGGTTGAGCCAGGCGCTGCGCGCCAGGGCGTTCGACGCGGCCGAGGGCCGGGCGGTGGGCGCCGCGCTGGTCGCCGCGCACTGCACCGACCCGGAGGCGCTCAGCCACACACTGGACTGCGTGGACGCCTACCTCGTGCTCTACTGCGGCGAGGACGGCGACCAGGAGGACCTGCGGGCCCGCTCCGCGCGCCTCCAGCACGCCATGGCCGCCGGGTTCGCCCAGGCACTGCGCGAACGCACCCTGGCCGAGCAGGAGTCCATCGCCCAGGCCGCGCTGCGCGCCCAGGGTGTCGTCGCCCAGGCGCTGCACGCCAGCGAGGCCCGGTTCCGCGCGGTGTTCGAGGGCGCGGCCATAGGGATCGGCATCGCCGACCTCGACGGCAACGTCCTGGAGGTCAACGGCGCCCTGCTGCGGATGTTCGGCGGCGGCGAGCAGAACGTGCGCGGCCGCAACGTCCGCGACTGGACCCACGCCGAGGACGCGCCGCAGGTGTGGCGGCTGTACGAGGAACTGGTGCGCGGCGAGCGCGAGCACTACCACGTGGAGAAGGCCTTCTACCGGCCGGACGGCACGGCCCTTTGGACCAATCTGACCGTCTCCCTGCTGCGCGACGCCGACGGCAACCCGCAGTACCAGCTCGCGCTGATGGAGGACACCACCGAGCGCCGGCTGCTGAACCTGCGGCTGCGCTACGAGGCCACCCACGACGCCCTCACCGGACTGCCCAACCGCACGCTCTTCTTCGAGCGCCTGGAGAAGGCGCTCAACGCGGGCCCCGGACAGCGCTTCGGGCTGTGCTACCTGGACCTCGACGGCTTCAAGACCATCAACGACAGCCTCGGCCACGCGGCCGGCGACCGGCTGCTCGTCGAGGTCGCCGACCGGCTCCAGTCCTGCGCCACCGCGCCCGGCGAGATGGTGGCCCGGCTCGGCGGCGACGAGTTCGTGGCGCTGACCACCGGCCCCGACACCCAGCACGAGGTCGACGAGCTGGCCGCCCGGATCATGAACGCCCTGATCGCACCGGTCAGCGTGGACGGCCGTGAGCTGACCGTGCGCGGCAGCATCGGCATCGTCGAGGGCCCGGCGGGGGAGCGCAGTGCGGCCGAGGTGCTGCGCAGCGCCGACATCACCATGTACCGGGCGAAGTCGGCCGGCGGCAACCGCTTCGAGCTGGCCGACGCGGAGGCCGACGCCCGCGCCATCACCCGCAACGGGCTGACCACGGCACTGCCGACCGCGCTGGAGCGCGGCGAGTTCTTCATCGAGTACCAGCCGCTGGTCCACCTCGGCGACGGCAGTGTGCGCGGCGCGGAGGCCCTGGTGCGCTGGCTGCACCCGCAGCACGGCGTGCTCGGCCCCGACCGGTTCATCCCGCTCGCCGAGCACACCGGCCTGATCGTGCCGCTGGGCCGCTGGGTGCTGGAGCAGTCGGTCCGCCAGGCCCGCGAGTGGCGCGAACGGTACGCGGGCACCACGTCCGGTCCGCTGCGCATCAACGTCAACCTCTCGCCCTGCCAGCTCACCCACCCCGGCCTGGTCCAGGACACCGTCGACATCCTGGAGGCGGCGGGCGTGGACCCCGACGCGCTCTGCCTGGAGGTCACCGAGTCCGCCCTGATCGGCGCCGACGACGACCTGCTGAAACCGCTGCGCCGGCTCGCCGAGATGGGCGTGGACATCGCCCTGGACGACTTCGGCACCGGCTACTCCAACCTCGCCAACCTCCGCCGCCTCCCGGTGAGCATCCTCAAGCTGGACCGCTCCTTCACCCAGAGCATGCAGCAGTTCCCTGCCGACCCCGTCGATCTGAAGATCGTCGAAGGCATCGTCTCCCTCGCCCACAGCCTGGACCTCGCGGTGACCGTGGAGGGCGTGGAGACCGGCGCCCAGGCCGAACAGCTCCGCATACTGGGCTGCGACACGGCCCAGGGCTGGTACTACGCCCGCCCCGGCCCCCCGGAACGCCTCCACGAACTGGCCCTGGTGGACGCGACGGGCTAGGGGGCGTCTCGCCGATCATGCCGGGCTCCCGGCGTCTGGCACCGCGCCTCGCCGCGTTGTCGTCGGTTGCCATGGCTCCGCCATGCCGCCCT